>CANHZX010000095.1 GCA_947465215.1 Betaproteobacteria bacterium | reverse complement strand
GTGCGCATGGTCGATGCCTTCCTCGACATGGGCGCGATCAAGGAACCGGCTTATGTGCAGTGCGTTCTGGCTGAAGGCGGCATTGTCGGCGCGCATCCCTGTACGACACGCGGTCTGGAAGCGCTGATCGATTTTCTGCCGCCCCAGCGTCGCATTGAATGGACGGTGGCCTGCAAGGAAGGCAATCTGTTCAATGTAGCTTCGACCGCTTTGGACCGCAACGGCCATCTGGCACCGGGCATTGGTGACTATCCCTATCCGGAGCTGGGCTGTCCGACCAACGCGGAGCTGGTTCGCCGTTTTGCCGAACTCGGCCGTGCGGTGGGTCGTGAGCCGACGACTACGGATGAGGCGCGGGTGTTGCTGGGGATCGGTCGCTAATACAGGGCCGCCAGCATGGTTTTATTGCGGTAATCTTCAGTTCACAACAACAAGGGACGCGGCCACCGGCTGACGTTCCGGCAGTTCAACATGAACGGCAAGGCTGGTGCCGACGCCGCTGACCGGAGGAGTGATGCGTAACAAAACTTGCGGTATTGCCGCTGTGATACTCGTTGCGGCTGTTCAGGGTTGTGCGTCTGCGCCGTCATCCAGCGCTTCGGCGGCACTGGTCACCACCGATCATTTTGTGCCACATGTGTCGACGCTGCAGCCGATCAAGGGTCAGCGTGTCGGCCTGTTCGTGCGCCAGAAAGCACCGGCAAATCTGATGCAGCCGGGGGCGGACATGACCGGGCGGGTGGTGCTGTTCGTGCATGGCGCGACAGTGCCGACGGTGCCCGACTTTGATCTCGATCACAAGGATTACAACTGGATGGCGTATCTGGCGAATGCCGGATTCAACACTTATGCCATGGACCTGTCCGGTTATGGCGGTTCCCCGCGGCCGATGATGGATGACCCGTGTAATGTCAATCCGAAACAGCAGGACCTGATCACCGGCAAACTGCTGCGCGCCAGCTGCCCGGCGAATCACGCCCAGGAATTCAATACCATCCGCGACGACTGGGCGGAAATGGATGCCGTGGTCGATCACCTTCGCAAGGTCAATAAGGTGGATCGTATCCACATCATCGGCTGGTCGGCCGGCGGTCCGCGTGTCGGCGGTTATGTGTCGCAGAATCCGGGCAAGATCGATCGCGTGATGCTTTACGCACCGAGTCCGGTGATCAAGGGCCCGATTCCCGACAAACCGGCCGCCGGATTCCCGGTGCAGTTGCAGACCCGCGATGACATGGAACGGTTGCGCTGGGATCCCGATGTGCGTTGTCCGGGGCAGGTCGAGCCGGGCGTTCGCGATGCCGTTTGGAAATCCATCATGCAGTGGGACCGCGTCGGAGAGGGCTGGGGCAAGGACGGCGCGATGCGCGGCCGCAACGCAACGAACTTCGGCTGGACGCAGGAGCTGTCGCAGAAGGTGACGTCGCCGACGCTGGTCGTGGTCGGTGAATTCGACCGGCTCGCCGAGCGGCGCACGGTTTACGAACAGATTGCTTCGAAGGAAAAAGTCTTCCTGGATGTCGCCTGTGCCTCACATTTCCTGGTCTGGGAGAAGCAACACAAGGTGCTGCATGAGTCGTCGCTGGAGTGGCTGCGCGATGGCAACGTCAAGGGTGTGAAGAACGGCGAATTCCGTGTCGATTACGAAGGGAAATACCTACCCAAGGCATCAAAATAAGCGGCACTTTTTAGCATTACGGACATCAATGTTTATGGAGAAACAATGAGATCCCTGCTGAAACTTGCGATGATCGGCGTCGCCTTGGCGTCAGGCCTTGCGTTCGCGGAGAACTATCCCAGCCGGCCGATACGGCTGGTGCTGCCTTTCGGTCCCGGTGGCGTCGGCGACATCACTGCCCGTGCGGTGGCGCAGAAGATGGGTGAAAAAATGGGCCAGCAGGTCATTGTCGACAACCGTCCCAGCGCCGGCGGCATTGTTGCTGCCGAGGTGGTGGCGAAGTCGGAGCCTGACGGTTACACGCTGATGCTGCTCAACAATACCAACGCCGTCAGTGCCGCGATGTTCAAGTCCTTGCCGTACAACACGCTGCGGGATTTTGAAATGGTCACCACCATCGGCGCGTTCAGCATTGGTGTGCTGGTGCAACCCGAGTCCCCGGTCAAAACCACGCGCGACCTGATCGCGCTGGCCAAGTCGACCCCAGGCAAGATGAATGTCGGCAGCATCAATATCGGTACCACGCAGTATCTGTCCTCAGAGCTGTTCAAGTCGATGGCCGGGCTGGATTACATCACGGTGCCTTTCAACAACACGGCGAGCGTGCTGACGGCGGTGCGCGGCGGCGATGTGCGGGCAGCCTTCGAATTCCTGCCGCCGGTGCTCGGACAGGTGCGCGCCAATGCCTTGCGCGTCATCGCGGTATCGTCGAAAACCCGTTTTGCACCGTTGCCCGATGTTCCGACGCTGCATGAAAGCGGGCTGCCGGGTTACGAGGTGATGTCGTGGAACGGCATCGGCGTTGCTGCGAAAACCCCGCGTGCGCTGGTTGACCGGCTAAACAGGGAAGTGCACGACGCCGTCAATTCACCGCAGGTGAAGCAGCGTTTCCAGGAACTTGGCGTAGAGCAGAATCTCAATACCCCTGAGGGCATGCGCAAGAACGTCACTGAAGAGATTGCCAAGTGGAATGCCCTCATCGACAAAGCACGGATCCCCAGACTATGAGCACTGCCGGAATACACGAACCTAAGAAAATTCTCGCCCCTGATCCGTATCCGATCAAACCGCGTTATACGCCGCCGCCGAATGCCTGTGACGGGCATTGCCATGTTTTCGGCCCGGCGGCGAAGTTCCCTTATGCCGCTAACCGTAGCTATACCCCGGAAGATGCGGGGCGCGAGCGACTGGCTGCCTTGCACAAGCACCTGGGTTTTTCGCGCGCGGTCATTGTGCAGGCGAGCTGTCATGGCACCGACAACAGCGCCATGATGGATGCGCTGGCGCATTCGAACGGCGCCTGGCGCGGTGTGGCGATGGTCAAGCCCGATGTCAGTGAAAAGGAATTGGAGCGTCTGCATGCCGGTGGCGTGCGCGGCGCTCGGATCAATTTTGTAGCCCATCTCGGCGGTGCGCCGGACATGAAGGCCGTCAATGCCGTGGTCGAGCGCATCACGCCCTTGGGTTGGCATCTGCAGTTGCATCTGGATGCCCAGGACATCCGCCAGTACCGCAGTTTCCTCGACGGCCTGAAAATCCCCTTTATCGTCGATCACATGGGGCGTCCCGAAGCGAAGCTCGGCGTCAAGCAGGATGCCTTCCTGCAGATGCTCGACCTGATGCGTAATCCGCTGGCCTGGACCAAGGTCAGCGGCCCGGAGCGTATTTCATCCACGGGCAAACCCTTTCACGATGCCGAGCCCTTTGTGCGCGAGCTCATTGCAGCGGCGCCGGACCGTATCCTGTGGGGAACGGATTTTCCGCATCCGAACGTCAAGATCATGCCGAACGACGGCGAGCTGGTGGATCTGTTCGCGAAGTTCTGCGATGACGAGTCAATGCGCAAAAAGATTCTGGTGGACAATCCGGTCACACTTTACGGTTTTGAGTGAGACGCAGGCTCGACGCGCAGAAATCCTGAGGAGGAGGCGCCGGCACAGGACACCGTGCCGGCGGTGTCGGATCAACAAGAAAGGATAAAAAATGGTCAGCAAACGTTGCGAGTGCAGATTCTTTTCTGTTTATCGTTTCATCATGGCTGTGGCACTGGCTCTGGCTGCCACTGTCGTTGGGGCGCAGACTCCCTGGAAGCCGCAGCGTCCGGTCGAACTGATCGTCGGCTCCGCGGCCGGCAACAGCAATGACCTGATGCTGCGCCTGATCGCGCAGGTGACGCAGGAGAAACGTCTGCTCGATGTGCCGATGAACGTGATGAACAAACCCGGTGGCGGCAATACCATCGCCTGGAGTTACCTCAACCAGCATGCCAATGACGGCCATTACCTGATGATGGCCAATCTGAACTTGTCTGTCGGGCATCTGACCGGCACCACGACCTTCAGTTATCGCGATTTCACGCCGGTGTGCCTGCTGTACGATGAATACGTAGTGTTCGTTGTCCGCAATGAATCACCGATCAAGACCGGCCGCGATCTGCTGGAGCGCCTGAAAAAGGATCCCGCCTCGCTGAGCGTCTCGTTCTCGTCGGTGGCCGGCGGTGCCAATCACATTGCGGCGGGTCTGGTGTTCAAGGCTGCCGGCGTCGACATCAAGAAGGTGCGTTCGGGGGTTTTTGATTCGGCCGGCAAGGCCATTACCGCGGCGCTGGGCGGCCATGTCGATTTTGTTTCGGCGAGTGCTTCTTCGGCGGTGTCGCACCTGAAGGCGGGGACGGTGCGGGTGATCGGGATTACATCTCCGAAGCGTATCGGCGGAGTTTTTGCCGACGTACCGACCTTCCGGGAGCAGGGGGCGAATACCTCGTTCTCGAATTACCGCGGTCTGATTACCGGCAAGAGTATTCCGCCCAACCAGCTGGCTTACTGGGAGCAGTACTTCTCCAACCTCGACAAGGATTCGAGCTGGCGCGTACACCTCGACAAGAACGAGTGGGAGCCGAATTACACCAACAGCCGCGAAACCCGCAAATACTGGGACGAGTTGGACGCCCAGATGCGCAGCACGCTGGATGATCTTGGACTTCTGAAAAAAGGCGGTTGATAAATGGACCTTCGCATCAAGGGAAAAACAGCGCTGATCACCGGCGGTTCGCGGGGTATCGGACTGGGTGTTGCCAAACTGCTGGCCGAGGAAGGCTGCAATCTGCATCTGGTGGCGCGCAAATCTGAAAATCTGGAAGCTGCTCGCAAAGCGATTCTTACTGAACACAAGGTCGAAGTGACTTGTCATGCGGTGGACCTGTCCGATGCGGCGGCGGCTTCGCAGCTATCGCTTGAATTGAAAGGCGTCGATATCCTGATCAATAACGCCGGTTCGATTCCGCAGGGCGCGCTGGCGAAAATGGATCAGGCAGCGCTGGAGGCTTCCTGGTCGCTGAAGCTATTCGGGTTTCTCAATGTCGCGCGTGAGGTTTATACCGCGATGTGTAAGCGGCGCTCCGGGGTGATCATCAATGTCATCGGTGCATCGGGCGAGCGGCCGCGCGCGGATTACATTGCCGGCAGCATGGCCAATGCGGCGCTGATTTCGATGTCGCGGGCGCTGGGTGCCGAAAGTCCCGCTTACGGCGTGCGTGTTGTCGGGCTCAATCCGGCGGCGACCGAAACGGAACGTCAGACAGTACGTTGGGAGGCGCGGGCGCAGAAGGAGCTGGGCGATGCGAAACGCTGGCATGAACTGACCAAGGGTTACCCCTTCGGGCGCCTGGCCTCGGTCGACGAGATTGCCAGCACCATCGTGTTTCTCGCTTCGGGCAGGGCTTCCTATATCAGTGGCACGATAGTGACCGTCGACGGTGGGCGGTCGTTCAGGGACAAATAAGCGGCATACGGTGTCCGTGTTCCTACCATGCGGACCCGTATTGCCAGTAAGGCTTTTGTTTCATGGGTTTACAGCGATCACATCGTGAACAAGGCCGGTGGAACCGGCGAGGCCTGGGGTAAAATTTCTGCCTTAGCCGCTCATTCTGAACTTGCGGCTCTTTCCATCAGGAGATACCCCTTTGGGTCACACAATTGCCGAGAAAATTCTCGGCCAACATGCCGGTGGCCGGCCCGCGAATGCCGGTGAGATCGTTGTTGCCGACGTTGATTTTGCGATGATCCATGATGCGCGTGCGGGCAACGCGCTAAAGATGATTGAAAAGCTGGGCGCGAAATCGCTGCCGCATGTCAAACGCGTTGCGCTGGTTCTTGACCATTATTCACCGCCACCGAACATGGAAGCAGCGAACACGCATGTCGCGATGCGTGCGTTCGCCGACAAATACGGTTCGCCGCTGTATGACGTCGGTGACGGCATCTGTCATCAGGTGCTTCCCGAAGGCGGGCACCTGACCTGCGGTGATCTCGTGGTCGGCACCGATACCCATTCAACGACTTATGGCGCATTCAATGCGTTCGGTACCGGTGTCGAAGGCACGGACGTGTCGGCCGTGATGATGACCGGCAAGCTGTGGTTCCGTGTGCCGGAAACCATCCGCATTGAACTGAACGGTCCTTTGCAGCCGGGCGTCTGGGCCAAGGATGTCACACTGACCATGCTCGGCAAACTTGGCGCCGAGGGCGCGAACTACCGGGCGCTGGAATACTGCGGCAGCGGGGTTTCGGCGATGGCCATCGACGACCGTATGACTTTGTCCAATCACGCCGCCGAGCTGGGCGCGAAGGCGGCGTTGCTCGAAGCTGATGAAAAAACCTTCGCCTGGCTGAAGGCGCACGGCGCAGCGGCACCGAAGCCGGTCAAGGCGGACGCGGACGCCGTTTACGCACAACGGATCGTGATCGACACCGCGACGCTGGCGCCGCAGGTGGCGCGTCAGCACAACATCGATGATGTGGTAGCGGTACCCGATGTCGCCGGCAAGAAAATCCAGGTGGCGCTGATCGGCACCTGCACCAACGGCCGGCTCGACGATATCCGTCAGGCGGCGGCGATCCTCAAGGGCAAAAAGCTGGCGAAGGGCGTGCGCATGATCATCACGCCGGCTTCGAGGGCGATCTATCTGGCGGCGATGCGCGAAGGTCTGTTCGAAATCCTCACCGCGGCGGGCGCTTCGGTGGAGGCGGCAGGCTGTGGCACCTGCGTCAACATCACCGGCCACTACATTGCTGCAGATGATCAGGTGGTGATTTCCAGCGCCAACCGCAACTTCAAGGGGCGGCTCGGCAATCCGAAATCCGAAATCTGGATCGGCTCTGCTGCCACTGTTGCCGCGTCAGCATTGACCGGCGTAGTCACCGATGCCCGCACCGTCGCCGGCGGCGACTGGCGCGCGGCAGCCTGAGGACAACCATGAACATCATCAAAGGCTGTGCGCGGATCATCGGTGACGAGGTCAGCACCGACATTCATTGTTCGAGTAAATACCTGCCGGGCAAGGATGCCGCTTATATCGCGACCGTGGCATTTGAGCAGGTTGCGCCTGGCTTCGCCAAGGCGTTCAACAAGGGCGATGTCATCGTCGCCGGCAAGAACTTCGGCATCAATTCTTCGCGCGAGCAGGCTGTGCATGTGATGCACCGGATGGGTGTTTCCGCGATCATTGCTCCGAGTTTCGGTCGTCAGTTCTACCGCAATGCCATCAACAACGGCATGCCGGTGATCGAATGTGACATCAGCGGCATCGTTGCCGGTGATGCAATGGAGATTGATCTGGCCGCGGGGCGCATCGTCGTACCTGCTAAAAATATCACTCGCGCCGTGCCACCGTTGCCGGCAACGGTGAGAACGTTACTGGAAGCGGGCGGACTGATTCCGTTTCTGCAGAAACATCCTGACTGGAATGTTGGAGGAGAGGCCGCATGAAGATGAAACAGATTGTCTTATCGCTGGTGCTGGCCGGTTTGGCCGGTCTCGCGCAGGCGCAGGCCTATCCATCCAAGCAGATCACCATACTGTGCTGGTCGGCAGCGGGATCGCCGGTTGACGTCTACGCCCGTACGCTGGCCAAGTTGCTGATTCCTGAGCTGGGTCAGAACGTCGTTGTCGAAAACCGCACCGGTGGCTCCGGCATTGTCATGGTCAATATGCTGGTTCGCGGTCCGGCGGACGGTTACACCATCGCCGCGAACACGCTGTCGCTGGCGACGCTGTTCAGCGAAAAGACCGCGCAGTTCAAGGTCGAGGACCTGCAGATGGTTGCGCGATCGCAGATCGATCCTTACGGCCTGATCGTGCATACGTCGACGCCTTTCAAGAATCTGGAGCAGTTCGTCGCTTTTGCCCGCAAGAGGCCGGAATACCTGAATGTCGGAGGCCCGTTTGCGATCAGTTCGCATCGCGTGGCTTGGGAAGTGTTTTCGGATGTGGCCAAGTTCAAGACCGCCTGGGTGCCGTATCCCGGCGGCGGTCCGGCGCTGACGGCGATTGCCGGCGGCCACATCGACGCCGCGGCAACCAATCCCGGCAACGTCAAACCGATGATTGATGCCGGCAAGGTGCGTGTGCTGGCGGTGTCCTCGGAGAAGCGGCTGGAGGATTTTCCGGAGGTGCCGACCTATAAGGAAAAAGGCTGGGATGTCGTGCGTTACCAGTGGCGCGGCATCATGGCGAAAACCGGCACGCCGAAACCGGTTATTGACCGGCTGGCTTCAGCAATCCAGAAAGCGCAGCAGACCCAGGAATGGAAGACTTACCTCACTCGGGTGTCGCAGCTCGACGGCTACCAGGGGCCGGACGCTTTCCGCGCCCAGCTGGCGCAGGACATCAAGGAAACCGAGGCGGTGAAGAAGAAGCTCGGTCTGACCGATTCACAGTAATCATTCAATAAAGAAAGAATCCAACGTGGCGGCAAATCTCACGGTAAGACAGCAGTTGGGCAAGCGGCTGACCGAAGGCGGCATGATTGTGGCACCCGGTATTTACGATGCTTACGGTGCGCGCATGGTGCAGCAGGCCGGATTCGAAGCGGTGTACATGACTGGCAACGGTGTATCAGCCTGTCTGCTCGGTCAACCGGACGTCGGTCTGGTCGATCTGACATTGTTTGCGGCTCATGCCCACCGCGCGGCGGCCTGCGTGAACATTCCGCTGATCTGCGACGCCGATACCGGTTACGGCAATGCTGTGAACGTCTGGCATACCGTAAGGGAATATGAAAGTGCGGGCGTTGCCGCCATTCATATCGAGGACCAGGTTGCGCCGAAACGCTGCGGTCATTTGCCGGGCTCGCGTCCGGTTGTGGCAATGGAGGAGCATGTCGGCAAGATTGAAGCAGCGGTGGCGGCGCGCCGGGATCCGGACTTCATCATCATTGCGCGCACCGATGCGGCGGGCGGTCTCGGTCTGGATGAGGCGATCCGTCGCGGTCAGGCCTACCGCAAGGCCGGCGCCGATGTGGTGTTTGTCGAGTTGAAGAACAGCCCGACCATCCTCGACGATCTGAAGCGGGTGACGTCGGAGACCGATGCGCCCTGTCTGGTCAATATCGACGGTGGCGGCAAGCTCGGTGAACTGACGGTGCCGGAAATCGAGGCACTCGGATTCCGCCTCGCCATCTTCCCGGGCCTGGCCAGGAACGCTGCCGGATTTGCGATCAAGAACGCTTTGGGAACGCTGAAGCGTGACGGCAATACCGCGGCTGTGCGCGATCGCATGCTGACATCCAAGGAATATAACGAAGTGCTGGGGCTGGATGGTGTGGAGCAGTGGGAAAAGCGCTTCCTGTTGAATCGGCAATAAATTGCATGAATTTATAAGTAATTGTTTTTATTATTAAAATAACCATAAATCTCAGCAAGACTTACTGCAGGAAGGACTATTGAAATGGCCGTTGCCCGCAAGAAAACCACAGTCAAAAAATCCCTGAGTAAAGCCAAGGGCAAAAAAGCTGTAGCCCGTAAACCTGCTTCAAAGAACGCCAGTGCGGCGAAGGTCTCCAAAAAAACATCCAATCCGTTGGGGCTGGAGAAAAAAGCGCCGGGTCAGTTCGACACCCTGCAGGAAATCGCACTCGCCGCTCACCGCAAGCTGCCGGCCCCGGTGTGGGATCACCTGATGGGCGGCGCGGATTCGGAAATGACCCTGCGCCGCAACCGCGCAGGTCTTGATGCGCTGGCACTGCGCCAGCGTGTGCTGGTCGATGTCCGCCATATTGACCTCAGCACCACACTGCTCGGTCAGGATCTGGCCTTTCCGGTATTTCCGGCACCGGTCGGCGGTTTCCTCGGCAAGGTGCACCATGAAGGCGGTCCGGCCGTGGCTCGTGCCGCCGACTCCCGCGGTACTACGGCCTTTATCGCAACCGCCGCCAAGCCCAGCCTCGAGGCAGCGCAGGAAGCCGTCAAACGCAAACTGATATTCCAGTTGTATGTGCGCGGAGACCGGACCTGGATCGAAGGCATTCTGGACCGTGTGCGCAAGGCTGAATACGGCGCTCTGTGCGTGACTGTGGACCGCAATTTCTACGGCCGTCGCGAGCGCGACATTGTCAGCGGCCTGCCGGTCAAGGAAGGTTTCGGCGACCAGTCCTTTCAGGCGAGCCTGAACTGGAAAGATCTGGTCTGGATGAAGGAACGTGTCGGTCTGCCGCTGATCGCCAAGGGCATTGCCACTGCGGAAGATGCGGTGCTGGCGATCGAGCACGGTGCGGATGTGGTTTATGTTTCGAACCACGGCGGCCGCCAACTGGATCATGCGCAGGGCAGCATCGAAGTGCTGGCTGAAGTAGTCAAGGCAGTGGCCGGCCGCGCCGAGGTGCTCGCTGACGGTGGCGTGCAGCGCGGGACTGATGTGGTGAAGATGCTTTGTCTGGGTGCCAAGGCGGTAGGCGTCGGCAAGCTACTCGGTCTCGCCTTGAGCGCCGGCGGCGAAGCTGGTGTTGCACGGATGCTCGAGCTGATGGAACTGGAAGTTCGCACCGTGATGGGCCTGATGGGCGTGACTTCGATCAAGCAACTGGGGCCGCAGTGGCTTCGCGAAGTGCCGATTCTGGGAACGCCGAGCTCGGTCAGTGCTTATCCGTTGCTTGAGGATGCAGTTCGCAGGAACGCACGCTGATTGTTCTACAAAAACAATTAACAGGATGAACAGGGTGAACAGGAAAAAAGCATTGGTAATGGGCGCGCTGGCATTCGCAGCGGCACTGTCGGCACAGGCGGCGGATGTCTATCCGGTACGAGCGGTGCGCATGGTCGTGCCGTTTGCGCCTGGTGGCGCTTCGGATCTGGTGGGGCGTCTGATGCAGCCGAAGCTGCAGCAGGAACTCGGCCAGCAGATCCTGATCGACAACCGTGCCGGTGCCTCCGGCAATATCGGCGTTGAGGTCGCGGCGAAGGCGCCTGCGGATGGTTACACCTTCCTGCTCGGTAATATCGGCACCATGGCGATCAACCCGAGCATCTATCCGAAATTCCCGGTGCGTCCGGTGCGCGATTTCGCTGCGGTTACCCAGGTTGTTGATGTGCCGGTGGGTCTGGCGGCGCACCCGTCGGTGCCGGTGAAAAACATGAAAGAGTTTGTTGCCTTCGCCAAACTGCAGAAGGGCAAACTCAATTACGGTTCCGCCGGCGCCGGCAGCAACGGCCGTCTGGAGATGGAGCAGTTCCTGAAGCTGGCCGGTATCGACCTGGTGCATATCCCCTACAAAGGCGGCGCCGGTGCCGCAGCGACC
>CANHZX010000094.1 GCA_947465215.1 Betaproteobacteria bacterium | reverse complement strand
GAGATCAACGGTTTTGATCCGGGGATGTCGATGCGGGCTTCAGTGCTGGGATGATGGATTTGGCGGCAGTCTGGTGCGAACATTGTTTCGAAATCGTTCATTGTCTGTGATTAACCATTGATCGTACACCGCTTGCGCCCGTCATGCTTAATGGATGTTCCATCAGGGCGGTGGTGCTGCAGTTGATCAAAATAGTGGTGCATTTCCGGTGCGCATGGGATTTCTCTGCAATCGCTCGCGAAAACAATGCGTTACCTTCAAAGGGCTGAAGGGGTGGGCTGTAATTGACATCAATGTTCAAGTCGCAAAATTCGGGTTCCAGATACTGGAGCGTCCGGCATCCTGAAGGGGGGGCTGTGAATATTGTGTGAAGATAAATATCAATTAAAATACAAAGGGTTATGGTAGTTACTTGTGCGACGTGAAGTCTACTGCCGGTACATTACCCCGACCTTACTGCGTAAGCCCTGAAGCGGATGATTAAAAGGGCTCGGGGTTTCGCGAAAGAAGCCGATAACAACGTTGGTGCCTGCCGGGACTACAACCGGTTGCCGAGGGGCCAGCAATAATAAGGAAGCAGATGTTCAAAAAAGTAAGAATCCCGGTATTGCTGGCGGCCTTGCTGGCGCTGGTTCCGGTCGCCGCGACCGCCGCCCCCGACGAGATCGTGGTGTTCACCGATGAGTTCGAGAAACCCGGCGAAGTCGGCTATGAACTGCACGTGAATTACGCGCGGCGCGCCCGCAGCACCCCGGATTATCCCGGCGAACAGCCGCCGCACCACGTTGTACGTGTGATGCCGGAAATCGTCTGGGGCCTTTCCGGGAAGTGGAACCTGGGCCTGCATTTCCCGATGTCGGTCGATCGCGGCGGCAAACTGACCGCAGACGGCGTCAAGGTGCGCATGCACTATCTCGACAACAATGAGTATGCCGAGGGCAAGTCGTTCTTCTACGGCGCCAATTACGAAATCGCCTATTACGATGAGCGCATCACCGAATCGAAATACAACGGCGAAATCCGCGGCATCATCGGCACCCGCCAGGGCGACTGGCGTTTCACGGTGAACCCGATACTGACGCAGTCGCTGAGCAAGAATCCGAGCGGCCGTTATGTCGATTTCGAAATATTCGGCCAGGCCATGCGCGAACTGGCCGGTGATGTGGCTGTCGGCATCGAGCACTACTCCTCGCCGGGCCGCGTCCGCGACCTGACCTGGGGTACGCAGTCTGAGCAGATCACCTATCTGGTGACCGAGTTCAAGACCCGCAACCATTTCGACCTGCACCTCGGCGTTGGCCATGGCTGGACAACCGGCACCGATGACAAGCTGGTGTTCAAGGCACTGGTTGGAATCCCGTTCTGATTTCAGTGTGGCATTGAAATACCAGGGCGGCGGGCCACCAGCCCGCCGTTTTTTGAGCCTCAGCCGGCGAGCAGCCCTGCAGCAGCTGCTGCAATCGCAGCACTGACATCAATGACCCCGGTCGCCTGGGGAATCGTATTGGTGGTGACCACGCGCGCCGCGCCGGCCGTGAGCAGCGCTTCGTAAGCGTCACCGGCAAAAACCGCATGCACACCGATGCACACCGGCGTCGGCAATCCCTGCGCCAGTGCGTGCCGGGCGGCGGCGATCATGGTGCGCCCCGTGGAAATGATGTCATCCACCAGCACTGGCGTACGTCCGCGCAATACTTCAGGGTCGGGGATGCTGACGGACACATTGCGGTCGCCACGGCGAATTTTCTCCAGCACCACATGTGGCGCACCGGCATCGCGAGCAACTGCCGACACCCATTGTTCGCTTTCGGCATCCGGTCCGATCAGCACTGGCGAGTTGACGTTGGCCTTGATCCACGCGGCGAGCAGTGGCGCTGCGGGTACAACGGCACTCGGCACGGAATAGATTTCGTCCAGTGAATGCCAGCGGTGCAGGTGCGGATCGACCGTCACCAGCCAGTCGATGTGCTGCGATAGCAGGCGCGCGAAAAGGGCGGATGTCACGGCTTCACCTTCGTTGAACCGTTTGTCCTGGCGCATATAACCCAGATAAGGTGTGACCAATCCCACGGCTGCGGCGCCGAGTTCCTTCGCAGTCGCAGCAGCAAACAGCAGAGGCATGACCTGATCATCGGGATGGTGCAGGCTGCAGGCCAGCACGACCTTGCTTCCCGTCACTGGCGTGACAAAACGCAGATAGGTTTCACCGTCGGGAAAACCCCGTATAGCGAGTTCACCGACAGAGGCATGAAGATGAGATGCCAGCGCTGCGGCAAGCGCCTCGTTGCCGGGTAGCGCAAAAATAATAGGTAAAGACCCGCTGGTCATTGGCCGTTTGCGATGGCCACGACGGGCGGCTGGCCGTACAGGTAGGCCAGCGCGTAGGCGAGCTCGCCCGGCGTTTCGGCGTGCAGCGTAAATAGCGGCTGTCCGCGTTCCACCCGCGTGCCGACGGGACTGTGCAGATAAAGCCCTGCAGCCGGCGACTGCGGTGCGCCGGCGAGTTTGGCGACACGGGCGAGACGGCGGTTGTCGATGCTGATCACCGGGCCTGCTGCCGGTGCGGCAACCACATGGGTATGCGCGGCCTGCGGCGGCACGCGCATGCCGCCTTGGGCTTCGCAGATCGCCTGGAATTTGCGCCAGGCCTGGCCGTCATCGATCAGGACCTGTGCTTTGGCGATTGCGGCTTCCGGCGTGATACTGCCGGCCATTTCAAAAATGCGGCCGGCCAGCGCGACTGCTCGATTGCGCAGGTCCTGCGGTGCATCCGCGTCGTTGCGCAGCACGGCGAGTACGTCGCGCGCTTCCAGCGCGGGACCGATGCCGCGGCCGACTGGCTGGCTGCCGTCGGCCACCAGCACGCTGATGTTCAAACCCACGGTCTGGCCGATTTTCACCATTGCGGTTTCCAGCGAGGTGGCTGTTTCGAGTTTGCGGATTTTCGCCGTCGGTCCGACTGGCATGTCGATGACGACATGCGTGGCGCCGGCCGCGGCTTTTTTCGACAGGATGGAGGCGATCATCTGGCCTTCGCTGTCGAGGTCCAGCGGCCGCTCGACACGGATCAGGATGTCATCAGCGGGGCTCAGCTGAACCGCACCGCCCCAGACGATACAGCCGCCGACCTGTTCGACGACGCGGCGCATGGCTTTGACATCAAGTGCCACCGGCGCCAGCGTTTCCATCGCATCGGCGGTGCCTGCGGGCGAAGTGATCGCCCGCGAGGAGGTTTTTGGCATGGTCAGTCCGGCGGCCGCAACGATGGCAACAACGATCGGGGTGGTGCGGTTGCCGGGCAGACCGCCGACCGAATGTTTGTCGACGATTAACGGCCGGTCCCAGGACAGGCGTTCGCCGACGGCGATCATCGCGCGCGTCAGCGCGCCGGTTTCCGCGATGTTGAGGCGGTCGCCGGCGCAGGCGGTGATGAAGGCCGACAGGTCGATGTCGGTGTATTTGCGTGCTGCAATGTCCTTGATGATGGCGTGCATCGCGGCGTCATCCAGGCGCTGGCCGTAGACCTTGGCGCGCACATGGCGCATCGACTCCAGCGGTTCGGGATGCGACAGCGTGACCACATCATCGGCTTCCGCCGCCAGAAGCTTCCAAGCGATTTCAGAAAGGCCGATTTCGTGGGTGCCGAGCAGGTTGCTGGTGACGATATTGAGCGTGGCCAGCACATGGTGTCCGCGCAGACTGACCAGAATTCGTGAATGCGATTCAAAACCCTCGGATCGGCAGATGGCGCAGTCGCTGCGCATGAACACCACCGGCTCGAAATAGGTGTCGATGCCGAGACGGCGCACCTGGAGTACGTTGATCGCGCGGTCGTGGGGTTGGTGGTTGCTCATGGTCTTTGTTGCGGGCCGTTATCCTGCACACAAGGAAAACTATTGTACGGTTGTACGGGATCGATTCCCGTAGCCGTTTTGCGGTCAGCGGCCGTAACGCGCGTAAACAGAATTGCCGCCGTTTTTGTCCACCAGCAACACATCATAAGGTTGTGCTTTGCCCGACTCCATGCCCGGAGAACCCTGCGGCATGCCTGGCACCGCCAATCCGGCCGCATTGGGGCGCTCGGCGAGCAGGCGGCGGATTTCCCGCGCCGGCACATGGCCTTCGACGGCATAACCTTCGATCAGCGCGGTGTGGCAGCCGCCGAGTTTTTCGGGAATGCCGAGGCGCTTGCGCATCACGCCGGTGTCTTCGACCGCGACAGGCTTCACACGGAAGCCGTTGGCGCGCAGATGATCCATCCACGCGCCGCAGCAGCCTCAACTGGGGTTCAGGTAAACCGTGGCGAGAGTGGGTTCAGCGCCGGTGGCGGCCAACGGTGTCGCCATCGCTACTGCGAGCTTCAGGAAGGTGCGCCGTTTCATCAGGGTCTCTCCGTAAAAGTCATTTGGCCAAACATGCCGGCTTTGCTATAGGCCTGTTCCACAACGGTCTTCGACTTTGCAGTCAGGCTTTGATGCCTGCGGCGGGAACGGTGATGGCAACCAGGCTGACTGGCGGGGTGTTTATGAATTATTAATAAAAACAATGGGTTGTGTGATTACCGGGCTTGCGGTTGGAAGATCAGGAAGTATTGATTGGGCAGGAAAGCCGGGGCTTCCTTCAAAGCATAACCTGCCGCCTGCAGTTCAGCTTTGACCTGTTCCGGTGCAATGCGCGCCGCTTTGGGCGGACCTTCCGGCGAGTCCATGGTGAAATCAATGACGGCGAGCCGTCCGCCGGGTTTCAGCGAACGCTGTAACTGGCGGAAATACGTTTCACGGTTATCGATGTGGTGATAGACATCGACAAGAATCACCAGATCGGCTTTTTCCGGCAATGCCGCATCACCGGGTTTAACCAGTACGGCTTTGACGTTGTTGAGGCCGGCGCGTTTTGCGCGGTCGGCGAGGTATTTCACCATATCAGGCTCGGCATCCAGTCCGTAGACCTTGCCCTTGGGCACCATGTGCGCCAATCGTACCGAAAAATAACCGGTGCCTGAGCCGATGTCGGCTACAACGGCATCCGCTTTCAGTTTCAGCGCCTGGATGACTTCATGCGGTTTCTGCCAGGTATCACGTTGCGGATCGTCAAAGATCTTGGCCCATTGTTCCGCGCCACTGAAGCTGTGGTCGTGGGTGTGCGGTGATTGCGAAGCGGCGATCGCGGGTTTTGCCGCTCGCGCCGTGCGTTGCATCGCGCCGCGCGGGCCCTCGGGGCCCATTGCCACGCGCGCATTCAGGCCGCGATGAAACGCAGTTGGACCTTCCTGCACCAGTTCTGTGACTTCGCTCGCGTGCGCCTGCAGCGCTGCGGCGACTTTGGCGTCGGCGGTGGTCTGGATGACGACGGCGCCCTTGTCGGTCATTTCAATCACTGACTTGATTTTGTCGGCGTTGTCGAAGATCACCGGCAGTGTGGTGCTAAAAATGTTGAATTCCCTGCCGTCCTGCAAACGGCCCGACATGCTGGCGACATGGGCCTTGATCGCCTGCGCGACTTTCGGATCGTCGGACTCGGTGACGGTCTTGATGCCATCAGGCAGATTGGTCACGGTGCGTTTGATCTTCGTGTTGTTGTGCACGAGATCCATCACCAGTCCCATATCGGTGGCGGAAGCGGCGTCCTGCTTGGTCAGCATCCCCGCCGGTCCTCGCATCATGCCGCCGCCTGTGCCGTGTTGCATTCCCGGTGACTGCGCAAAAACTGCAGAGGAGCCCAGCGCCAGCGTTGTGGCGATGATGATCCGGGTGGCAGGGTTCATCGTGTTCTCCTGACGATATTGTTTGCAACGTTATAAATGTAACGATACGGATTGTACCGCCCCTGTTGCTGCTGCCTGATCAGTTGGCTTACTTGGCCGGTGCGATCTGCTGGTGGTCTGGAGGCGGTTTTTAGGCTCCCGGGACTTCACCATTCCGGCTGAGCGCTGAATGGAGCGGAATCAATGCCTCTTGGAACGCGCTCAATGGGGTGTGCGTGATCCAGATCAATGGGCTTTGTTACAGACGACCCATCATAAACACCAACGACTGCTCCTGTCACGGTATGTCACTCAACGTATCCGGGCATGGGGCCGGGGCGAATCCCATCGAACATATCATTTCAACCATCTGGCCGGTGTTGCATGGCGGTTTCGGCAACCTTGCGGCCTACCTCGCGGCACACGTGCTGCTGTGCCTGCTGCCGGCATTTTTCATCGCTGGCGCAATGGCGGCGCTGATTCCGACGGAGATTGTCACGCGCTTCCTCGGGCGCAATTCCAGCAAGTCCGTGTCGTACCCTGCCGCGGCTGCGGCCGGATCGCTGCTGGCCGTGTGTTCCTGCACCATCGTGCCGCTGTTTGCGGGGATCTATAAAAAAGGCGCCGGTCTGGGTCCGGCAATTACCTTTCTGTTTTTTGCGCCCGCGGCGAATATCCTTGCGCTGGTTTATACCGGCAGCATCATCGGCGTAGATCTGGCAGCGGCGCGGCTGATCCTGTCGCTGGTGTTCGGCATCGGCATCGGGCTGATCATGGCGCTGGTATTTCGTGCCGATGACGCGGCGCATGAACTGGAGGCCGACAGTCTGTTTGCGCATCACGCCGGCGTCGGCATGGCGCGTGGTGCGGTTGCGCTGCTCTTCGTCTGGGTCCTGCTGTTGCTGACCGGCACATTGAAGCTGGAAGTGTTGACCGGCACCTATGTGCAGCTTGATATTCCGCTTTCGAGTGCAGCAGCGTGGCAGGAGATGTTGAACCGGCTGGTGCCCTTCGATGCGGCGAAGGGCGAAGAGGGCGTGTCGATACAGGGCGTGGCGCTGATCGTGCTGCTGGCGGCCATTGGTTGGGCGGCGTGGCACGGTCTGGAAAAAATTCAGGATGGCGCGAACCGCTGGACCTGGGCCAGCCTGGCTTTGATCGCGACAACGCTGCTGCTCGCGGCTCTGGCCGTGCAGGCCACCCCGGCGGGTTTAAGCATTGGTTTGACTGGAAAATTCTTCGGCGTCGCCATCGCTCTGGCCGTGCTCTACTGGATTGTCCGGACGCGCCTGTCGCCGGAAGCCGTCGGTGACTGGTTGTGGGAATCATGGCGATTCGCAAAACAGATTTTTCCGTTGCTGGTGATCGGCGTATTCGTGGTCGGCATGATCCGCGTGCTGATCCGTCCTGAATGGATCGAGATGCTTGCCGGTGAAAACACCGTGCTCGGCAATGTTGCCGGCGTGACCTTCGGCGTGTTCATGTATTTCCCCACCCTGGTCGAGGTGCCGATTGCGCGCATGTTCCTTGACCTCGGCATGCACCGCGGGCCGTTGCTGGCCTACCTGATGTCAGATCCGGAACTGTCGCTGCAGAGCATCCTGATCATCTCCGCCATCATCGGCCGCAAAAAAGCCTGGACCTATGTCGGGCTGGTGGCCCTGTTCAGCGCCAGCGCCGGCATGACCTATGGCGCCTGGGTAGACGGCACTTCGTTGTGGACGCTGGCGCTCGGGTTGGCGGGATTTGTCGCGGTGCTGGCGATGCTTCTGTATGTCGCCGGTCGAAACACACCTTCAGTCAAAGGAGTCTGATCATGATCACCATCAAGGTTCTCGGTCCCGGTTGCGCCAACTGCAAAAGGCTCGAAGAGGTTTCGCGCACGGCCTTGGGTCTTGCGCAGGTCGAAGCGGACATCGTTAAAGTGACCGACATGCAGGAGATCATTGCCGCCGGTGTCATCAAAACGCCGGGGTTGATGATCAACGGCAAGCTGGTGTCCTCGGGCCGCATCCCGGCACCGGCGACTGTGGCTGACTGGATCCACGCCGCGCAGTAATCGGCCCCCGGGAATGTTTCGGCGTCGTGCGGATATTCCCCCGGCGTGATGACCTGCGTTATCCTCAGCCACGACCGCACCGGCAGCGCCGAGTGCGCAACATAAAATACTTTAATAATCAAGTATTTAAAATAACCGTAGAGGAGCAGCACCATGAAAACACTGATTGCCGGCATCGTCGGCGCAACGCTGGCGCTCGGCGGCACTGCATACGCCCAGGAAAAATATCCGAACAAACCGATCCGCATGATCGTCGGCTACGCCCCCGGCGGCGGCAGCGACATCATGGGCCGGCTGATTGCACCGCAGATCACCGAGGCACTGGGCCAGCAGGTGATCGTCGAAAACCGCGCCGGCCAGGCGCAGAACATCGCTGCGGAATTCATCGTCCGCCAACCGGCCGACGGCTACACGCTGTTCCTCAGTTCGGCGGCGCTGGGCGTCAACGCGACGTTATATCCCAAACTCAACTATGACCCGGTCAAGGATTTCATCCCGGTCGCGGTGTTCGCCAGTTCGGCCAACCTGCTGATGACCCACCCGTCGGTACCGGTGAAAAACGTCAAGGAATTCCTCGCACTGGTGAAGAAGAGTTCCAGCAAGATGAACTACTCCTCCTCGGGTAGCGGCAGCACCCAGCACCTGTCGGGTGAAATGCTCAAGCTGCTGGTCAAAGGCGAATTCACGCACATCCCTTACAAGGGCACTGGCCCCTCGATGATTGCGCTGGCCAGCGGCGAAGTGGAGTTCTCATTCAGCAATATCCCCGGCGCGCAGCCCGTGCTCAATCGCGTGCGCGTGCTCGGCATCACCAGTGAGAAGCGTTCGGCGCTGATGCCCGAAGTGCCGACGATGATCGAAGCCGGCCTGCCGGGCTTTGTCACACAGACCTGGTACGGCGTGCTGGTCACCCGTGGTACCCCGCAGCCCATCGTCGATACCCTGAACCGGGTGATCGTCAACGCGGTGAAGCGCGAGGACTTCCGCGGCAAGCTGGCGCAACTGGGCGCCGACCCGATCTCCGAATCGCCGGAGTATTTCCGCAAGATGTTGGCGGAGGAGATTGAACGCTGGGGTAAGGTGGTCAGGGCTTCGGGAATCAAACCCTGAATTTTTAAGGGTTTTTGAAAACGGCGCCCTGAGTGGCGCCTTTTTTTATGATTCCAGCAGCTTCAACCGCTGCACCTTCCCTGAAGGCCCCTTCGGCAGCTCGCTGACAAACTTGATCACCTTCGGCGTCTTGTAAGGCCCGAGTTCCTGTTTTGAAAATGCTGTCAGCGTTTCCATTGAACATTCCATCCCCGGTTTCAGAATCACGCAGGCCATGATTTCCTGGCCGTAGTTGGCGTCGGGGATGCCGACAGCCGCGGCTTCGAGTACGGCGGGGTGTTTTAGTAGCGCTTCGTCGATCTCGCGCGGCGCGATGTTTTCGCCGCCCTTGATGATCAGTTCCTTGATGCGCCCAGTGACAAAGACAAAACCGTCGTCATCCATGTAACCCAGGTCGCCGCTGTGCAGCCAGCCGTCGGGCTCCAGCGTTTTCGCGGTGTTTTCAGGATCTTTGTAATAACCGGTCATCACGTTGTCGCCGCGGAGCATCAGTTCACCGGGCTTGCCGCGCGGTTGTTCCTGGCCAGTGTCCGGGTCAATGACCTTGGCTTCGTTGCCGTAAGCGGTCCCGGGACTACCGATCTTGCGTTTTTTCGGGTCGTAGGGATTGGTGAAGCAGGGTGCGTTGGTTTCGGTCATGCCGAAGGTTTCGATGATGCCGATACCGAATTGGTCTTCAAACGCGCGGTGCAGTTCCGGAGGCAGCGGCGCCGAGGCCGAGCGACAGAACTTCACCCGTGAGACGTCGAGTCCCTTGTCCTCCGGCGTTGGTGCATTCATCAGATAGGCGATGATCGTCGGCACGACATTGATCCAGGTGCATTGGTGCTTCGCGACCACTTCCCAATAGTTGCTGACGCTGAAGCGGTGCGGCATCACCACGCTGCCGCCATGCACCAGCGGCGCGACCGTGGTCACGATCTGGCCGTTGATGTGGTACAGCGGCATCGCGCACAGCACGCGATCGGTTGACGTGAGTTCATGCGCGCTGCTGGTGAATTCGCCACCAGCGCAGACGCTGCGGTTTGATAACACGCAACCTTTGGGTTTGCCGGTGGTGCCCGAGGTGTACATCAGCAGCGCGTCGTCGGTTTCCTTGACGTCGGGGAGCTGTGTGTCGGGCAGGTGGGCGTGTTCAAACAGCGCAGTGGCATCGGGTTCGATGGCGATGATGGTGATGCCGTGGTCGAGTCCTTCCAAGGCCGCTTCCAGACGGCCGGCAAATTCTTCACTGGTGAAAATGATGCGCGTGTCGGAGTGTTGCAATACATAGGTCAGCTGCGACGGCTGCGCCAGGAGGTTCAGCGGCGCAACCATGAAGCCGCCGTACATCACGCCGATCAGCAGCCGCGCGGTCTGGTAGCTGTTGTGCAGCATCAGCGCGACCTTGTCGCCTTTTTTCAGGCCGGCGCCCGTCAGGAAACGGGTCAGGTCCTGCGAGTTGCGCTGCAACTGCGCGAAAGTCATCGTTGCGCCGGTTTCCGGCGCGATCAGCCATGTGGCGTCAGGCTGTTCTGCGGCCCGACGGTCAACGTAATCGCGGATGGTGCGCATGACGGTTCGGCGCTAAGTGTTTCAGACGCCAAATTTCTTGCGATAAGTGCCGAAGATCTCGTCCACCGTCGGTTCGCGCGAGGGGATCACGCGCACGATGCGCGTGGTGTTCATGAAGTGCCGGTAATTCAAGTTCTCCGAGAAACTGTTGCCGCCCCAGGTGCCGCAGCCCATGGTCAGCGAGAACGGCAGGCCGTTGTCGAAGTTGCCGCCGTTGGCGATGGCATGGGCTTGGTTGATGATAACTCGGCACACCGTCATTTCCATTCCAAGCCTTTGAATATGATCATTATTGTTTGTGTGTATGCCGCAGGAGTGGCCGTTGCCCTGATAGTCGTAGATGGCGCGCAGCGTGGCAAAGGCGTGGTCGAAATCGCGGGCCTTGTACAGCGTCATCACCGGCGACAGTTTTTCGCCGGAGAAGGGCGCGGAAGGTCCGGTGCCGGTTTCTTCCACCATCAGGCATTTAGCTTTCACCAGTTCTGCTCGGGCAAGTCCGGCGATGCTGCAGATTTTATCTACTGACTGGGCGGTGATCGCGGATGACAGCTTGCCGCCGGGGAACATGGTCTGTTGCAGCGTGGTTTTTTCATCGGCGCTGAGCAGTGCGCCGCCGGCTTTGGTCAGTGCGACGATCATCCTGTCGTAAACCGCGGCGTGGATGATCAGGCTGTTTTCCGATGAGCAACTGGTGGCGTTGTCGAAAATCTTCGAGCGCATGATTTTCTGTGCGGCGTCGTCGAGGTCCGCGCTGTCATCGACGATTACTGCGACATTGCCCGCGCCGACGCCCAGCGCCGGCGTGCCGCTGGAATAACCCGCCCGCACATTGGCCTGTGATCCGGTGATGACGACGAGGTCGCAATGCTGCATCAGCTGCTGACTCAATTCCTTGGTCACCGGATGTGGCAGGTTCAGCACCAGGTCTTTCGGTGCGCCGATGCGATCAAATTCAGCGTAGATATATTCAATCAGCTGCGCCGAGGTCGAATAACCTTTTGGCGACGGTGACAGGATCACCGCGTTGCCGCACTTCAGCGCATTGATGATGTTGTTGGCAGGCG
>CANHZX010000093.1 GCA_947465215.1 Betaproteobacteria bacterium | reverse complement strand
GTGCGACGCCGGTCGGGAATTCGCCGCAGGAACTGCAGATTTTCATCAGCAAGGAAATCCAGATGTGGACCCGGCTCGTGAAGCAGGCAAATATCCGGCTCGATCCCTGATCCATTGTTGCCATCCAGGAAGCCAAGATGCAAACACTGACGCTTTTTGATCCGACGGCACCGCGTGCGAGCGATGCTGTACCAGCGCTTGCGCAGGCCGCCCTGCGCGGACTCGCCGGTGCGACGGTCGGCTTTATCGACAACGCCAAGCCCAATTTCAATCATCTTGCCGATGACATCGCTGAGCTGCTGCAGGCGCGTTATGGCGTGGCGAAAGTCATCAAACGCCGCAAACCTTCAGCTTCCCTTCCTGCCGATCCCGCCGTGATTGCCGCCCTGTCGCTCGAGTGCGATGTGGTGATCGCCGGCTCTGGCGACTGAGGGTCCTGCGCGTCGTGGAGTGTCCACGACAGTGTTGAAGTGACCAAGCAGGGCAAGCGTGCGGTGACGGTGTGCTCGACGGCATTTCAGACGCTCGGACGAGCCCAGGCCCGTGCTTTGGGCAACAGCAATCTGCCCATCGCCGTGATTCCCCATCCTTTCGGCGGACGCAGCCGGGAGGATGTACGCAAAATCGCCGAGCAGTGTGTGGTCGATATCGCCAAACTGCTGTCGGGAGAAAAACCATGACGGAGAAGTCACCAGACCGTGCCGCCACGCTGGAGATGCCGGACGATATCGACGCCATCAACCGTTTGTATCGCGAGCGCCGCTGGGGCGATGGCCTGCCCATTGTGCCGCCGACTGCGGCGCGTGTTGAGCGCATGCTGGCGTACAGCCGCCGCGGCCGTCACGAGCTGGTTGCTCGCGTCGCCCCCGGTTTTGGCGCGGCGACGGTGGAGCGGATTGCCATCAATGCGGTGATGGCCGGCTGTGATCCCGAATATCTGCCGGTGCTGATCGCGGCAACCGAGGCGATTGCCGATGCGGAATTCAATTTGCAGGGTATCCAGGCCACCACCAATCCGGTGGCGGTATGGCTGGTGCTCAATGGCCCGATCTCGAAGCAGTTGCAGGTGAACGCCACGTTTAATTGCATCGGGCAGGGCAGTTGGGCCAATGCCACGCTCGGCCGCGCGATGCGGCTGATCCTGCAGAACATCGGCGGCGCCTGGCCTGGCGAGATGGACCGCGCGACCCACGGCCAGCCTGGCAAGTTTACTTTCTGTTGCGCTGAGAATGAAGAAAACCATCCCTGGCAGCCTTTGCATGTCGAGCGCGGATTTGCCGCCGGCGATAGCACGGTGACCGTGGTCGGCGCCGAGGGCACGATGAACATGAACACCCATGCCAAATATGCCGATGAACTGGCGCGGGTTATTGCCGAGACGATGATGCATCCGACCAGCAATGAATATGTGCATGGCGGCGAGCCGTGGTTCATCCTTGGCAGCGAACACGCTGAAACTTTTCGTCGCGAAGGCTGGGACAAGGCGGAGGTCAAACGTCAGTTGTGGGAACGATCAAAAATTGCGGTTAAGCAGCTCAGCGGCAAGGAGATTGACCGCGCCCGTGCTTCGCGCACGCCGGAACTGGGGGAGTTGAGCGATGACACCTTGCTGCCGATCTCGCCGCGCGCGGAAGATATCCAACTGATCGTCGCCGGCGGTCCCGGGACCCATTCTGTCTATGTGCCGTGTTTTGGTAATAGTCGTGCTGTGACGCGACGCATTTCTGGCTAACTTGAAAGCAAAGTTGTCTTTCCTGGGCGACGGGTTGTTTTTAAGTTATTGATTTTATTAAATAATAATTAAGATTCTGCTTGGCGATCATTCATTTTTATAGGGTGCCAAGTAAGCCTGATGTAAGTCATGCGAATTAACGTGTCACTGCGCAGTGACTGATCGCTGCGACATGTTTAATGACTGGAGCGGGGCGCATGGGCAGAGGACGCATCAAGGCTGAGCCGGTTGATCCGACCAAATCGATCGCTGCACGCATCCGTACCGCAATGGCAGCTTGCGGCATGAAATCAGTGGCTGAACTGGGGCGCCGCATCGGCCTGCCGCGCCAGACGGTGCATCGCTGGATCAACGGCGACACCAAGAACATGACCCATGAAAACCTCTATAAAGTCGCTGATGCCTTGCAGGTTCGTGCGCGCTGGCTTGCGGTTGGTGATGCAGCGCCCGCGCAAATTGATCTCGCGGATGGTGATGTGGTCGGTTTGATCAAGACCTACGAATCCATGTCGGCTACCTCACGTGAGCAGTGGCTGGCTATCGGCCGCACACTGCTGTCCATGCATAAGGTGGGCAAGGGTGCCGTCGTCGACGCCTATCCCAATGCAGCACCGCCGCCGCGTACTGATGGTGGTGGTGCAACTTCCGGTGGCTCCCCGTCGCGTTCCGCTTAGGGCTCAACCTAGGCCTCGGCCTCCCGTAATTTCCGAAGCCGGTGGCGCATCACCGCTTGGGCTTGGTAATCTCCGGTTTTACAACTAAAACGCGGTCCGCGCGCGCAGTCTGCTGCGATTCATGCGGGATCGATCCGGAGTGAAGAAAACTTATTTCTGTCTGGCGGTTGCGGCATGGCTGATGCTGGGGACTACGTTTCCTGCAATAGCCGCTGCGCCTGCACCCCGCGAACTGGAGCCGGAAATCCGGGCTTTCGTGCAAGAGATGACGGAGCGGCATGGATTTGACCGCGCCGCTCTGGAAAAAAATTTCCGGGAAACCAGGCGTCTCGATTCGATCATCCGGGCGATGGATGCGCCGGCGACTGCGCTGCCCTGGCATGAATTCCGTCTGCGCCACATCACCGACGCCCGCATCAAGGCCGGACTGCAGTTCTGGACGGAAAACCAGGTGCTACTGGAAAAGGCGGCGGCTGAATTCCGTGTGCCGCCTGAAATGGTTGTGGCAACCATCGGGGTTGAAACCATATTCGGCCGCCGTACCGGCACCATCGGCGTTCTCGATGCGCTGACGACGCTGGCTTTCAGCTACCCCCGGCGTGCGGAATTTTTTCGCGGCGAGCTGGAAAATTACCTGCTGCTGGCCCGCGAAAACAGCATCCCGCTGAACAGTCTCAAGGGTTCATTTGCAGGAGCCATCGGCATTCCGCAGTTCATGCCCAGCAGCTACCGCAAATATGCCGTTGATTTTGACGGCGATGGTGTTCGCGATCTGCGCCGCGTTGCCGATGCTCTCGGCAGCGTTGCGAATTATTACCGCCAGTTCGGCTGGAGGGAGGGCGAGGCAGTGATCGTTCCGGTTGATGTGGGTGATACCGTGCTGGATGCACTGCTCGCCGCGGGCATCGCGCCGCATACGACCGTGGCTGAATTCAGGAGGCGCGGCATCGTGCCGCTGGAGCCGGCGCCGGATGACGCACTGGCCACGTTGTTCATGGTGCAGTCCGAAGCTGGGCCGCGGTACTGGCTCGGCCTGAACAATTTTTATGTGATCACGCGTTACAACCGCAGCATCAATTACGCGATGGCGGTGCATGAGCTGGCGGTTTCCCTGCGTCGTCTCCGGCAGGCGTCTGGCGTCTTGCCCTGACTGCAGGTTTCACCCGCGGATCTGTGCTGCGGCGGGGTCGCGAGGGTAGGCGACCAGATGGTCGAGTTCGAGACGGATGCCGATTTTCTCGCCGATTGCGTGGTTGTGATGGCTGGGCACCAGTGAATACACCTGGCCGCCATGCGGCAGTTGCAGGGTGTAGAGAAACTCCGCGCCGCGAAAGGCCTTGTGCAGCACCGTTGCCTGCATCGGGCTGGCATCGTCATGCAGTACGTCATCGGGCCGCAGCAGCACGTCCATGGCCGTTCCTGCGGGCCATCGCGGCGCCACATCCGGAACAAACTCGCCGACTTCGAGCCGGATGCGGCCGTTACCAAGAACATCACCCGGCAGAAACAGGCCCTGACCGATGAATTCCGCGGCGTAACGTGTTTTCGGTTCGTGATACAGCTGGTAGGGGGTATCCCACTGCTCGATGCGGCCGTTGCGCATGACGCCGATCGTGTCGGCGATGTTGAAGGCTTCATTCTGGTCGTGTGTGACCAGCACCGCCGTGGTTTTTTCCCGCTTCAGGATTTCGCGGACTTCAACGCTCAGTCGTTCTCGCATTTCGACATCGAGATTGGAGAAGGGCTCATCGAGCAGCAGCAGCTGCGGGCGGGGCGCCAGTGCGCGGGCCAGGGCGACCCGTTGCTGCTGGCCACCCGAGAGTTCATGCGTGTACTTGCCGCCCATGGCACCGAGGCCGACCATCTCCAGCAGCTCACTGACCCGTGATGCCGTTTCGTTGGCATCGGCGTGGCGCAGGCCAAAAGCGATATTGCCGGCGACGGTCAGATGCGGGAACAGCGCGTAGTCCTGGAAAACCACGCCGATGCGCCGCCGTTCGGGGACAACCGAGACATCAGGGGCGCTCATCACTTCGCCATCCAGCGCAACGGAGCCGCTGAGGACCGGTTCAAAGCCGGCGATGCAGCGCAGAACCGTGGTTTTGCCGCAGCCGCTGGCGCCGAGCAGGCAGGCGATCTCGCCGGGCTCGACATGAAAGCTCACGCCCTGCAATACGGGCGTGTTTTCGTAGGCGTGCGTGACGTCGTTGAAATCAAGGCGGGCAGGCATTCGGAAATTATACCGTTTTGCTGCTGATAATGATTCTTGTTAGAATGATTTCTCTAGGCTTTTCCGTAACTTACGTCCGCTGCGACATCGCTGGCGCCGACATCAAGTGACCACCGCAACCCTACCGCCCACGCAGCAAGACTTTTCTCCGGTGACCCGCAGGCAAGGCCCGCGGCTGCTGACCCTATTTGCAGTGGGGTTGGCGGCGCTGCTCGCGCTGCCGGTTCTGGTCGTGTTGTTCAATCTGACAGCGCCGGCGACGGATACCTGGCATCACCTGGCTTCAACCGTACTGCCGGACTACATCAGCAATTCGCTGCTGCTGATGCTCGGCGTCGCCTTTGGCGTGATCATCGGCGGCGTCACAACGGCCTGGATCACCACGATGTGCCGCTTCCCCGGCCATCGCTGGTTCGAGTGGGCGCTGCTACTGCCGATGGCGGTGCCGGCGTATGTGATGGCCTATGCCTATACCGATCTGCTGCAGTTCGCGGGTCCGGTGCAAAGCCTGCTGCGTGAATTGACCGGTTGGGGCCCGAGGGAATACTGGTTTCCCGATGTGCGTTCATTGGGCGGCGCGATCATCATGCTGTCGCTGGTGCTGTATCCCTATGTCTATCTGCTTGCTCGCGCGGCTTTCCTTGAGCAGTCCGACAGCATGCTCGAAGTGGCGCGGGTTTCCGGTTACGGTCCCTGGGGCACCTTCCGCAAGGTGGCTTTGCCGCTGGCGCGTCCGGGCATTGTTGCCGGCACGGCGCTCGCACTGATGGAGACGCTGGCGGATTACGGCACTGTTGCCTATTTCGGCGTGCAGACTTTCACGACCGGTATTTTTCGGGCATGGTTTTCACTCGGCGACCATATGGCAGCGGCGCAGTTGTCGGCAATTCTGCTGAGTTTCGTGTTTCTCGTTCTGCTGATTGAAAAGTTGAGCCGTCGTGGCGCCAGCTTTCATAACGCATCGCATCGCAAGCGGCTGCGCAACGTCTACCGTCTGCGCGGCTGGCGGGCTGCGGTAGCAGTGATGTTCTGCGTGATGCCGCTGGTGTTCGGATTTCTGTTGCCGGCAGGGATCATGCTGTATATGGCGCTGACTTCGGGCGACGCGCAGTTCGGCGCACGGTATATCACTCTGACCCGCAATACCGTGACGCTGGCAGCTGTTACTGCTGCGCTGGCGGTGTTGCTGGCGCTGGTGGTCGGTTACGCCGGCCGTACTTCGAAAACGCCGCTGGTGCGCTGGTCCAACCGCATCGCCGGTCTGGGTTATGCGGTGCCCGGCGCGGTGATCGCCGTCGGCGTGCTGATTCCGGTCACGCGTCTGGATCATGTACTGGCGGCATGGATCGAGGCGGCGACCGGTCATGCGCCTGGACTGATCCTCACCGGCGGCATTGCCGCGCTGGTCTACGCCTATCTGGTGCGCTTTTTTGCGGTATCGCTGCAGGCGGTGGATGCCGGTCTTTCCAAGATCACGCCGTCGATGGATGACGCCGCCCGTTCGCTCGGATACGGCCCGGGTGCGACACTGAGGCATGTGCATGCGCCGCTGCTGTGGCGCAGCGCGCTGTCGGCAGGGCTGCTGGTGTTTGTGGATGTGATGAAGGAGCTGCCGGCGACCTTTGTCATGCGGCCCTTCAATTTCGACACGCTCGCCGTGCAGGCCTATAACCTGGCCTCGGACGAACGGCTTGCCGAAGCGTCAACGGCAGCGCTCACCATTGTCGTGGTGGGACTGCTGCCGTTGATTGCCCTGTCGCGGATGATCCTGCGGCCCGAAGGGGCGCAGCGCGACTGAAGTTAGTCGGTAACGCTTATTTGTAGCCGACGCGGTCGAAAATCTTCTGGGCCAGCGGCTGGTTCTTGCCCAGAGCGCTGACATTCAGCGTGTCCATCTTGAAGCTGCCCAGCGAGGCGAGGGCCTTGTTGTTCAGGGGCGCGCCTTTCACCACGGGCCACTCATTATTGCCTTCTGCGAAATACCCTTGCGCCTGGTCGCTGGCGAGATATTCCAGATACTTCACTGCAGCCTCGCGGTTTTTCGCGTATTTGACGACGCCTGCGCCCGACACATTCATGTGCGTGCCGAAATTTTTCTGGTTGGGCCAGATGAGACCGATGTTGGCAATGGCCTTGCGGTCTTCGGGTTTGTCGGATGCCAGCAGCCGCACGTAGTAGTAACTGTTGCTGATCGCCACACCGCATTCGCCCGCAGCCACCGCGAGGATCTGGTCGGTGTCGCCGCCTTTCGGAGCGCGCGCGAAATTCGCCACCACGCCCTTGGCCCATTGCTCGGCCTTGGCCTCTCCCCAGTGTTCAATCAGTGCGCTCATCAGTGACAGGTTGTAGACATGGCTGCCGGAGCGCGTGCAGACCTTGCCCTTGAGTTTCGGATCCGCGAGATCTTCGTAGTTCTGCACATCGGCAACTTTGATTGCGGCCTTGTTGTAAACGATAACGCGGGCGCGCGCGGAAAAGCCGAACCACTGGTTGTTGGGCGTGCGCATGTGGTCGGGAAGACGTGAGGCCAGAACCTTGGAATCGACGGATTGGAACAGGCCCATCTGCTCGGCGCGCCACAAGCGACCGGCATCTACGGTGACCAGCACATCGGCGGGGCTGGGGGCGCCTTCGTTTTTCAGGCGTTCGATCAGCGGATCTTCACCGGCTTCGATGCGGTTCAGCTTGATGCCGGTGGTCTTGGTGAAATTGGCGTACAGCGCTTCATCGGTCTGGTAATGGCGTGACGAATAGAGGTTCAGCAGGTTTTCCTGAGCGACGGCGGGGAGGCTGAGCGCACTGATCACAGCGCAGCTGATGAATCCGGTGGCACGCATAAAATCCCTTTATTAACAATAACTTGATTTGTTTAAGGCTTGATTCGAAAGCGATTGATCAAAATATTAACAATAATAATTCTCAATTGCAATGTTAATGAGAATTGTTGTTAATAAGTAGATGTGCCAAGCCAAAGGCTATCGCCGCAGCAGAAGTGCGGATTTGATCAGGAACAAGCGGCAGCGGGATTCCCGGTGATGCCGGGACAGTGCAGGGATTTAGATCGCGAGGCGGCGGGCGCCGTTGTAGCGGGTCTGCCAGTAGCGATCACTCATGTCGACGATCTCCACTTTGCCGCCGCGGCTCGGTGCGTGAACAAAGCGTGAATCGCCGAGGTAGATGCCGACATGGGAAAACGGACGGCGCAGCGTGTTGAAAAATACCAGATCGCCGGGCTGGAGTTCGGTGCGGTCGATGCTGGCGCCGACCTGACTGATTTCCCGGGCGTTGCCGGGCAGTGATTTACCGGTGGCCTGGTTGAACACGTAACGGATCAGTCCGCTGCAGTCGAAGCCGGTATCCGGCGTGGTCCCGCCGTATTTGTAGCGCACCCCGATAAAACTCAGCGCACGCAGGACAATTTCTTGAGCCTGACCGAGCATGCCGCTTTCCGCAGCCCCAGACGGCGCGGCGGATTCGTTGCCGTCGTTCGCCATGGCGGACAGGGGCAGCAGGGCCAGTAGGATGATCGGTATCCAGGTACGTCGCATGGGCGCAATGTAATCAACAAGCACATGATTGTAAAGGCGAAATTTTCATGCATCGGGGATGGCGGCTCGTCGTAAACTGGAACGATTCGACGACCGTTATTCGCCCATGGACATCCATTCCCTATCGTTTCGACTGACGCGGCACGTCCTGTTGTTGATGGTCTTGCTGGCTGGCACGGCGCTGGCCCAGACCACGGTTGAGGTGATCCCGCTCAAATACCGTCAGGCCGATCAGGTGATTCCGGTGCTCCAGCCTTTGCTCGGGCGCGAGGCCAGCATCAACAACTTCCAGAACCAGTTGGTCATCCGCGCTACCCCGTCAGAACTGGCGCAGGTGAAACGTGTGCTGGCCGGCATCGATACGCCGCCGCGGCGGTTGCTGATCACCGTGCGTCAGGATGCCGATGTTTCCGGCAGCCGCCGTGAGGCCGAAGTCTCGGGCAGCATCGGCAACAACAATGCGCGGGTCACCGTGCCGGGCAGTGGCTCGCGCGAGGGCGGTAACGTGGCGCTGCGCGAGGGGGACGACCGTTTGCGGGCGCGGGTGACGGATTCCAGCCAGACAGGCGGCGAACGCACGGCGCAGACGGTGCAGGTGCTGGAAGGTTACAGCGCATTCATCCGCGCCGGCGAATCGCAGCCGGTGCGTAACCGGCAGGTGGTGCGTTCTATGGTCAATGGCCAGTGGGTCGACCGTGTTGTCGAAACCACGGATTACCGCGAGGCCACGACCGGCTTCAATGTGCGGCCGCGGCTGCAGGGCGAGATGGTCACGCTGGACATCGATCCGCAGCGAGAAACCTTTGATGAACAGCGCCGCGGCGCCGTCAATGTGCAGCGCGTCTCGACCACGGTATCCGGCCGGCTCGGCGAATGGATGGATCTCGGCGGCATCAGTGAGGAACGCAGCAACGACAGCAGCGGTATCCTCAGCACACGCAGCGTGCGTTCCAGCGACCGGCGCGGAGTGCAGGTAAAGGTCGAACTCCTGCCCTGAGGGTCTTTGTCAGAACGATGATCCCGGCTGCTGGAGGAATTCGAGTTCTTCCGGCGTCGAATCGCGACCGAGGATGCGGTTGCGGTGGGGGAAGCGGCCGAAGCGCGCAATGATGTCGCGGTGGCGCACGGCATAATCGGCATAACCCGTGAAGGTGTCGCGTTCGTATTCCGGCGTCTCGACCACGAGCGCTGAGAACAATTCGACGCTGCGATTCTGCATGTCGATCGATTCGGAATGTTCGAGCGGCAGGTAGCAGAACACGCGTTCGATGCGCCGCAATTTGCGGTCGACATTGGTGTTGATCAGATCCAGCGCCAGTTGCAGCGCCTGCGCGTCACAGGCAAAGGCCTGCGGCGTGTCGCGATGGATGTTTCGCGTGAACTGGTCAAACAGCAGGATCAGCGCCAGACCTCCGCGCGGGGTGGCTGCCCAGTCCTTGTGGCTGCCGGCGGCTGCGGTATCGACCAGTGCGCCAAAACGTCTGCGCATTCCGGCATCAACCTCCGCATCCTTGCTCCACCACAGCTTGCGCTGGGTCTGTGCAATCAGGGAGTTATCGCTACCGGTGCCAAACCAGAAGTCGAGTACGTCTTTTGCGGCGGGCGGCAGATTAGACATGGCAAGCAACTTAACAGGAAGCGGCCATTCGCGCCTTGACGTGCCGCCGCCTTGTGGATTGAATGGCGGCTCCTGCCAGCGGAGCGTCATGCCCATGTTCATCAAACGCAGTTTCGATTCTATTGTCGCCACCTGGCTGACTGGATTGGTGGTGTTCCTGCCACTGGCGTTGACCTTTGCCGTGCTCGGCTGGCTGATCGGTCTGCTGAATCACTATGCCGGGCCTGACAGCGACATCGGCCATTTTTTTCTTGCACTGGGCTATTCGGTGGCCAAGGATTCGCCGATGCCTTATCTGGTAGGCACGCTGGTGCTGTTGGTTGCCATCTATCTGCTGGGTCTGGCGCTGCGACTGGGTCTGCGCCGCCCGCTGTCGCAGTTCCTCAATGTGACCTTGCGACGCATCCCGCTGGTCGGCAGTCTGTATGACTTCACCCACCGCTTTGTCGGACTGCTGGAGCAGAAGCAGGGCGACATTGGTGCGATGAGCGCGGTGTGGTGTTTCTTCGGTGGTGAGGGTGTTGCTGTGCTGGGGCTGGCGCCGAGCCATGATCCGGTCGAGATTGAGGGGCGTCAGTATTTTGCGGTACTGGTTCCGACGGCGCCTGTACCCATCGGTGGCGGCCTGCTTTATGTGCCCGTGGAATGGGTCAAGCCTGCCAATATGGGTATCGACAAGCTGACGGAAATTTATGTATCGATGGGGCTGACGCCGCCATCAGGCCCTGATGTTCCGGTATTAAAAGCGGATCATAAGAATAAAGCCTAGGGTATGCGGCTGTTCAGGCGAACTCTTCGTTGAACAGCAGTTTCCACGCATTGCGATAGGCCACCTCGTGGCGGATACTGCCCGGCAAGCGTGACAGGAAGTGCCTGTGTTTCTCGTCGTATTCAGCGACGCGATACAGGCGGTCCTGGCCCAGATCGAGCGCTGAAAGAAAACGTCCGGGATGGGCGGCGATGAGGTCACGCCACCCCGAACGCTGTGTCGGCTGGATCAGTCCGACACAGCATGACGAGCTTCAGGGTATTTTCCAGCCCAGCCACTCGCAAACGCCGCGGCCCATGATCCATTCCTTGTCTTCTTCTTTCACCCACGATGCATCAATGAGCCACATGTCGACGTGCTCGCGGTAGGGCACGGGGGACCGCGACCAGTCGCTGCCCCAGAACAGGCGCTTCGGGCCGAAAGCTTCGTAGGCACGCTTGGCGTGGGTCTGGATTTTTTTGAAGGGATACGGTTCGGCGATATAGCTGGGCAGTGCGCTGGCCTTAACCGCGACATTGGGTCGTTTGGCGATCGGCAGCAGCTTGTCGAAATCGCGGAAGGTTTCGTCTTCGGGTTTGCCGCTGGTCAGCGACATGTGGTCCATGATGATTTTCAGGCCGGGGTAACGTCCGGCGATATCGTCGATGGCATGTACGAAATTCTGTGGTACCAGGATCATCAGCTTGATGCCGAGTTTTTCGGCTTCCGCCCACACCCAGTCGAACTTGCCTTCGACCAGCGGCTGCTGCAGCACGGGGATGTGGAAGGAGAAGCGCATGCCGAGCATGCCGGGCTGCTGGCGCCAGGTTTTGATCGCGCTCCTGGCGTCTGGTGCTTCGGGGTTGAAGCGGCCCATGATCGCGAAACGGTCGGGGTGTTTATTGACGGCTTCAATAGCGAGATCGTTGCGGTCACCTTCCCAGGACGGCGGCACGATGATGACGCGGTCAATGCCGGCGCCGTCCATGTCTTT
>CANHZX010000092.1 GCA_947465215.1 Betaproteobacteria bacterium | reverse complement strand
TCAATGAACTGCTGGCGCACGTGTCCTTCAGCAAGCTGCCGGCGCAATAGAGCTGATTATGGAATTCATCATGCCGCTGTGGCCCGCCTACCCCGAGCTGTTCCTGCTCGTGATGACGTGCGTGGTCCTGATCGTTGACCTTTTTGTCAGCGACGACAACCGGATCGTGACCTATGGACTGACCCAGTTCACACTGGCCGGCTGCGCGCTGCTGACGTTCTTCACCGGCAATCCGGAGCCGGTCTACACCTTCAGCGGCATGTTCGTCGATGACCTGATGGCCGATGCGCTGAAACTGCTGACCTGCGTCGCTGTGATCATGGTGATGGTCTATGCCCGTGCCTATAACGCCGCACGCGGCCTGTTCCGCGGCGAGTTTTTCACGCTGGCGCTGTTCGCCACGCTGGGCATGATGGTGATGATCTCCGCCAACCATCTGCTGACTCTGTATCTGGGCCTCGAACTGTTGTCATTGTCGCTGTATGCCATGGTCGCGCTGCAGCGCGATTCGGTGCGTGCGACCGAAGCAGCGATGAAATATTTTGTGCTCGGCGCGCTGGCCTCCGGCGTGCTGCTGTACGGCATGTCGATGCTCTACGGCGCTACCGGAACCCTGGAAATCACCGAACTCGCGCAGCTGTCGACGGAAGGCGTGCAGGCCCAGCTGGTGCTGGTCTTCGGCCTGGTGTTCATCGTTGCCGGTCTCGGCTTCAAGCTCGGCGCCGTGCCCTTCCATATGTGGGTGCCTGACGTTTATCAGGGCGCGCCGACGGCGGTAACCCTGTTCATCGGTTCCGCGCCCAAGTTTGCCGCCTTCGCCATGGTGATGCGTCTGCTGGCGCAGGGGCTGGGCGCTGAAATGCTGGTCGATGAATGGCGTCACATGCTGGCAGTGATGGCGATCCTGTCGCTGGTCATCGGTAACCTGACGGCGATCATGCAGACCAATCTGAAGCGCATGCTGGCCTATTCGACGATCTCGCATATGGGCTTCCTGCTGCTCGGCGTGCTCTCGGGCACCATCGACGGTTACGGCGCCGGTATGTTCTATGTGGTTGTCTACGTGCTGATGACACTGGGTTCTTTCGGCATCATCCTGCTGCTCGCGCGCAACGGTTTCGAGGCCGAGAACCTCGATGATTACAAGGGTCTCAACCAGCGCAATCCCTGGTATGCCTTCCTGATGCTGCTGCTGATGTTCTCGATGGCCGGTATTCCGCCGACTGTCGGCTTCTACGCCAAGCTGTCGGTATTGCAGGCCGTGGTCAGCATCGGCATGTGGTGGATCGCCGTGGTCGCCGTGGTGTTTTCGCTGATCGGCGCCTTCTATTACCTGCGCATCGTCAAGCTGATGTATTTCGATGCGCCGGTGGATACTGCGCCGATTGCTGCCTCCGGCGACGTACGCGCGCTGCTGTCTGCCAACGGCCTCGCCGTGCTGATCCTGGGCATTGCACCGCAGCCGCTGCTGGTGCTCTGCATCGAAGCCGTCCGCGCCTCGATCTGATCATGAACTGGAGCGCCGCCGCGCTGCTGTTGCTGGCGCTGGTTCTCGCCAACCTGCCGTTTCTGTCTGAACGCATTCTGCTGCTGCGGCCCGCCCCGGGCGGTCGCAAAGCAGGGGGCTGGCGCCTGCTGGAACTCGCTCTGCTGTATTGCGTGGTCGGCACCGCAGCCTGGCTGATGGAAGGCCGTGCCGGCCAGGTTCATACCCAGCGCTGGGAGTTCTACGCGGTGACTGTCTGCCTGTTCCTGGTGTTTGCCTATCCCGGCTTTGTCTATCGCTTTCTCTGGCGCAGGCCGGGGCTCTGAGCGCTGTCGGCATGAAGCCGCGCGATCCCGCAGATTTCACTGAAACCAAGCTGTCTTCGGAGCCGGTGTTCGAGGGGCAGTTGTTGCGTGTGCACCGCGACACCGTGCGCCTGCCGGATGGTGGCACCGCCACACGCGAATACATCAAACACCCCGGCGCCGTCATCGTTATCGCCCAGCCCGATCCGCAGTCAGTGCTGATGGAGCGGCAGTTCCGTTACCCCGTGGGGCAGCATTTCATCGAACTGCCTGCTGGCAAAATTGATAAGGGCGAAGAGCCGCTTGCGACTGCAAAACGTGAACTGCATGAGGAGTGCGGCTACACTGCATCACAATGGCGGCACCTGACCACGCTGTATCCTTGTATCGGTTATGCCGATGAACGGGTCGAGCTGTTTCTGGCCACCGAACTGCACCATGTCGGCGACCGGCTCGATGAGGGGGAGTTTCTGGAGGTGATGACCGTCCCGCTGCGCGAGGCGCTGGGCTGGGTGGCCGATGGACGGATCAGTGATTCAAAAACCGCGCTCGGCCTGCTGTGGGCCGAGAAAATCGCAAAGGGCGAGTGGTAAGACTTTGATGCGCAGCGGCGCCTTGCGGCGCCGCCGGCAGATCATCCGAGCGAGGTTTTGCGGTCGGGGGCCGGGATTGCCGATACCAGCGGCGTCGCGGGCTGGAAATAATGTCCCTGGGCGTACAAGGCGCCGGCATCCTTCAGCAGATTCAGCATCAGTTCCGTTTCGACGCCCTTGGCGATCACTTGGCGCTTTAGGTCACGTGCAAGGCCGTTGACGGCTTTGACGAACACCCGGCTTTCCTCGTTGTCGCTCAGGTCTTGGGTGAAGGCGCCGCTGATTTTCAGGTAATCGACATTGAATCGCTTCAGGTAATAAAAAGAACTGAAGCCGGTGCCGAAGTCATCGAGCGCGGCGCGCGCGCCGAGCGCACGCATCTTTTCGATGAACGAAGCGGTGGCGTCGATATTTTCCATTGCCACTTTTTCGCTGATTTCGAAAATCAAACGGTTGCCGGGGACATCCGAGGTGCGGATGATTTCCGCCAGTTCGCGTACCCAGTTGTCATCGGCAATTGATGGTGCCGATACATTCACTGCATAACGTAGCGTCGAGTTCTTGCCCTGCTCGTGGATATGGGTCAGAACGCGGGCGATGACCCGCTGGTCCAGTGCCGGGGCAAAGCCCAGGGATTCCGCGGTGCCCATGAACTGCTGCGGATCGGCCCAGGCGCCGTTTTCATCACGGATACGCAGGAAGATTTCGTGGTGGATGGGGGCGCCGGTCTTGATGTTCACCGCCGACTGCGAGTACAGCGCAATTTCGTCCTGTTCGATGGCTTCAGTGATCAATCGCGACCAGTGCGTGCGCTTGTGGTTGGCGCGCAGGGCGTCGGAAGCCGGATTGAACAGCACCACGCGGTTGCGGCCTTCGTCCTTGGCCTGGTGGGTGGCGGCATCGGCCGCGGCCAGCAGCGCCGGCCAGTCCCCGCCGTGGAAGGGGTACATCGCGATGCCGATCGACGCGGTGATATTGGATACCACGCGGTTGCGCGCCATTTCCAGACGGTAGTTATGCACGGCATCGAGCAGCACGGCTGCGGTGGCCTGCGCATCCTCGCGCAGTGAATCCGCGACATGCAGCATGAACTGGTCTTCGCCGATGCGGTAAAGGTCGCCGTTGCGGCTGCGTGCAACGTTGCGCAGCACGCCTGACAGGCCGAGTACCAGCTGCTCGCCGGCCCCGTGGCCGAACACCGCGTTGACACGCTTGAAGTGGTCCATGTCGATCATGAGGATGGCGCCGACCTGGTTGCTTTGCAGCGAGCTTTCGACCTGGCGCTGCAGCGCATTGCGGTTGGGCAGGTCGGTCAGTGCGTCATGCATGGCGACGTGTTCGGCGCGGCGGATCGCCAGATGCTGGTCGGTGACGTCGCGGGCGGTGCCGCGGATGCCGAGCATCTCGCCGTTTTCATCGCGTGTGACACGGGCGTTGATGCCGATCCAGCGGTCTTCACCGCGGGCGGTGGTCAGATGGGTGACGTGATTCTGTACTTCGCCCTGACGGCGCAGAGTCGACAGGAAGCGGCGGTTCGGCACATGCGAACCGTTGGTCTCAAAGCTGAAAAAGCAGCGTCCGAGCAGGTCGGGCGGTGCCAGTCCAAAAATTTCGTTGGCGGCGGCATTCAGGTAGGTGAAGCGCCCTTCGGCATCGGTTTGCCAGATCAGGTCATGCGAAGTCTCGACGAGGTCGCGATAGCGTCCTTCACTTTCGATCAGCAGCTGGATGATCCGCCGCTTCTCGGCCAGGGTGCGTTTAACACTGGCCAGTTCGCGAGATGTTTTTTCTGCGAATCCGCCGCCGTTGTTGGCGCGTACCAGTCGGTCAACAACCTCCTTGGGATAACGGCGGTGGCCGCCTTCGGTGCGCAGCGCGCCGAGAATGCCCTGTTCATCCCAGCGGCGCAGTTTCTGCGCGGAGATGCCCAGTAGCTGGGAGGTTTGTTCAATCGTGTACGAGTGTTCGAGTTCGGACATGCGTCAGGCTTTCATTGGCACCGGTTTTGCGGGCCGGCATGGGTCAAGTTCAGCCGCTGCGGAACCAGTCTAGCAGAGCAGGGCTTGCCGCGAATCAAAGCTGTTTTAGTGGATTACCGCCGGTTCCTGCAGGCCGTTCTGACGGGAAACCAAGCGTTGCATGAGCTTGAGGTCGCGTGTATTCAGCCGCAGCGCAGCATCCACCCAGACGCCGACGATGTCTTCGAGTTCTTCGTAGGTGATCTGATGCACCCGGCGCCGCACTGCAGCAAGCGCAGCCAGGCCATTGCGCGAACGCGAGCGCTGCTTGATCAGCGAATTGACCGCGGCATCACCGGCGCCGTCTTCGGCCACCACATCGATGACGCCCAGATCACGCATTTCCTCGGCGCTGTAGATCTTGCCCGAGGAGATGATCTCCTCTGCCTTGCGCTGGCCGACCTTGCGATCAAGGAAGGAGTAGGCGCCCATGCCGGGGAACAGGTTGAAGAGGATTTCCGGAAAACCGAAGCGTGCGCTTTTCTCGGCAACGATGACGTCGCTCGACAGTGCGGCCTCGAAGCCGCCGCCGAGGCATTCGCCCTGTACCAGGGACACCGTGGTCAGTGGCAGGTCATGGCCGCGGTAGTTGCGGTAGAGGACGTCGATGCAGGCGCGGCCGTAGGTGGTTAGCGCACTGCGGTCACGGTTGTCGATTTTCTGGCGGAACAGGTCGAGATCGCCGCCAAGCTGGAATACGCCGGGCATACCTGAGGCGAGGATCACGTATTCGATCGGATCCTCGCTTTCACCGCAGGCGATAACGCCGTCGCTTTCGGCGATGAAGTTGTAATAGGCGCGGATGTCCGCGAGCAGCCCGGCGTTGAAGCAGGGGCGTGGCGCCGCTGTCCAGCGCGACCACAGGGCGCGGGTCTGCCGGTCGAAACGGGCATTTAATTGAGGGGAAAAACGGAATTCGGCACTACTGCTGAAATCCGGTTTGACTACGGCGTGATGTACGTCAATGACAGCGGCCGGAACTTGCATTTCCATGATGAGTATCCCCTCGGATGGTTTAATGGATTGGCGGAACGGATGGCATTCCCTGAGGCTCTTTAATGCGATAAGCGCCGGGTTGGCAAATCTAACAAATTGAGAGGTTTTAAAAAACACCCACTAAAACAATGATTTAAATATCAAAAATTACCAGATATAGTGGTGTAATGATGATTTTGAAGGCACTTGCATTCCCATCAGGAGGCAGAGGTCCAATTGATGAAATGACTTATGGGCATTTCTGCGCAAAAGCGTTTCCGAAGGTTTGTGATTACTGTTTGACTCTGGAATGACGAGCCGTTAAAACAGTCGCCGCGTCGGTTGTTGATCTTCAAAGATTTCACTTCGCTAAATATCGGATTCATTCGTGCTGCTGCGTTCCATTCTCCGACCGATAATCGGACTGCTGTTTCGCGTCCAGTTGAGTGGCCATTTAAGCCAGCTTTCTAGCGGACGCCCGCTAGTGGCTGTCAATCATGACTCGTTACTGGACGCGCTGCTGGTGGCCCTCTTCCTGCCGGGCAATCCGCTGATTGTTTTGCCGCGAGCGCTTTCGGAGCGTCGCGTGGGGCGACTGGTTCGACGTGTGGCGGATTGCACCGAGCTCGGCGGTGAGGGTAATTACACCGTCAAGGGATTGGTGCGCGTCCTGCGGTCGGGGCGTCCTGTGGTGGTGTTTCCGCAGGACCGTGTGACGACGACCGGCAGCACAATGAAGGTTTACGGTGCAGCGGCACTGATTGCGGCGCGCGCTGACGCAGATATCGTGCCTTTGCGCATCGAAGGCACGCTTTACACCGGCTGGTCATTGACCGGACCCCGCTGGCCGCACCGCTTGTTTCCGCGGGTCTCACTGGCTGTGCAGCCATCGACGCGCCTGCCGGCGCGCAGCGGTGCCGGCGGTGTGCGCCGCCGGCAGCAGGCCGACGACCTTCTGCGCATCCTCCAGCGCTCAATGGCGGATGCCGCGCCGCGCCGCACACTGTTTCAAGCGCTGGTGGAAGCGGCGGCGCTGCACGGCCGCCGTACCCGCATCATCGAAGACCTGCGTCGCCAGGTGAATACCTACGGCGATCTGCTCAAGGGTAGCCTGGCGCTGGGGCGGCTGACCGCGCGATCCACCGAGCCCGGCGAGCGGGTCGGTGTGATGTTGCCCAATCTCGGCGCAGCAGTCTGTCTGGTGTTCGGCCTGACCTCCCGCGGTCGTATTGCCGCCATGCTCAATTATTCCAGCGGCATCGAGGCGCTGCGTACCGCCTGTGTTGCAGCATCCCTGCGCACCGTGATCACCTCCCGCGCGTTCATCAAGACCGTCAAACTTGAGCATCTGATGGCGGCCTTTGAGAACTGCCAAATCATCTATCTGGAGGACCTGCGAGAGTCGATCACCCTCGCCGACAAGCTGTGGGTCATCCGCGCGCTGCTGCGGCCGCTTGCCGCACTGCCAGCACAGGATCCCGCATCGCCGGCGATTGTGCTGTTTACTTCGGGTTCGGAGGCGCGGCCCAAGGGCGTTGTCATCAGCCACGACACCATGCTCGGTGTAATGTCGCAGCTTCGTGCGGCGATCGATTTCGGGCCTGATGACAAATATCTCAATGCGTTGCCGATGTATCACACCTTCGGCCTGATCGCCTGCACGCTGATGCCCTTGTTGTCGGGTACGCGACTATTCCTGTACACCAATCCGCTGCATTACAAGGTGATCCCTGAATATGCTTATACCCGGGACTGCACTTATATCTTTGGTACAAGCACCTTCCTTGGCAATTACGCTAGGCAGGCGCATCCCTACGACTTTCACCGTGCACGCTTCGTGATTTCCGGCGGCGAGAAGCTCAATCCCGAAGTGTCTAAGCTGTGGTTCAGCAAATTCGGTCTGCGTGTTTATGAAGGTTATGGTGCGACCGAGTGCGGGCCGGCGATGTCGCTGAATACCGCACTCGCTTTCCGTGCCGGCAGCGTCGGCCGTTTCCTGTCCGGCATCGAATACCGTATCGTGCCGGTGCCGGGCATCGAGGAGGGCGGCGTGCTGCATGTACGTGGGCCCAATCTGATGCTGGGCTATATGTTTTCTGATGCGCCAGGTGTCTTGCAGTCGCCGCGTTCCGAACTGGGCGCGGGCTGGTACAACACCGGCGATGTGGTCAGTGTCGATGAGGATGGTTTTGTCACCATTCACGGCCGCGTCAAACGCTTTGCCAAGATTGCCGGTGAGCTGGTGTCGCTGGAGCGCGTCGAGCACATCGCTTACCAGGCTTCGCCCGATTTCAAGCATGCCGCACTGGTGGAAATGACCCATACCGGCGAAAGTACGGTGCTGCTGACCACCGACCCCAAGCTGGATCGTATTACGCTGCTGCACGCGGCAAGGCTGATCAACGCGCAGGATCTGGCGGTGGCGCGACGGGTGCTGAAGGTGGATACGCTGCCGCTGCTCGGTTCGGGAAAAGTGGATTACGTGACGCTCAAACAGCAGTCGCTGTCATAATGTCGGGAACAAGCTCATTCCGGTAACGGTTTAAAGAGGAAGCTGAATATGTCAGAAACGCAAAAGAGCAACGGCGTGACGCCGGTCTGGGATATTCCGGTGCGGTTTTTCCATTGGTCGCTGGTGCTGCTCATTGCATTTTCGTGGCTGTCCGGCGAGATGGAATGGATGGAATGGCATCTGTATTCCGGTTACGCCGTGCTTGCGCTGGTGCTGTTCCGCGTCATCTGGGGGTTTGTAGGCAGCACCCATGCGCGTTTCAGCAGCTTCATTTACGGCCCCGGCGCCGTCATCGACTATATTCGAACCTTGCCGTCACGCACTGCAGCGAAGTTCGCCGGACACAATCCCTTGGGCGGTATCAGCGTTGTGCTGATACTCCTCTGTGTGCTGGTGCAGGCCGGCACTGGGCTGTTTTCCAATGACGACATCCTGACCGAAGGCCCGCTCTACAAACATGTCACCAAGGAACTGAGCGACTTGCTGACGACCATCCACAAATACAACTTCAATCTGTTGCTCACGCTGATCGGCGTACACATCAGCGCGGTGCTGTATTACCTGTTCTATAAATCGGAGAACCTGATCAAGCCGATGTTCACCGGACGCAAGCATCTGCCCCCGGACACTGCGCCGGCGACGATGCGCAGCACGTTGCTGGCTGTGATATTGCTGGCCGTCTGTGCGGCGGGAGTCTGGGCGCTGATCAAAATCTGATGGCGCATGACGGCAATAAAAAAGCCGCCCGAAGGCGGCTTTTTTTTGGCTGCGGCAACGACAGGATTACTTGGTGCGGTAGTTGTCGTGGCAGGCTGCGCAGGCTTTGCCCAGCGAAGCGAACTGACCGCGAACAGCATCAACGTCCTTGGCGGTCTTGGCGACCTGGACCAGTTTGGCGGATTCAGCCTGGAAGTTGTCCATGACTTTCTTGAAGCCGGCGGCATCCGACCAGATTTCCGGCTTGGCACGGGTCTCGGCACCTTTATCGGAACCGGCAGCAAACGCTTCCGGAGCGACCGAGGCCATATTGGCAACCGTTTCGGCGTTCTTAAGAAACACGGCCTGATCAAACGGCATCTGGCCTTTCACCATGGCGCCCAGGGGGCGCATGTGCCAGGCCGCTACGGTGTAAACACTCTTGCGGTACTTGATGACGTCTTCCGGCTTGGCTTGCGCGAACGCGGTGCCGCTGGCGAGCAGAGTAGAGGTGCCGATGAGGGCGGCCATCAGTGCGTGTTTCATGAACAATCTCCCGTGGTTGTTAATGCGATTCGATCACTTGCCGCTGGCAAACGCTTGAAAATACGGCTTTATTCCTTCTCGCGGCGGAGTTTAGCAGTTTGTTGTGACAATTTGAGCAAGATTTGGGTGTCGGCTGACCGCTGCAAGTTTCTGTTTTTATTTTAATATTAGAGTTTTAAAGGATGCTGATGCAGTCAATCCCAACCGCTGCCGCTGCGTTCTCGTTTGCGCGCGCCCAGCTGACGCTTGTCATCGACGCGCCGGCGTTTGGCGGCTTTGGAGGGACGGGTGGCGCGGCGCAACTTGGGTGGCGTTGCGGCTTCGCGGATCAGTGCCGCAAGACGTTCACGCGCGTCCTCGCGGTTGCGCGGCTGGCTGCGAAAGCGCTGTGCGGCGATGACTAGAATGCCGGCTGAAGACAGCCTTTTGCCGGCGAGCCCGATCAACCGTTCGCGCACCGCTGCGGGCAGGCTTTTCGAATTCGCAACATCAAAGCGCAACTCGACCGCGGTGGCGACCTTGTTGACGTTCTGGCCACCAGGCCCGGAAGCGAGGATGAAGCGCTCGGTCAGCTCCGATTCGTCGATGCTAATGCTGCGCGTGACTCGCATATTCGATTAAGTATAAAGTAACGCGCCCTGACTGATCATTGCTGCCGATCAGGGCTAGTAACCTGCCGGAACCTGAAAATCATGAATATTCGTATCGGCTATATCTTTGGTGCCGCAGTCTGCATCGCACTGCTCGGCTTCGGCCTCTATCTGCAGCATGTCGAAGGCCTTGAACCCTGTCCGCTGTGTGTCTTCCAGCGTGTCGCGTTCATCGCGCTGTTAATGGTATTTGTTGTTGCGGCGCTGCATGGTCCGGGCAAAACCGGTGCGGCGGTTTATGCCGTATTCGGCGGATTGATCGCAGCTATCGGTACGGGCATCTCTGCGCGTCATGTCTGGCTGCAGAACCTGCCGCCGGACCAGGTGCCGGCCTGCGGACCGGGGCTGTCGTACATGCTCGAGCAGTACGCGGTGACGCGCATGCTGGAAAAAGTATTGTCGGGTTCGGGTGAATGCGCCGAAGCCGGATGGCGTTTCCTCGGCCTGACGATTCCCGGCTGGTCACTGCTGTGGTTTGTGTTGCTGGGTGTTGCGCTGGTGTGGCTTGCGGTGCGCGCCCGCCGTGTTGCTGCTTAAGCGGGGATGTCGGGCGTCAGTTGCCGTTCGAGCAGGGCGATCTGATCCTTGACCATCAGCTTGCGTTTTTTGAGCCGCTGCAGCTGCAGCTGATCGATTACCGGCGACTGCGTGAGCCGAAAGATCACGTCATCAAGATCGCGATGCTCCAGCTTGAGCTCGGCGATGCGTGCTTCGATGGCGTCGGTCTCGTTGCGGTCGGACATGAATGGAACGGACAGCAGTTGAAGGGAAGCGAAGTATAGGCCGGCATGCCCGCAAGGGCAAGGCGGGTTATTTATAACTATATGTTTTTATTGGTAAATTTATATGGCCCTGACGATACATGTAAACGGCAAACCGCGCGAAGTGCAGGCCGACGCGGAAACCCCGCTGCTCTATGCCCTGCGTAATGACCTCGGATTGATCGGCTCGCGTTACGGATGTGGTCTTGGCCAGTGCGGCGCCTGCACCGTGATCATCGACGGCAAACCGGTGCAGTCCTGCGATGTGCCGGTTTCCGCGGTCGTCGGCAAACAGATCACCACGGTTGAAGCGCTCGGCACTGATGCGGCAATGCATCCGCTGCAGCAGGCCTTCATCGCCGAACAGGCCGCGCAGTGCGGTTATTGTTCCAGCGGCATCCTGATGTCGGCAAAAGCCTTGCTCGACGTCAACAACAATCCGTCAGACGCCGAGATCCGCAAAGCACTCCAAGGCAACCTGTGCCGCTGCGGCACGCACAGCCGCATCCTGCGCGCGATCAAACGTGCCGCCAAAGAACTCCGGGGAGAACAATAATGGCGCAAGCAAATACTGCAGCCCCCGCACGCAAACTGCCGGGCAGTCTCGATACCAACCGCCGTCTCGATCGCTGGTTATCCATCAACGCCGACGGCACAGTGACGCTCTGCACCGGCAAGGTCGAAATCGGCCAGGGCATTCTGACCGCGGTGATGCAGATGACCGCGGAAGAACTCGATATCGACGTTTCGCGCATCCGCCTGAAGGCTGCGAGCACGGCGTTCAGTCCCGATGAGGGCATCACCTCGGGCAGCCGTTCGATCCAGGAAAGCGGCCTCGCGCTGCGCCACGTCGCTGCCGAAACGCGCGACCTGCTACTGACGCGCGCGGCGCAGAAACTCGGGGTGACGCTGGAAAGCCTCACGGTTGCTGACGGCGTTGTCTCTGCGCGCGGCGGCGGCTCGGTGACGTACTGGGAACTGGCAACGCCGGACTTGCTGGCGCGTGAAGCGACTTTTGATGTCACC
>CANHZX010000091.1 GCA_947465215.1 Betaproteobacteria bacterium | reverse complement strand
GATCCACAACACCGAGAAGATTGAAATCGCCACCAGCGCATTGGCAACGCTGCCGGCGATGGATCCGCCGAAGGAATGGCCGAGTTCGGGGTAATAACGCTCGGCGACAAAGCGCACGATGACCGGCATGGCGACGATTTCAGTGATAAGCAGCGCGGTGACCAGCATCGCCGGCAGCACCGCAACGAGCACAGCCAGCACCGCAGTGTAATCGATGACCCACACCGCGCTCCAGTTCTGCAGCCAGCCGGCTACCACCGTGCTGCGCAATGCACCGGCGACCACGCCGGTCCAGGATTCCCAGAATACCCAGGTCAGCACAGCCCATAGCAGAAAACTACCGAGCACCGGCATCAGCAGCACCGCAAGAATGCGCGGCTCCAGCAGATTGCCCATGCCGCGCGCGAGCGCCTGGAAGGCGGCGCTCATGCCGGCTCAGCCAACAGCGGCGCCGGAAGGGCACGGGATTTGCAAAACATCATGATCTCCAAACGGGATAACGATATTGTAAACAACGCAGAATACCCTCTCACCAAGGTACAATGTCGCGTCATGTCTGGGATCTCCATGTCTGGAACAGCTGCTTCCAAATCCGTTTCCGCCTCGCTGACCCGCACGCCCGCTTGGCGCGCGCTCGTCGCCCACCACCGCAACTGGACTGAACGCCACCTGCGCGACCTGTTCGCCGCAGACCCGCAGCGCTTCGAACGCTTCTCACTGGAAGCCGGCGGACTGCTGCTCGACTACTCAAAAAATCTGATCACCACGGAAACGCGCGACCTGCTGGTACAACTGTCACTGGAGCGCGGGTTACCCGATCGCGTCACCGCACTGCTCGCCGGCAAACGCGTCAACCAGACCGAAAAACGCGCCGCCTGGCATACCGCCCTGAGGTCCGGCGATGCCGCCCCGAGGGAAGTACGCAGCACCCTTGCCGCAATGCGCGTCTTTGCCGATGCGCTGCGCGCCGGTCTGCTTCAAGGCGTGACCGGCCAGCCCATCCGCAATATCGTCAGCCTGGGCATCGGCGGCTCGGCCCTGGGCCCGGCCCTGGTCGTCCGCGCCTGTGCCCCCGATACCGCCTCGCCGCGCGTGCACTTCGTCACCACCCCCGGCGAACCGATGACCCGGCTGCTCGCCACACTGGATCCGGCGACGACGCTGTTCATTGTGCAATCCAAAAGTTTTTCCACCATGGAAACGGTGCGCAATGCGCAGGCCGCAAAGACCTGGCTGCTCGCCGGACTGCAAGCCACGGATGTCGGCATCCACTTTGCCGCAGTAACCGCCAACGTCGAAGCGGCCGGCGCCTTCGGCATTGCCCCGGAACGCCTGTTCCCGATGTGGGACTGGGTCGGCGGGCGGTATTCGGTGTGGTCCGCAGTGGGCCTGCCCGCGATGATCGCGATGGGATCAGCGGCTTTTGATGAGCTGCTCGCCGGCGCGGGGCTGATGGACCGCCACTTCGCCGAAGCACCGCCCGAACGCAATATGCCGATGCTGATGGGCCTGATCGGACTGTGGCACCACAATTTCTGCGGTGGCGCCTCGCGCGCGGTGATTTCCTACGAACACGGCCTCGCCCTGCTGCCGCCGTATCTGCAGCAGCTCGAAATGGAAAGCCTCGGCAAAAGCGTGACGCAAAAAGGCAAGACGCTGCGCACCGGCAGCGGCACCGTGGTGTGGGGCGGCCTGGGAATCAATGCACAGCACGCCTATATGCAGTCGCTGCATCAGGGCACGCAACTGGTGCCGGTCGATTTCATCGCCGCCTGTTTGCCGCGCTACGACAGGGATACCGACACCCAGGCCATCATTCTCGCCAACTGTTTCGCCCAGTCGGCGCTGCTGATGCAGGGCGTCTCCGCCGACGACATCAAACGGCAACTGACCGCCGGCGGCATGGATGCCAAAGAAGCGGCCCGCCTCGCGCCGCATCAGGCGCTGCCCGGCAACCGCCCCAGCAATACCCTGCTGCTGCCTTCACTGACGCCGCACAGCCTCGGTGCACTGCTGGCTTTGTACGAACACCGCACCTTCGTCAAAGCTGCGATCCTCGACATCAATGCCTTCGACCAGTACGGTGTCGAACACGGTAAAAAACTCGCCGGCAGCCTGCTGCCTGAACTCAACGGCAAACCACCGGCAACAACACACGATGCATCAACCTCGGCACTGATCCGCCACGCCCTCAAGAACAACGGGAGAAAACCATGAACGACGAAGCCCTTAACATGAGCATCCGCAAGTTCCTCAAAACCGTTGGCGTCAATTCCCAGCTGGCGATTGAAAAAGCCGTGCGCAAGGCGATCGAGGACGGCAAGCTGAAAGGCAGCGAATCACTGCCGGTGGCGATGACCCTGAAAGTTGGCGGTCTGGATGTCAGCGTCACCTTCGACGGCGAGCTGAAACTCGACTAAGGCGGGACGTTGAAGCGGGAGACTGACACGGCCCCGCTTCACGTCTTCATTCTCAGATCTTCATGATCTGCGCGCGGTAATAACGCAGCTCTTCAATCGATTCATGAATGTCGGCCAGCGCCTCGTGCTTGCCGTGTTTGACCATGCCGCCGATGACGTCCGGCTTCCAGCGCCGCGCCAGCTCCTTCAGCGTGCTGACGTCGATCAGCCGGTAGTGAAAATAGGCATCCAGTTTCGGCATGTACTTGACTAGGAAACGCCGGTCCTGATGCACCGAGTTGCCGCAGATCGGCGACGCACCCGACGGCACATACTTCGCGAGAAACTCGACCATGCGGTTCTCGACATCGGCTTCGCTCAGCGTCGATGCCTTCACGCGGTCAATCAGTCCGGACTTCTTGTGCGTCGACTTGTTCCAGTTGTCCATCGCGTCCAGGACAGCATCCGGCTGATGCACCACCAGTGCCGGGGATTCAGCGACGGTATTGAGCTGTGAATCGGTCACCACGATCGCCACTTCCAGCACGCGGTCGGTTTCGGGGTTGAGTCCGCTCATCTCCATGTCGATCCAGATGAGCGCGCTGGGATCCTGTGCCATAATGATTTAGTCGCTTTTACGCTAAAGTTATTGCGTTGATTTTGTGTTGATTGCGCGTTGAAATTCATGCGCTGTTTGAGGAATTTTCAGACGCGTATTGTGTCACAAGCCCGGACCCCTTAAATACCCGATATGCATACTTTTGGCCTGATCTTCCTCGCCGCTCTGCTGCTGACCGTGATCCTGCGACTGTGGCTGGCCGCCCGGCACTCCACCCATGTGGCAGCAAACCGCGGCGCGGTGCCCGCGCAGTTCTCCTCGGTCATCACCCTGGATGCGCACCAGCGTGCCGCAGACTACACCTGCGCCAAAACCCGTTTCGCGATGCTCAGCGTGGTCATTGAAGCCGCCATCGCACTGGGCTTCACCTTCGGCGGCGGCCTGCAGGCGCTGCATGAACTAACCGCCGGCTGGTTCGAGCCCGGCATGCTGCGCAGTCTGGCACTGCTCGCCGGTTTCGCGCTGGTGACTACGGTGATCGATATCCCGTTCAGCCTCTACCGCACCTTTGTCATTGAAGAAAAATTCGGCTTCAACAAGATCACGCCGAAACTGTTCTGGATCGACCTGCTGAAGGGGCTGCTGCTCGGCGCTGCGCTGGGCCTGCCGCTGGCCGCAACCGTGCTGTGGCTGATGGAGGGCATGGGGAATCTGTGGTGGCTCTACGCCTGGCTGACGTGGATGGCCTTCAACATCGTCATGCTCGCGGTCTATCCGACATGGATTGCACCGCTGTTCAACAAATTCTCGCCGCTGACCGATGCCGCAATGAAGGAACGCGTCGAACGCCTGCTCGACCGCTGCGGCTTCAAGGTCAAGGGCCTGATGGTGATGGACGGCTCGCGCCGCTCCAGCCACGGCAACGCCTACTTCACTGGTTTCGGCAAAACCAAACGAATCGTGTTTTTCGACACCCTGCTGTCGCGCCTGGAACCGCAGGAAGTCGAAGCCGTGCTAGCCCATGAACTCGGCCACTTCAAACTCAAGCATGTAGTGAAACGCATTGCGTGGATTTTCGCGGCCAGCCTGGGCTTCCTGTGGCTGCTCGGCGTCGTGCTTCATGCGCCGTGGTTTTATGCCGGTCTCGGCGTCGAGACGCCGTCGACCGCAATGGCGATGCTGCTGTTCTCGATCGTAATCCCGGTGTTCACCTTCCTGTTCCAGCCCTTCAGCGCGATGTATTCCCGGAAGCACGAGTTCGAAGCCGATGCCTTCGCCGCGCAGTACACGCCGGCCTCCGATTTGATCGCGGCGCTGGTCAAGCTCTACAAGGACAATGCCTCGACACTGACGCCGGACCCGCTGCACTCGGCGTTCTACGACTCGCACCCGCCCGCCACGCTGCGCATCGCACGGCTGCAGCAGGCGGCTGCCGGCGCACACTGAGGCCGCGATGAACACGCTGGCCGGGAAAAAATGCAAACCCTGCGAAGGCGGTGTTTCACCGCTGACCGCGGATGAAACCGCCAGCCTGCTCAAAGGCCTGCAGGGCTGGTCGCTGGTCGACGGCAAACTCAGCAAGACCTACGAGTTCCGCAATTACCACGAGACCATGGCCTTCGTGAACGCGACTGCCTGGATCTCGCACCGCGAAGACCATCACCCCGATCTCGCTGTCGGCTACAACCAATGCCGCGTCGACTACATCACCCACGCGATCAACGGCCTGTCCGAGAATGACTTCATCTGCGCCGCCAAGATCGACGCCCTGCTTGAGCTCTGAGCGCATCATCCGCGGGCTGGTAACGGCCGCCTACGGCCGCCGCTTCCTCGTTGAATGCGCAGACGGCATCACCCGTGACTGCGTGACCCGCGGCAAGCGCAATGATTTCGCCTGCGGCGACGATGTCTCGGTCGCCGTGCAGAACGACACCCAGGGTGCCATCAACGACTGCGCGCCGCGGAAAAGTCTGCTCTACCGCTCGGATCAGTGGAAACAGAAGCTTATCGCCGCCAACGTCACCCAGGTCGTCGTGGTGGTCGCCCCCGTGCCGTCTTTCGACCTCAATGTACTCGACTGCTGTCTCGCTGCTGCCGGACACGCGAACATCGACGTGCTGATCGTGCTCAACAAGGCGGAACTGGCGGAAGCCGTAATCTCAGAAGGCGTGCTCGCGCCTTTCGCCGCACTGGGTTATCCGCTGCTGAAACTGGTGGCGCGCGACAACATCGATCCGCTGCGCCCGCTGCTCGACGGCAAACGCAGCGTGCTGGTCGGCGAGTCGGGCATGGGCAAGTCGACCATCCTCAACCAGTTGCTGCCGGAAGCCGTCGCGCAGACTCGCGAAGTCTCGGCCTCGCTGGGCACCGGCAAACACACCACCACCCACGCCCGGCTTTATCACCTGGATGCACGCAGCGAGCTGATCGACACCCCGGGTGTGCAGGCCTTCGGTGTGCATCATCTCGGCTTCGAAGATCTGGCGGCGGCGTTCATCGAGTTTCGTCCGCTGTTGGGGCAATGCCGTTTCCGCGACTGCCGGCATCTCGCCGAACCCGGGTGCGCCCTTGTCGCCGCTGAAACTGCAGGCGCCGTCAGCGCGCGACGGCTGGCGTCCTACCGCCGGCTGGCGGAAGAAAATATTCGATTGAAACGGCCGGATTGGGCTTGATGCCCGGAAAATAAATCCGCGTCAGAGCGCAGAACTGGGTTCAGCCGATCGCCTTGGCGACGGATACGATGAACAGCAGGATCAACCACAGCACCAGCGCGCGCCAGATCAGGCCGACCACGCCGCGCAGATCATCGACTTCCACCTCTTCGCCGATACCCAGTTCTGGCCGCTGGTTGAGCATACCCTCTTCGCGCAGCGCGCCGCCGAGCTTGATGCCCAAAGCGCCTGCGCCGCTGGCCAGCACCACACCTTCGGCGTTACGGTTCCACGCCGCCGCCTGGGTGCGCCAGCAGTAAGCCGCGTCTTCGAAATTGCCGGCGATGGCAAAACTCGCCGCAGTCACCCGCGCCGGCAGCCAGTCGATCCAGAAAAATGCGCGTTCGGCGAACAGCGCAAAAATACGCTTCTCAGGCTCCATCTGCTTGCCCCAGCGTTCAGCCAGCAGGTCGGCAGCGCGATACACCACCGGGCCGACAGGACCCAGCACGACAAACCAGAAAATCGGCCCGAGCACATAACGGTGGGCCTGTAGCAGACCGAGCTCGATCGACACCCGCGCGATTTCCGCGGCATTGAGTTCGTCAGCGGGCACACCACGCCAGCGGCCGAGCACATCGCGCGCGCTGTTAACGTTCTGTTCGCGCAAAGCCTGCGCGATGTCAGTGAAGCAATGGCTGAAGCGGCGGAAACCCATCGCCACATACAACACACCGATGCTCCACGCCAGCGCCAGAAATACATTGACGTAGCCGAGCAAGGCGTAAGCAAGGATCGTCAGCAGCGCGAGCGGCAGCACCGCCACCAGCCAGGCGATGGCGCCGTGGCTGGCCTGCAGGCCGTTGAACTGGCCTTCGAGGTAATCGGCGTAACGCTCGAACCCGGCGTATAGCCGGTTGTTACGCCGCAACGGCCGCGCCTGCTCAATCGCCAGAGCGATGACTAATGCCAGAAACTTCATACCGGTAAATGGAGTCCTGAATGAAAACCAACAGAATAAGTCAGCAAAAACAAATGCTTATATTCTACCGGTATTCGACGGCAACAATCTCGACCTCGGTATCGCCGGCCGGACGCTGCCATTTGACAGTCTCGCCGACCTTGGCGCCGATCAGCGAACGCGCCAGCGGCGAGCCCCAGCTGATCTTGCAGACAGCGACGTCGGCCTCGTCGTCGCCGACGATATGGAAGGTTTCGACGCGGCCATCGGCCTCCTCGACCTTCACGGTCGCACCGAAACGCACCTCACCCGGCGGATGACCCGCGGGATCCACCACTTCGGCGCGCTCCAGCTGCGCGTTGAAATAACGCTGATCGCGCTCGACCTCACGCAGCTTGCGTTTGGCCTCCGAATCGTCCTGGGACAGCGCCTTCAACTGCTCATGCCGTTCGGCGAGTTCACGCACGCGCGCACGCAATTGCTCCATACCCAGCGGCGTCACATAGTTCGCATGCGCGGGCACCGGACGTTCCGGCAGTTCACCCGCGGTCAGGTCGTCATCACTTTCTTTTACAAAGGCGCGGCTCATGTTCACTCTCATCGCTCGTGCAGAGCGTCAGCGTTCAGCTTCGGATCGGGGAACGGGGTGATGCCCCTCGGGGCACCGACAACGTCTGCCGTTTACCCGGCCATTCTCTCGTTCTTCATCAGGTGCTTCATTCTGTTATACCGGCTGTCTCCACCACTGGCAACCGCCTTTGGTCAAAGAATATGCCGCCAGATCAGCATACGATTGTTGGCTGGCATGGCATGGTCGCCGGTCAGCGACAGTCCCTGTTTTTTTGCCAATGCATCAACGGCTTGCCAGTCGCGCACGCCGCTCAGCGGATCGCGCTCGCGCAGGAAGGAGTCAAATCGGGCGTTGGAATCCGCCGTGTGGCTGCCGTTGTCGCTGAACGGCCCGTAAACCGCCAGCACGCCGCCGGGCAGCAGCACCCGGCCGACACCCTCAAAAAAATGTCTGACGGAATCCCAGGACATGATGTGCAGCGTGTTTGCGGTAAACACCGCGTCCGCTTCATTGACCGGCCATGCCGCGGCATCCACATCGAGCACCCGTGGCGCGCGCAGATTGGGCAGCGCCACCGCATCACGCCAGGCCGCGATGCCCGGCAGATGGGCCGCCACATCGGTGGGCTGCCACACCAGATGCGGCAGCAGCCCGGCAAAAAACGCCGCGTGTTCGCCAGTGCCAGCGCCGATCTCCAGCACCTGCGTCGATGCCGAGAGGGCATCGCGCAACACTTCCAAAATGGGACCGCGGTTGCGCGCACAGGCTTCGGAGGTCTGCCGGTGATCGGTCATCGCGGGCCGTGACCGAGAAAGGCCAGCAGATCATCCCGCTGCGCCATCGCATCGGAATAACCGAGCTTGATCAGCGCGCGGCAATAGGATTTTTCGAACAACAGATAGGACACCAGATTCGAACCGCTGCGTTTCATCGCGCCGACGGTATTCAACAGCCCGCGGATCACCCGCGGCAGATCATGCGCGTACTGCGCGGCGATCTGGCTCAGCGGCACGCTGGGCGTCAGCACCCGGAACTCGACAGCGCGCAGCGGATAGCCGTTTTTCGCCAGCGTCTCTGGTGGAATGATCGACAAGGTGCGGTTGATACGCTGCAGGCGCTCCAGATCAACCTCCAGCGAGTCCAGAAAAATGCTGTCGAGGGCATGACCGGCTATCTGCGCCAGCGAGGGATAACCGTTCGACGGCTGACGCACGGCGGATTGTGTGGCCTGACGGCCGACGCCGATCACCAGCAAACGGTCAGCGCCGAGATGCAGTGCCGGACTGACCGGCGCAATCTGGCGCATCGAACCGTCGCCGAAATATTCGCGGTTGATTTTCACCGGCGGAAAAATAAAAGGTAGTGCGCTCGACGCCATCAGATGCGGCAGTCCGATAGGCATCGCCACGCCGACGCGGCGCGCACGCTCCCAATCCGCCAGCTTGGCATTACCTTCGTAAAACGTCACCGACTGGCCCGAGGTATAGCCGGAACAGGTCACCGCAAAAGCGCGCAGATGGCCGGCATTGATGTTGCGCCCGATTGCCGGAAAATCGATGTGACGCGCCAGTAAATCCGCCAGCGGCGAGTTGTCGAGCAGGGATATCGGGCCATCGAGTCGGCTACCGGACAAGGCCGACAGCAGCCAGCGGGCGCTGTTACCCAATGCACCCAATGTATCGGCGCGATAGACCTGCTCCACCTGGAAATTTTTCCAGACCGTCATCAGCCGGCGAGCGCCGCGATGGAAATTGCCGGCATCGGTGGCCAGCACCGCGGCATTGATTGCCCCGGCGGAAGTACCGCAGATGATCGGAAAGGGATTGCCGGCGTCGCGCGGCAGCAGTTCATATAAGGCCCGCATCACGCCGACCTGATAAGCAGCGCGCGCGCCGCCACCGGTCATGATCAGACCGACGACAGGCTTGCCTGAAGTAGATGCGCTGGACATTGCTGGTATCCCGATACGCCAGTGTGCCTGAGTCGCAGCGGAATTGGACTCAGGACTCGATGGCCACGGTCACCTGCTCCGGCTGCAGCAGGGTGACCAGCGCCTGCGGCTGCAGGCTCACCAGAAAGCCGCGGCTGCCGCCATTGATAAAGAGCCGCGGCAGATCAAGGATGCTCTGCTCCAGATACACCGGCATTTTCCGGCGCGTACCGAAGGGCGAGGTGCCGCCGACGCGGTAACCGGTATGGCGTTCTGCAACTTCCGGCTTGCAGGGCTCGATGCGTTTGACGCCCATATGCCGCGCCAGCGCCTTCGCCGAGACCTGACGGTCGCCGTGCATCAGCACTACGCAGGGTTTCGCCGCCTCGTCCTGCATGATCAGCGTTTTCACCACGGCGTGTTCATCGACACCCAGCTCGCGGGACGACACAGCGGTGCCGCCGCGATCTTCATAGTTGTAGAAATGCGGCGTGAATTCGACTTTCGCGGCGCGTAGCGCCAGCACCGCAGGCGTCGAGGGCATCTTCGGCGCGCTCATGATCCGTTCCTAATTGGCCCGCTCATTTTCCCGTGATCAGCCGGCACAGGCTATACAACATGCCAGCCGTGGCGCCCCAGATATAACGGCCTTCATAGGGAATCGCCAGGTAATGGCGATGACGACCACGGAAATGGTATTCACGACGTTGGTAATTCGCCGGATCGAGAAAATGCGTCAGCGGCGCTTCAAAGATATCGGCCACTTCGAAGTCATCCGGCTTCAAATCAAACGGCGGCTCAACCCAGCCCACCACCGGCACGATGCGAAAACCCGAGGGAATCTCATAACCAGGCAAACGCCCGAGCAGTGCGATGCGCTCACGCGCGAGGCCGATCTCCTCCTCGGTTTCACGCAGCGCCGTGTATTCGCGATCCGGATCATCCGGCTCGACGCGCCCGCCGGGAAAGCTGATCTGCCCCGCGTGATCGCGCAGATGCGCGGTGCGCTGGGTCAGCAGCAGCTGCACGCCCTGCGGCCGGTTCACCAGCGGCACCAGCACCGCAGCCTCGGTGACCTTGGTGCCTTCGCGCAGCGAAATCATGCGCAGGTCATGTTCTTCCGGCGGCGGTGCCGGACACGCAAGACCGCGCCGGATGTCTTCCAGCGTCAGGATCGATGCAGCTTTGGGATGGGGGCCCGACATGGTGAAGGATTGTAACTGCTCAAGGCCGGCGTGCAGTATTAAGCCTTTGTTCAGGCCACTTCGTAACGCAAGGTGTCACCGACAGCGATGACCCCACCGCTCAACACTCGCGCCGTAATCCCGCCATGCCCGCGCATCGCGTTATACCCACCAGCACCCAACACCTCTTCCATCCGCGAACACGGCTCGCAGGGTCCCGTACCCTCAAACAGCACATCACCGATGCGGAATCGTTCATTCCGCAAGGCCAGCAGATTCAACCCCGACACCACCAGATTGCGCCGCAGCAGCGCCGGATCAATCGCCTCACGCCGCAGCAACTGCGCCACCGTTGCCAGATGCTCTCGCTGGATCAGCGTGACCTGGCGCTTGCCGCCCGCGCGCTGCGCCTTATGGTCTCCGACCAGTCCGTAATCGGCGAGCACTTCAACATGATTCATCGCCAGCAAGGGCGCACGCCGGCCCGGACGCAGGCCGATCCATTCGAGGCGACCTTCCATCGGGAAGGTTTCCATCAGGGTGCGGAGTGGACTGTCGTGGTTTAGTTTGTTCATGAGTGGCGAAAAGAAATCATTTCAGCACCGGAAATGAATTCCGCTATTCTTTTTCGGGTCCATTATCGGGCGTCGCTTTTCTTCCCGATTTTATCAGCGTCGAAAACACCAAGAATATCCATAGGCATTTGTTTTTATTAAATAAAATATGAAGGGCGTCGGGATGTTATCCATCGCACCGGAATGTTACCTGTCGTTTTTGTCGTATAAAACTAGTGAGGGTGCATGAAGATCCTCCCACCAACCTCGATTGCAGATGCGGCGAATATTGCCGATCCAGAGCTCCGCTTTGGGCAGATGACCGAGTCCGTTCGAGCAATTCGTGATGGCGGAACGCTCTGGTATTCGTTGCTGAACATGATCTCCGCATACATTGATGGTTTGGCCTCAGGATCAAAGGGTGGGACGCGAAGCGCAAACATCAAGTATCTCGAAGCGCACTTTCCGGCGCTTAACGGTGCACTCGGAGCAGAAGTGTTCTATGAGAACTACCGAAATGCGACGATCCACGAATTTGGGCTGAGACCCGGCTATACAATCGGCCGAGATTCAGGGCTCGGCAGAGACTACGTCGCGAGGCAGGCGATCAAGGAAACTGGCGGAACTTTGGTGGTCTTAAACATAGATCGCCATGCGTCTGATTTTCTCGCCCATGTAGAGTACCTTCGCCAGAGTGCGGGAGGTAAGAATGCACCCTAACCGCGCGTTCGAGAACGGACTCGCGCCTGCGGCGCTCGACGCTCAACGCGAACGTTAG
>CANHZX010000090.1 GCA_947465215.1 Betaproteobacteria bacterium | reverse complement strand
TCCGAGGACATGGATCTTTTTGTGACCATCCGCAACATGGATCCCGACGGCCACGATGTTTGCGAAGTCGGTCAGCACGGACAGCCGGTGCCCTGCGTGACCAAAGGCTGGCTGCGCGCATCACATCGCAAGCTTGATCCGGAAAAAACGCTGCCCTTCCGGCCCTATCACTCGCATGACGAGCGGTTGTGGCTGAAAAAAGGCGAAATCGTTGAATGCCGTGTCGAAGTCTGGCCGACGAGCATGGTGTTCAAGAAGGGGCACCGCATACGCATCGACATCCAGCCGCGGGATGGTACCGGCAGCGCGCCGTACACTCATTACCATTGTGACTACAACGCCGGCGCAAAGAACACGATTTATGCCGGCGGTAAAACGGCGTCCTATTTGATGTTGCCGATTATTCCGGCGAAGAAGGGGCGTTAACCAGCAGCAGCGGTATTGCAGACAAAAAAACAGCGCCGTTCGCGGCGCTGTTTTTTATTTAAGGGCCGGATTCAGTTCAGGCGGTGTCCAGTGTATCGCGTGCCCAGGCCAATACCGCTGTAAGCCGCGGCGGCAGCACATCCTCGGATTCGTCGAAGGTGACCCAGCGCCATTCATCGTAAGCAGGCTGACCGAGTTCATGCACGATGGGCAGCGTCACTTCGGCGGTATTGGTGATCGCCAGGTAGTAACGCGCGATTTCACCGGTGCCGTAGGCGATGGTTTCCTTGTGCGACTCCGCTGAATCGAAGGTCAGGTCCGAGATGCCGGTGCCTTCGGTCGCTTCGCGCCGCGCGGCGTCATGCGCGCTTTCGCCTTCTTCGAGCAAACCCTTGGGAAAATCCCAGTTGTTGCCCGAACGCAGCACCAGCAGGCGCCAGTCGCCGCCGCGGCGCCTTGCGATGACGACGCCGGCTGAGCGGACAACCGTTGCGGGCGCGGTCACGGAATCTGGATCTTGCTGCCGGGATTGCCCATGCCGGGCACGACAATCGAAGAAGCCTGCTGCCGGCGCAGTTCCTGCAGTTCACGAACCGTGCGCTCGACCGCTTCCTTGGCGGCATCGCCGAATTTTTCGACGGCTTCGGCAACGCCGGCGGCCTCGATTTCGAAATTGATCGGCAGCGGGCCGGCGTTGGTCATGATCTGCGCTTCGCCGAGATAAATTGTCGGGCGCGCGCTGTCATCGGCGCCGTCGCTGGTGATCGGGGTCATGCGGCGGATAGTGCCGACCTTGCGGTCGGTGATGATGTCTTCGCGATACAGCGTTGTCGCGTCCATTTTGCTGTCAGGGGTATCGGGTCTCTGGGCCATGGCTGTGCATCCGGTAAGGAAGGTGGAAAAAGTCGGGAAGGGGCGTAGCGTATCAAAAACGCCCGGAAGATGGCATGCCCGGTGAGATAATGCCGCAATGTCCGGCATCATTCTGACCACCATTAACGCCCGCTACGTCCATGCGGCCCTCGGCCTGCGCTATTTGCGCGCCAACATGGGTGAACTGCGCAATCAGACGCGGATTCGTGAATTCGTGCTTGGCGACCGTCCGGCAGACATCGCGGAAAAGCTGCTCGCCGACCGGCCGCGGCTGATCGGTTTCGGCGTTTATATCTGGAATGTCGAAGAAACCACGCGGCTGATCGCGATCATCAAGCGCGTCGCGCCGGAAGTGGTCGTCGTTATCGGCGGACCGGAAGTCAGTTACGAGACGGATGAGCAGCGTATCTGCGCGCTGGCCGATTACGTGGTCACCGGCTGGGGCGATATCACCTTCCCGCAGCTTTGCGCCGAGATCATGGCGGGACGTGCGCCGGCGCAGAAGGTGCATGCCGGCGTGCAGCCCAAACTCGCCGAGATCGCGCTGCCTTACGCTGAATACACCGATGAGGACATCGCGCGGCGTTTCATCTATGTCGAAGCCTCGCGCGGCTGTCCTTTCAAATGCGAGTTCTGCCTGTCTGCACTGGACAAGACCGCCTGGCCCTTTGAGCAGGAGCGCTTTCTGGCTGAACTGAAGGCGCTGTATGACCGCGGCGCGCGGCATTTCCGTTTTGTTGACCGCACCTTCAATCTGAAAGTGGCGGCCAGCCTGGCGATACTCGATTTCTTTCTGGAACGCCTCAGCGACGACCTGTTCATTCATTTCGAACTGATCCCGGATCATCTGCCGGAAAAACTCAAGGCGGCGATCCTGCGTTTTCCGCAGGGCCGGCTGCATTTCGAGGTCGGTATCCAGACCTGGGATGAGGCGGTGCAGGCGCGCATCTCGCGCAAGCAGGACAACGCGCTGGCCGAGGCCAATCTGCGCTGGCTGCGCGAGGAATCGCCGGCACTGATCCATGTCGATCTGATTGCAGGCCTGCCCGGAGAAGACCTCGCGACTTTCGGTCGCGGCTTTGACCGGCTGTATGCACTGAAGCCGCACGAGATCCAGGTCGGCATCCTCAAACGCCTGCGCGGTGCACCGATCGACCGGCACACCGCCGGCCATGCGATGCGCTACAGCCCGGATGCGCCTTATGTGGTGCTGGCCACTGACGCGCTGAGCTTTAATGACGTACAGCGGATCGTGCGCTTCGCCCGTTACTGGGATCTGATAGGGAATTCCGGCCGTTTTCATCGTGCCCTGCCGCTGCTGCTTGCCGCGGCGCCGTTTGATCGCTTCATGCAGTTCACCGACTGGTTATACGGACGCACCGCCAAGACCCATGAATTCGCGCTGGAAAAACTCTGCGGTCTGCTGCACGATTTCCTGCGGGAAAACGGCGTTGATGCGGCGGTGGTGGTCGAGGCGGTTGCCGGAGACTATGAAGCGAGCGGTGCCAAGGGGCGCCTGCCGTTCATGAAATCCGGCACGCGGCCGGAACCGCAGCCCGGCGCGCGAGGCAAGCTGCGCCAGACACGCCATGTGCACACCTGAATAAAAACGAACGGGGCTGATAATGCGACGATTTGATCCCAACGAGTTTGCCCGCAATGTGCTGGGCGAAAAACTGCAGTCCTGCAGCGAGCGTCCGGTGACCGGATTTTTCCGGGACGGTTGCTGCAACACCAGTCCGGAAGATGCCGGTGTGCACACCGTCTGTGCGGTGGTGACCGCGGAGTTCCTGGAATTCAGCAAGGCCCGTGGCAACGATCTGTCGACGCCGGTGCCGGAATTCGGTTTTCCGGGCCTGCAGCCGGGCGACCGTTGGTGCCTGTGCGCACCGCGCTGGCGCGAGGCGCTCGATGCGGGCTGCGCACCGCGGGTGGTGCTTGCGGCGACGCATGAGGCATCGCTGGAGTTTGCGTCGCTGGCTGATTTCAAGAAACATGCAATCGACCTTTCCTAGGAGGATGATATGACCGATATCGATGGAAAAAATCAGACCACATTGCCTTCCGATGACCTCGTGACCCTGACGCACATCATCTATGGCCTGCATGCGTTCAGCGTGCTCACCGGCATTTCCAGTGCGGCTTTTATCGTTACCGCTTTCTTGAGCGGCTGGCCGTCGATCATTGCGGTGATTATCAATTATGTGAAGCGCGACAACGTGCGAGGCACTTTCCTGGATTCACATTTTTTATGGCAGATCCGTACTTTCTGGTGGTCGGTGCTGTGGGTGTTGATTGCCAGCGTGCTGATTGCAACCTTTATCGGTATGGTCATCGGCATCCCGCTGATGGTGGTTGTCGGGCTTTGGATTCTGTATCGTATTGTTCGCGGTTGGCTGACGTTGACCGGCCGCAAGGCGATGCCCGTGCCGGACTGAGACTGCAATGTCCGTTCGCATCGACAAGTGGCTTTGGGCCGCTCGCTTTTTCAAGACGCGATCGACGGCGCAGCAGGCGGTTGAGGGCGGCAAAGTCCGGGTCAACGGTGAGCGAGTCAAACCGGCGAAAGACCTGCGTGTCGGTGATGAGCTATCGATCCAGATCGGTGCTGCGGAATGGGCCATCCGCGTCGAACAGCTCTCGGACAAACGCGGACCGGCAACGGTCGCGCGTACGCTGTATGCTGAAGACGAGGCCAGCCGGATCCGGCGCGAGGAGCTGGCGGCATTACGCAAGTTTGCCGCTGATCCCGCACAGGATCGCCATGGTCGGCCGACCAAACGCGAGCGTCGTGAACTCGACCGCTGGCGCGACCATTAGACCCAACCGGGAATACGGCCATGAGCAAAAACGACATTGGTAAAAACATCGACCTCGAGCAGGCCGCGAAATTGATTCATGCACTGGAGCGTGATTTAGCCAAAGTGCAGGGCGGGGCCGCAGATGTTCAGCGCCTGCGCGATGAGGTCGAAACACTGCGCAACCTGCTGAACTCACCAGTGCAGCGACACCACTGGGTCAGCGACAGCCTTCACGACATCCGTTCGCTGCTCGATGAAACCGTTGATGAGGCGGTTTACGAAGGCACCACGATCAGCCGTTATGCGACAGATATCGCCCGCATCCTAGGGCTTTAATAAAAAATCAACAAAAACAAATACTTGCGGCGTTACCCGCGCTGCGCCCCCGGCTTGCCGTCTTCCACCACGTATTGCCCGGTATCAAAGACCCGTGACTGCGGGTCAGCGGCATCATAAACGCCACGGAAGGTGGTTTCCCATCGTCGCGGTGAGACGTCGTATCGGGCATAACCGCGGCGCAAGCTGTTGGCAAATTTCACATGCGGATTTTTGGCGAGCAGCGCTTCATTGCGTGCGCGGCTTGGGCCGTAGGATGAAATCGATGTCGCCACAAACTCGCTGGCGACGACCGGCGACCGTTCGTTATCGAAATCCACCTTGAGGTCGCAGGCCGCGGCGAAATGCACATCGCCGCCGAGCACCACCGGATTGCGCACTTTGCGTTCGGCAATGAACCGGAGCAGTCTATCGCGTGCAGCAGGGTATCCATCCCAGCCGTCGGTATAGACCGTTCGCGAATCGGCACCGCGATCGGCCTGCGCCATCAGCGTGGTCTGTGCAATCACGTTCCAGCGCGCTGGTGAGGCAGTAAGCGCCTGTTCCAGCCACTGTTCCTGGCTGCGACCCAAAATCGAACGCCCGGGCTGGTTGCGGTCCGTACATTCCTCCACATTGACCTGATTGCCACCGCCGCGGCCCGGCCGCGAGCACACGTGGTAATCGCGGTACTGGCGCATATCGAGCAGCTGGATGCGCGCCAGATTGCCCATCGCATGCGTGCCGTAGATTTTCATATTCGGTCCGCCGTTGAAGGTGCCGGGCGGCAGCGGCATATGTTCGTAATAAGCCTGGTAGGCCGCGGCACGGCGCGCGAGGAAGGCGTCGACCGGATCAAGATCCTGCGAGCGGTCGTTGGCGTAATCGTTATCGACCTCGTGGTCGTCCCAGGTCACCAGCCAGGGGCAGGCGGCATGCGCGGCCTGCAGATTCGTATCCATCTTGTACTGGGCGTAACGGTTACGGTATTCGGTCAGCGTGTACGGCTCGGGTATGTGGTGGTCCCGCACTCTGCCCTTGCCCCAGGAACTTTCGTAGATGTAGTCGCCGACATGAATCACGAAATCCAGTTCCTGCGCGGCCATGTCGCGATATGCCGCGTAGAAGCCGTGTTCGTAGTGCTGGCACGATGCCACCGCAAAACCCAGTTTGCCGCGTGTGTCGTCGGCTGCAGGTGCAGTGCGGGTTCGGCCGACGGCACTGACTGCATCGCCGGCCATGAACCGGTACCAGTACCAGCGGGAGGGCGAGAGCCCGCGCACTTGCACATGCGCGGCATGTGCGAACTGCGGTACCGCCAGCGTTTCACCGCGATCAACGATCTTGTTAAATTTGGCATCAGCGGCAATTTCCCAGCGCAGCGCAACAGGGGCTTCGGGCATGCCGCCGCCGTTCAGCGGGTCGGGCGCCAACCGCGTCCATAAGACCACGCTGTCGGCTTGCGGATAACCGGAGGCGACGCCCAGTGAGAACGGATTTTGTGTGAAGCGTGGCTGGGCGATGACACGGCCGACCGGCAGCAGCAGGGCTGCAGACAGCGTGGCGCTGCGAATCAGGAATCTGCGGCGGGAGGCGGTCATCAGATTCCCTATAACGCAGTGTCCGGCAAAACGCTGACAAATGCCGGCTGACGGACGCTTGATGGCGGATTCGACGCGTTTGCGCCATCATGGGAAACTATGGCGACTCATTCTGAATGTGGAGAAACATCCATGCGATGCGCATCGATGCTGTTGATGCTGACGGTCTGCTGCGCGGTGATGCCGGCAGCGGCACAGGTCAACAAGTGGGTGGATGAAAAAGGCCGCGTGCAATACGGTGACAAACCGCCCGTGGGCAAAGGCCAGGTTCAGAAGCCGCCCGTGAATGTGCCTGCGCCGGCAAAGGCGCCGGCGGGCAAGCCGCTGGCGGTGCAGCCCAAGCTGCATGTGCCGGGAGATCCGCTGGTTGCGCGGATGCATGAAAACGAGGAACGCAAGCAGCGCGAAGCCGTGACTGCCAAATGCTGGAAGACCGGGCAGGAAGACTGCAACGAGCCGGATACGATCCGGCAGATGATGGAGCAGGAGAAAAAGACTTCGGCTGCGCCGCCAAAACCGAATCCGCGGGAACCACTGCCCGATGATTTCTGCAGGCGCAATCCCAAAGTCGAAGCCTGCATGGCCAAGAAGTAGTGCGGCGGCGCAGTCCGGCTAGGGCATGCCCATTCCTCTCAACATCATCGGCCCCGGTCGCGTCGGCCGTTCGTTAGGGCATCTGCTGCATCACGCCGGCGCCTGTGCCGTACAGGATGTATTGAGTGCCGAGTATGCGACCGCTCAAGCCGCAATAACCTTCATCGGTACCGGCAGCGCTGTGCGGCGGCTGGGCGATATGCGTCCGGCGGCACTGTGGCTGCTGACGCCGCCGGACGATGCCATAGCATCGATGGCGGCAGCGCTGGTTGCCGCTGGCTGCGTGCGTAAGGGAGATACCGTGTTTCATTGCAGCGGTGCGCATTCGTCAGCGCTGCTGCAGCCGCTGTCCGCAGCCGGCGCCCGTGTCGCCAGTGTGCATCCGCTGAAAACCTTTGCCGAACCTGCGCGGGCCATTACCTCATTCACCGGTACATGGTGCACCATCGAAGGTGATACGGCCGCGCTGGGGCTGCTGCGCCCACTGTTTGAACAACTCGGTGCGCGGGTGGCGCAGATCGACGCCGCCGGCAAGACGCTGTATCACGCCGCCAGCGTGCTGGTATGCAACGACCTGACCGCGCTGATGGAGGCCGGCCTGCGCAGCTACGAGAGCGCAGGACTGGATCGCGTCACCGCGCAGGCTATGATGGAACCTCTGGTGCGTGAGACGCTGGACAATGTATTGGTGCTGGGCACGGTGCGTGCGTTGACCGGGCCGGTGGCGCGGGGCGATGCGGCTGTTGTCGCGCGACAGCTGACGGCGCTGGATAAACTGGATCCGCGGATCGCCGACGCTTACCGCGCACTGAACGCGATTGCGCTGGATCTGGCGCGAACGCAGGGCAGTGCCAGCACGGAAGCGTTGGATGCTGTTGCCGCGGCGCTGAATAGCAGCTCTTAAAAACAACAATAAAAACAGATAATTGCAATTGTGCTCCAGGGCGTGGTCGCGGCACGGTTGAACGGCAGGTGCTTGTTACAATCGCTGCATGACTGAACAGCCGAAAAACCACTTGCCAGCATTGCCCGCCGTTGACGAATCCACGATCGTTGCCATCCGCACGCAGGTCATGCGCGCCATAGCGCTGAACCGCGAACCGGGCTATCACTTCGCGGGCAACTTTCTCGACCTGTCTTACGATCATGTCGGCACTGACCACGCCTCGCTGTCGGTGGATGTGCAGTCCTTTTCATCGACAGTGGACGGGCAGCTCAGTCTCTCTGGATTTGCCATCCTTGCCGATCTGGCGATGGCCGGTGCGGTGCGCGCGGGGCTGGAGCCGCGCACACGGCTGGCGACGGTGACGATGAACCTGCAGTTCACCGGCGCGCGTGCTGACGGCCGGCTGCATGGCCGCGGCGAGATGCACGGGTTTGTTGAAGGTGCTGCCGGCAGCCAGGGTGTCAGCACGGTGGCGATCCGTAACGAGGCCGGATTGGTGTGCACCGGCACGGCGACTTTTATGGTGCTGAAACCGCCTAAGGGTGTTGAACTGCATCCGGTGCCGCATCGCCGGCGCGGCGAGAATCCGACGCCGGAGATTCCCGGCGGGAAACTTCGTCCGGATGAAAAGAAAATCCTCGCTGCAGCTGATCTGTCGCTTGCAGCAGTGCGTGAGCACGGCGGCTCTTTTGTCCAGCACTTCTGGGGCGTGCAGGCAACCCATGTGCCGGGCGGCTCGCATTCCACCGTCAAGAACGGGCCGCACATCGGCAATCGTGTCGGTCACGTGCAGGGCGGCATTCTGCTGGGTCTCGCCGCCGAGAACGCCATCGTCGCGCTGACGCCGCACTGGCAGCTCACGGCGCTGTCGGCCTGGTACATCAGTCCCGGCGAAGGCCGAGCGCTGAAAATCCGTTCGAAAGTCGTTCATCACGGCCGTCTGGTCGCTGTCGTGCGTACTGAAGTTACAGGCAAGGGGCATGACGGCAAACGGCGCAAGGTCTTCGAGCTGATGACCACACACGCTTACCGTTCCGAGTAGCCATGCCGTTGCGCACGCTGACCGGCAAACACACTGATCCGCGCAAGGGTCGCGGCGCAGGCGTCAATCCTGAGGGGCGCTTTGAGCAAGTCGGTCGCGAGGGTTACGACGATGGCTGGGAAAGCGCTGCGCAGGACGAGGAACGCGCGTTAAAAACCGTGGTGACGGACGAGCGAGCGAAGTCCATCATCGCTCGCAACGATTCACCGGATATCCCCTTCACGCAGTCGATCAATCCTTATCAAGGCTGCGAACACGGTTGCATTTATTGTTATGCCCGCCCCAGTCATGCCTATCGCAATCTGTCGCCAGGCATTGATTTTGAAACGCGCATTTTCGCCAAGATCAATGCGCCGGAACTGCTGCGCAGAGAATTGTCGAAGTCCGGCTACAAATGTGAATTGATTGCGCTCGGTGCTAATACCGATCCTTATCAGCCGGCCGAGCGTTCACGCGGCATCACCCGCGGCATTCTTGAAGTCTGTGCTGAGTTCAATCAACCGGTCGGTATTGTTACCAAAAATGCATTGGTCGAGCGCGATATCGACATCCTCGGACCGATGGCGGCTAAAGGTCTCGCTGAAGTGTTTGTGTCAGTGACCACGCTGGACCATGAACTGGCGCGACGTATGGAGCCGCGTTGCACGGCGCCGGCGCGGCGTCTGCAGGCGGTGCGCGTGCTGGCCGACGCCGGAATTCCGGTCGGCGTGATGGTGGCACCGGTGGTGCCCTTCCTGAACGATCATGAAATCGAGGCGATTGTTGCGGCGGCGGCCGAACACGGTGCGCAGCGTTCGGCATACATCCTGATGCGCCTGCCTTTCGAAGTGAAAACGCTGTTCCGCGATTGGCTGGAACGCCATTACCCGCTGAAGGCTGCTCATGTAATGAGCCGCGTGCAGGCGATGCGAGGCGGGCGTGACAATGATCCGGAATTCGGCAGCCGTATGCGTGGCGACGGCGAGTTCGCGCAGATTCTCGCGAGGCGGTTTGATATTGCCTGCAAAAAAGCCGGACTCAACCAGGCGCGGCGCGGTGAGGGCATGCAGCGTGACACCTCGCAATTCCGGGTGCCCGGCGCGGTCAAACAGGGTAGTCTGTTCTAGAGAATCACTTGAGGAGTGGTCATGCGGAATGAAGTGGCGTTGTATGTCGACGAGGCGCTGGGCCGTTATGGTTTTCCCGATGGGCATCCCTGGGGAACCGACCGGCAGAATGCCTTCTGGCGGGAAGCGACCAACCAGAAGCTTGATCACTCGGCTGCGCTGTCCGGTTCGCGTTCCGCAACAGCCGAAGAGATCGCGCGCTTTCATGGCGAAGATCATGTGCAGCGCGTGCACCAGTTGTCGGATCTGGGTCACGGTTCGATTGATTACGGTGATACGCCGGCGTTTCCCGGGGTCTATGAAGCCAGTGCGCATGTCGTCGGCGCAGCACTGGATGGGCTGGCGCGCATCATGGCCGGCGAAGTGTTGCGTACCTTCCAGCCGATCGGCGGGCTGCATCACGCCTCGCGTGACAATGCTGCAGGCTTTTGCGTGTTCAACGACTGCGGCGTAGTGATTGATACGCTGCGTTCGCAATACGGCATCCAGCGTGTAGCTTATGTCGACATCGACGTGCATCACGGCGACGGACTCTATTACCCGTACGAATCCGATCCCGATCTGGTCTATGCCGATATTCATGAGGACGGGCGGTTTCTGTATCCCGGCACCGGCGCCGAAACGGAGCGCGGCAAGGGCCCAGGCGCAGGGCTCAAACTGAACATCCCGATGAAACCGGGTTCGGGCAACGCCGAGTTCATGGCCGAGTGGGATCGCGTGGAAGCGCACCTGCGCGAGCACAAACCGGAGTTCATCGTGTTCCAGGCAGGCGCGGACAGTATTGCCGGCGATCCGCTGGCGCATCTGCAGTACACGCCGGAAACCCACGCGCATGCGGCGAGGCAGCTGTGTGTGCTGGCCAATGAAATGTGTCAGGGGCGCATCATGGGATTCGGCGGTGGCGGTTACAACCGGAACAATCTGGCGCTGGGCTGGTGTGGAGTACTCGATGCCTTCATTCGCGGTTCCGAGAAATAAGGATGGCTGATTTGAAACTCAGTGTCCTCGATCAGTCGCCGGTCATCAGCGGCCATACAGCCCAGCAGGCGATTCAGCAGACCCTGCGTCTGGCGCAGGCTGCGGAGCAGATGGGCTTTTCCCGTTACTGGTGTGCCGAGCATCATTCGATCATGGCGCTGGCTGATCCCTGCCCGGAAATTCTGATCACGCGGTTGGCATCAGCCACATCAAAAATCCGTGTTGGCACCGGTGGTGTGCTGCTGCCGTATTACAGCCCGTTAAAAATCGCCGAGCAGTTCCGCATGCTTGAAGCGCTGTTTCCCGGACGCATTGATCTGGGTATCGGCCGCGCGCCGGGCGGTGACCAGGCGACCGCGATGGCCATGGGGCAGGGGCGTTATCCCTCGGCCGATGATTTTCCGGATCAGGTGCAATACCTCGCGGCCTTCCTCGATGACGACATGCCCGATGAACATCCCTTCCGTCAGGTGAAGGCGCAGCCGGCGGGGCCGACCAGTCCGCAGATTTATCTGCTCGGCTCGTCCGACTACAGCGGCGCGCTCGCAGCGCAGCTCGGTTTGCGTTTTGCGTTTGCGCATTTCATCAGCGCGCGCGGCGGTGACATCGTGATGCGCGATTACAAAAAGCGCTACCAGCCGTCGCCGCGCGAGCCGCAGCCGCAGGCGATGGTCTGCGTGTTCGTGATCTGTGCGGATACCCAGGAGCAGGCGCAGCGCCTGTCGCAAAGCGTCAACCTGCGCCGGCTGAATATGGATTACGGCGTCAACAAGCCGGTGCCGACGCTGGAAGAGGCGGAGCGTTATCCGTACACCGATATCGATCGCCAGCGCATCGCCCACCACAGCCGCCGCGTCGTGCTCGGCACGCCGGATGTCGTCAAACAGCGACTGCTGGAGATCAAGGCCGAGTTTGAAGCCGACGAACTGATGGTGATCACCATCACCGGTGACTACGACTCGCGGCTGCATTCCTATGAAT
>CANHZX010000089.1 GCA_947465215.1 Betaproteobacteria bacterium | reverse complement strand
TGCTCTTGACGTTGTTGCGATAGCCGATTTCCACAGTGCGCACCTGCGCGACGTTGACGACTTCGGCTGATTCCACCGGATACGGCAGATGCCAGCGCGGTCCCGGCATCGTCGCCTCGACGAACTTGCCGAAACGCAGCACCACACCTCGCTGACCTTCATTGACGATATAAAAACCGCTGGCAATCCACACCACAAGGACCAGACCGATCAGCAGTCCGGCACCGCCGCCGATCATGCCCGCGCTCGGGCCACCGCCGGGTGATTCGTTGCCGCCGGAACCGCCGCCTTTGCCGCCAAGCAGACGGTTGAGCTTGCTGTTCAGGTTGCGCCAGAGCTCGTCGAGATCAGGAGGACCTTGATTTCCGCCGTTATTCGGCTTACGTCCCCATTGCGGATCGTTGAGGGACAGCAAAGGTGCCAGAACCCGGGCAAGAGCGTCTTTGAGACGGTCGCGGAGAGACCTTGAGGATGCAATCATCGGATCAGTTTTTTTCAGGCGGCGGCAGGTTGATTGGAACTGGCAGCTTCAAGCGCATGTTCGCCGATGGCAGTGCGCAAAATATCGACACCATCACCGTTGGCTGCGCTTAACCAGATGCGGGAAATTCTAGCACACTCGTCTCTCTCGGCCCGGGGTTCAAAGGCGGTGCGGTCTATCTTGTTCATGATCATGACCTGGGGCGTTTTGTCGGCGCCGATTTCGGTCAGAACAGTGTTCACGGCGGCGATCTGGGCATCGCGATCCGGGCTGCTGGCATCGACAACATGCAGCAGCAGATCGGCATGGACCGTCTCCTCCAGCGTAGCCTGAAAGGCCTCAACCAAAGTATGCGGCAGATGGCGGATAAATCCGACCGTGTCCGAAATCACTACCGACGCGCCCTCGACACCGCCCAAGCGCCGGGTCGTGGTGTCCAGCGTCGCAAACAACTGGTCGGCGGCGTAGGCCTCGGACCGGGTCAGCCGATTGAACAAGGTTGACTTGCCGGCATTGGTATAGCCGACCAGAGAAATCGAAAACACATGGGCCCGCTCTCGCGAACGGCGCTGCGTGGCGTGCTGGGCACGGACTTTGACCAGCTTTTCCTTGAGCACTTTGACACGCTTACCGAGCAGGCGACGGTCGGTTTCCAACTGAGTCTCACCCGGGCCGCGCATGCCGATACCGCCGCGCTGACGCTCCAAGTGGGTCCAGCCGCGTACCAGCCGGGTCGACAAGTGCTCCAGTTGCGCCAGTTCGACCTGCAATTTGCCGATATGGCTGCGGGCACGCTGGGCAAAAATATCGAGGATCAAGCTGGTGCGGTCGACCACCCGGCAGTTGAGTTTCTTCTCCAGATTACGTTCCTGGATGGGGCTCAAGGCGTGGTTGAACAGAACCAGAGAGGCGTCGTTGTCGGTAACGGTCTGGGCGATTTCATCGACCTTGCCCTTACCGGCAAACAGGGCGGCATCGGGCCGCTCGCGACGACCGCGGACCACGGCAGCGACCGATGCGCCGCTGCTGCGGGCGAGCAATTGCAGCTCTTCAACGCTTTCGGCGTAATCCGGGACACCGAAATCAAGCGCCACCACTACAGCCTTGGTGCCGCTACCCGGGCGATCAAACATCAGATAATTTTAATAAAAACAATTACTTATCTTGTTGCTCGTCCGCCTGCAAGCTGACCGCGCGCGCCGGCACCACGGTGGAGATCGCATGCTTATAGACCATCTGCGTGACGGTGTTTTTCAGCAGCACCACGTACTGGTCGAAAGAGTCCACTTGCCCCTGCAGCTTGATGCCGTTGACGAGATACATCGACACAGGGATATGTTCCTTACGCAAAGCGTTCAGGAACGGGTCTTGTAGCAACTGCCCTTTATTACTCATAGTAGCCTCTTGGTTTTGTTATTCGAACGATCACTCTAGCCTAATTTTTCCCGCCTGGCCATATAGTTAGCTGCGTTTGGCCGCACGGTTTGCAAACGGATTGCGCCCGGTTTTGAACTCAACTCTGAGCGGTGTTCCGGTAAGTTTGAACACATCTCGGAAGAATCGTTCCAGATAGCGCCGGTAGGAATCGGGAACACTTTCCAAAGCCGTGCCGTGAACAATGATCCGCGGCGGGTTGGAACCGCCCTGATGGGCGTAACGCATCTTCGGCCGGACCATGCCGGAGCGGGGCGGCTGCTGCTGCTGGACCGCCATCATCAGGGCACGGGTCAGCCGCGGTGTTGCCAGTTCGGCCATGGCGGCGGCGTAAGCCTCGTCGGCCGAACGCAGCAAGGCACCGATGCCCTGCCCTTCCAAAGCAGAAATGAAGTGAAACCGCGCGAAATTCAGGAAATTCAATTTACGCGCAGCATCCCGCTTGATCTGCTCGCGCTCGCCTTCGTCGAGTCCTTCCCATTTATTGACGGCCACCACCAGCGCACGTCCCTCTTCGAGGATGAATCCCGCGATATGTGCGTCCTGCTCGGAAATTTCCTGCCGGGCATCCAGCACCAGAATGGCGATGTTAGCGTCGGCAATCGACTGCAGGGTCTTGATCACCGAAAACTTCTCAACTGCCTCGTCGACCTTGCCGCGTTTGCGCATACCGGCGGTATCCACCAGCGTATACCGCTTGCCTTCTCGCTCGAAGTCGATGGAGATCGAATCTCGCGTGGTTCCCGGCAAGTCAAACACCACCACCCGTTCTTCCCCGAGCAGTGCATTGACCAGCGTCGACTTGCCGACGTTGGGCCGTCCGACGATGGCGATCCTGGGGTGCTTCGATTCATCCTCTTTATCGCGGTCAGGCGCCGCAAATTCCTCCAGCACCAGATCCATCAGGTCGCTGACATATTCACCATGCGCTGCCGAGATCGCCAGCGGCTCACCCAGTCCCAGCGCATGAAATTCGGCAGTCGACATTGCCGAATTCATGCCTTCAGCCTTGTTGACGATGATCCAGATCTTGCGGCCGCTGCGGCGCAATTCCTCGCCAATCTCGCGATCCTGCGCGGTCAAACCGGCACGGGCATCGACAATGAACAGCACGACATCGGCCTCATCCACCGCCTGCCGCGTCTGCCGCGCCATCTGGTGATAAATGCCTTCCTTGGTGACCGGCTCGAAACCGCCGGTGTCCACGACGAGGTAGGGTTTGTTGCCAACCCGGCCTTCACCGTAATGACGGTCGCGGGTAATCCCCGGCGCATCCACCACGATCGCTTCGCGGGTACGGGTCAGCCGGTTGAACAACGTCGACTTTCCGACGTTGGGCCTGCCGACGATAACGACTGTGGGTTTCATGTCAAAAATACCGCTGATGCCGCATTACCTCTGCGGCCAATTGAAAATCGGTGCGACGCGCCAAAGGCAGCGACGCGGTTAGCAATCCCCGGATACCGGACTACTGTTACTGGATATTGATTGCAAAAACCCCGCCATTGCGGGTCTGTACCAGGAACATGGACAGATCAACGGCGACAGGCGGCACCTGAATCGGGCTGCCGTCAGTCGCGATGCGCGCGACGAACGCGCCATCCTCGCGCGACATCACATGCACATACCCCTGGTAGTCACCAACGATCACATAACGCCCCAGCGCAAGCGGCGCGCTCGCCCAGCGCCCTGACAGTTTGTCCTGCTTCCATAAAGCCGAACCGGCACGACGATCATAAGCCTGTATCGCGCTTTGATCGTCGGTGACATAGACATTGCGCGCATCAATCCCGATGCCGGCAATGCTCGACACATCCCTTGCCCATGCCGTCTCGCCGCGCTGCGCATCAAAACAGGCAACCCGCCCCTGGAACGCGACAGCGCAAACCTGCGCGCCATCAACTGCCGGGAGACTGGTCACATCAGTGACACGCTCGAGTTCGGTGGTGCCCTTGGGCAGCGCCACTACGGATTCCCAACCGACATTGCCGGTTTGCAGCGAGATCGCCACCAGACGGCCGCCGGGAAATCCAGCGAATACCGCTCCACGCTCCACCACAACGCCGGCATAACTGCGCACGGCCAGCGACGGCAAAGCCCGTTGATAAACCCAGCGCTGTTTGCCGTCTGCCGCATTCAGGCCATAGATCCGCCCGTCACCGGTCCGCACGACGACCAAACCTTCAGCGCCGGCAGGCGGCGATAGTACCTCACCGGTCAGCTGTACTTTCCAGGCGAGCTTGCCGCTGGGCTCATATGCCAGCACTTCACCGCGCGCGGTACCGGCGAGGATCAGACCGGATCCGAAACCGATGCCACCTGAAATCGGGGTTCCCGCCTCAAAACGCAGCTGCTGCGCACCAGTACCGACATTGAATCCTGCAATCTGCCCTGAAGCACCTGCGGCATAAACGGTGTTACCGATGAGTGCCGGATAAAACGCATGCTTCTGCGCACTACTAACGCTGCTCTGCCAGACCACGCGCATTGTGGCGCGAGGTTCAAATTTCACCAGTTCTGCCACTTTCTGCTTGGGATCCGCACCAAACCAGCCGTCATAGACGTTGGATACGGTCTGACATCCCTGCAGCAGCAGGACGACGGCAAGCAGAGACAGGCAGCGCATTACTTGGTCTCACCCAGGGCGTCGAGTTTCAACTGGACGATCTGACGCGTCGGGCTGGCTGTATCGCTTTTCTCCAGTGCAACCTGATAGGCGGCGCGTGCCTCGGCACGTTTGCCGTCGGCAAACAGCGCATCGCCTTTGACGTCTGCATACAGTCCGTCGAAGCTGTCGCTGTGCTTGGCCTCGAGCAGCTTGAGCGCCTCGGCCGGTTTTTTCTCATCAAGCAGCACCCGAGCAAGCCGCAGACGAGCGACATCACGTGCCTCTTCTTCCTTGCCGTTGTCGATCACCCATTGCAACTGGGTTTTCGCTGCAGGCAGGTCTCCGGTGTCGAAGTTGCTTTTGGCTGCTGCCAGCGAGGCCATGGTGGCGTACTGGGTCGAGGCATATTTGTCGACAATCTGCGCAGCAATGTCGCGCACCTTCTTGGCATCATTGGCGCGCTCCGCGCGCTGCATCTGATCAAACAGTGCCAGCGCGGAAGACGCTTGTGAGTTGCGGTAATAGTGCCAGCCGCGAATGCTGCCAACCACCAGCAGTCCGGCAACAACAGTCACGATAACCAGTTTGCCGTATTGCGCCCACCAGGCTTTGATTGACGCCAGTTGTTCCTGCTCTTCATGATCGTAAGCCATTGATTTACCTATTTTTTTATGGTCTCGCACGCTTCTGACAGCGAAACGCGCACCTGTTCCCGCTCAACCCGTAGCGATTTCACCGACAGCAGACCGGCCTGCGCTTCATCGTCGCCGATGATCACCGCAAACCGCGCACCACTGCCATCCGCTTTTTTCATCTGCGACTTGAAGCTGCCGCCGCCGCAATGCAGGATCACTGCAAGCCCTGCATCACGCATCTGCTCCGCCACCTGCTCCGCCCAGGCCGTCGCCGCATCACCCTGGCGAACGATATAGGCATCAGCCACCGCTTCCGGAACCGCCGCAGCGCTGTCCACAAGCAAGGCCAGCAACCGCTCAACACCCATCGCAAACCCGCAGGCCGGTGCCGCTTTGCCGCCAATCTGTTCAATCAAGCCATCATAACGGCCGCCGGCACACACCGTGCCCTGCGCGCCCAGTCGGTCGGTCACCCATTCGAAAACGGTGCCATTGTAATAGTCCAGCCCGCGAACAAGGCGCGGATTGATGCGGAAGGCCAGCCCGGCGGCACGCAGTGAAGCCTGCAGCGCGGCAAATGCCTGCGCCGACTCGTCATCCAGATCGTCGGCCAGTTGCGGCGCCGACTCAATAACCGCCTGCATTGCAGGATTCTTGCTGTCGAGCACACGCAGCGGATTGCTGTGCATGCGCCGTTTCGCATCCTCATCCAGTTCGCCGACCCGGCTTTCCAGATAAGCCACCAGTTTCGCACGATAACGCGCACGGGCTTCGGATGACCCCAGTGAATTCAGCTCCAGCGTGATGCCATCCAGACCCAGCGCTTTCCACAGACGTGCGCACATCAGGATGTGCTCGGCATCGATATCCGGCCCGGCAAAACCCAGCGCCTCGACACCGACCTGATGAAATTGCCGGTAACGCCCCTTCTGCGGCCGTTCGTGACGGAACATCGGTCCGCGGTACCACAGTCTTTGCGGACCGGGATAAAGCAGGTTGTGTTCGATCGCCGCGCGTACGCATGACGCGGTGCCTTCAGGACGCAGCGTCAGCTGTTCGCCGTTGAGCTCGTCCTTGAAGGTATACATTTCCTTCTCGACAATATCCGTAACTTCGCCGATCGAGCGCACGAACAGTTCGGTACGTTCGAGGATCGGCATGCGGATTTCGCGATAACCATAGGTATGCAGCCAGCGCTGCACCGTATTCTCGAAAAACGTCCAGTAGCGCGCATCATCCGGCAGCACGTCATTCATGCCGCGTACTCCCTGCACCTTGTTGGCCATGTGCTGAATTCCGTCCGGTCAGCGCGCCACGGCAACAGCCGCTTCGGCAACACCGTAATGATCGCGCACGTACTGATCGACAATACGCTGGAATTCTTCGGCGATCTGATCACCCTTCAGCGTCACGGTTTTCACGCCGTCGACAAACACCGGCGCCACCGGTGTCTCGCCGGAACCCGGCAGACTGATACCGATATTGGCCTGTTTGCTCTCGCCGGGGCCGTTGACCACGCAGCCCATCACCGCAACGTGCATGTTCTCCACGCCGGGATAACGGCCGCGCCATTCGGGCATCTGCTCGCGCAGATAACTCTGGATGCGGTTGGCCAGTTCCTGGAATACCGTACTTGTGGTACGACCGCAGCCGGGGCAGGCAATTACCAGCGGCGCAAAAGAGCGCAGGCCCATGGTCTGCAGCATTTCCTGGGCAACAATGACCTCACGGGTGCGGTCGCCGCCTGGCTCTGGCGTGAGCGATACACGGACTGTGTCACCGATGCCTTCCTGCAGCAGCACAGCCATCGCCGCTGTCGAGGCAACAATGCCCTTGGAGCCCATACCCGCCTCGGTCAAACCGAGATGCAGCGGATAGTCACAACGCGACGCCAGGTCGCGATAGACCGAGATCAGATCCTGCACGCCGCTGACCTTGCACGACAGGACGATACGGTCGTGCTGCAGTCCCAGATCTTCAGCCTGCTTTGCGCTTTCGAGCGCGGAAGTCACCAGCGCATCTCGCATCACAACCGTCGCGTCGCGAGGCTGCGCCAGCCGTCCGTTTTCGTCCATCAATCGAGCCAGCAATTCCTGATCAAGGCTGCCCCAGTTAACGCCGATACGCACCGGCTTGTTCAGCCGGCAGGCAAAATCAATCATGGTCGCGAACTGCTCGTCGCGCTTCGCCCCCTTACCTACATTGCCTGGATTGATGCGCAGCTTGGCCAGCGCCTCAGCGCAGGCCGGATGCTGGGTCAGCAGCCGGTGTCCATTGAAATGAAAATCACCGACCAGCGGCACATTGACGCCGCGATTGTCGAGTTGCTCGCGGATAAACGGCACCGCGGCGGCGGCGTCGGAATTGTTCACCGTCACTCGAACGACTTCTGATCCGGCACGTGCCAGTGCTGCAACCTGCTCGACAGTGGCCGCGATATCCGCCGTATCGGTATTGGTCATCGACTGCACCACAATCGGCGAATCACCGCCAACAAGCACATTCCCGACTTTCACTGTCGTGCTGTGCCGGCGTGACGCCGGACCGTGAGTTGGAAGACAGGTCGTCATCGATGCATCACTCCAGTGTAAATCGCGCCACTTCGTTCTTGGCATGCGGCGCGAGATCCACAGATCGCCCCTTGTAGGTCACTTTGACGCCACTGGCGCTACCAATCACCACATTCAGCGGCGGCACAACCTGGATGATCTGCACGGCACCCGCAGGGCTAAGCTGGGAGAACACGATGCGATCATCCCGTTCGCGCACCTCAACCCAGGACTGTCTTTCAAAAATCATCTTCATTTCTACTGCGCCGGCGCGTTTTACCTCAGGCGCCGCAACGGGTGTCTGCGGGGTTGGTGGCGCAGATGCGGGTGCAGGTGCCTGCGCAGGCATGGGAGCCGGGACCGCGACTGGGACTGAAACTGGAGCCGGTTGAGACGGCTCCGCAACAGGCTGGGTCGCCATTACTGCAGAAACGTCGCTCTGCGGCGGGAAAACCGGCTGCTCCACCACCGGTGCTGGGGGTGCGGGCGCATCAGTCACCTCAGCAGGCGGCGATGAATAAATAAATTCGAACAGCACCACGATGACCGCAAGCACTGCAATCAACGCCGCATAAATTGGCCAGCGGGGTCCGCGTCCATCAGGGAACGGGATATTGTGTGAATGGGGAATCGCCGCGCCCGCCGCCAGCGGATCCAGCGGCATCTTCAATCCCGCGACCAGTGCCTCGCCATCCAGCTCCATGAGGCGCGCGTAATTACGCACGAAGCCGCGGACAAACACCGGCCCCGGCAGGCGCGCGTAGTCATCCGCCTCCAGCGCTTCGACCTGTGACACCGACAGCTTAAGCTGCAGCGCGATCTCGGCGACGGTCTGGTTGCGGCTTGCACGGGCATCGGACAGCGCGCGACCGGGGCGTACTGCGGGTTCGGGCACAGGACCGGAAGCCGCGGCTTCAACTGTTGTATCGACTTCGCTCATTCAAACCGGCCCGCCTGCAACGCGGCCGCCTCTTTCGATTCGGGGAAATTCTTTCGCAGCTGCTGCGCGTAGCTGGCTTCGCCGTTGACGTTGTTCATACGGCGCTCAACCCGTACCGCAAGCCACAGCACTTCGGCATTAGCCTGCGCAGCTTGCGCCAGACGGCGCAGATAACCCTGCGCAGCGGCGTAGTTCGCAGAGGCATAGGCGAGGTCTGCCAGCTGGTATAGCGCCTGAGCTTGATTGGGCCGCAGCGCCACTGCGCGCAGGAAAAACTCCTGAGCGGAGCCGTCATCACCGCGCCGGCGCGCACAGACGCCAGCATTGACCAGAGAACGCTCCGGATTCTGGTACAGCGGATTCTGCACGGCTATGAGCAAATATTTGATGCCCTCCGCCTCACGCTTGCGCTGACAGAGGAACATACCGTAGTTGTTGTTGGCGTCGGGATCACCGGGAACCAGCCGCAGAGAGCGGTTGAAGCTTTCTTCAGCGCGCCGGTCATCCTTCAGCGCCGCATAAACCAGCGCCGCAACGTTATAGATCGGCGCGTAGGAAGAATCGGCCTGCTCGGCAATCCGAACCTCTTCCAGCGCCACACCAAGGTTGCCGAGTTCATAGTAACCGGCCGCCAGTTCAGTATGGATACGGGCACGATTGCGCGCGTCGCTCTCGTTGCCGGTAGTGTTTACGGAGGGCTGCAGATCCGCCGACTGATCCTGCATACCGCCACCAGCACAACCCGCCATCAAAGCAGCGGCAACAAGCCAACCCGCGCAAAGACGGTGATGCACGAACTTTTCTTTGTGCCTGCGAATCATGTTCTGCTCTCCTCCAGGCGCCGTTGCACGCGCCGGGTTTTGTCACGAACCTGTCCGGCCAGCTGGCCACAGGCGGCATCAATGGTATCGCCGCGCGTTTTTCGTACCGTCGTCGTCAGACCGGCCTGATGGAGCACGTCACGGAATGCAGCAATAGCCGGCGCTGCGCTGCGTTCATAACCGGAACCCGGAAAGGGGTTGAACGGAATCAGATTGATCTTGCAGGACACAGACTTCACCGTCTGCACCAGCTCGCGCGCCTGCGCGACACTGTCATTGATGCCGGCGAGCAATACGTATTCGAAGGTGACGAAATCCCGCGGCGCCTTTTCGATATAGCGCACGCAGGCAGCCATCAGTTCCTTGATCGGATACTTGCGGTTAATCGGCACCAGCTCATCGCGCAGTGCGTCGTTGGGTGCGTGCAGCGATACCGCCAGCGCCACCGGACAGGCATCTCTCAGGCGATCCATTGCCGGCACAATGCCCGAGGTGGACAAGGTCAGCCGGCGCCGCGAAATGCCATAAGCGTGGTCATCCAGCATCAGTTGCATCGCGGATACCACGTTGTCGAAATTCGCCAGCGGCTCGCCCATGCCCATCATCACCACATTGGTGATTGGCCGCTCCATGCCGGTCGCCGCCGACAGGCTGCGGCTGGCATGCCAGAGTTGGCCGACGATTTCAGCGACTGTCAGGTTGCGGTTGAATCCCTGACGTCCTGTCGAGCAAAAAGAACACTCGAGTGCACAACCTGCCTGCGAAGACACACAAAGCGTGCCGCGATAACGGCGTGTCGCAGGAGCACCTTCGGCCGCCGGCTCGTCGTCTGCATCCCCTTCGGGAATATAGACGGCTTCAATGGCATTTCCGGTGCCGACATCAAACAGCCATTTACGGGTGCCGTCAGGCGCCGTGGTGTCTTTCAACACCGTCGGCGCCTCGATTACCGCGCAGGCCGACAGTTGCTCGCGGAAATCGCGGGAAACGTCAGACATCAGCGCAAAATCATTGACGCCGGACTGATGCATCCAGCGCATCATCTGCCGAGCGCGAAACGGTTTTTCACCCCGTTCCGCGCACCACGACTGGAACTGCTCGCGGTTAAGCCCCAGCAGGTTGAGCGACATGGGCAGCCCGGTTGTCTTGCACGCGGCTCAGCGCGAGTGCACTTCGAGCGCGGGGAAGAAATAGGCGATTTCGATGGCCGCGTTTTGTGCGGAATCGGAACCGTGCACGGCATTAGCGTCAATGCTGTCGGCAAAATCGGCGCGGATCGTGCCCTTGTCGGCCTTCTTCGGATCGGTGGCGCCCATCAGGTCGCGATTTTTCTGCATCGCGTTTTCGCCTTCCAGAACCTGAATCATCACCGGACCGGAAATCATGAAGGCGACGAGTTCGCCAAAGAACGGACGCTCTTTGTGCACTGCGTAAAAACCTTCAGCCTGGGATTTGGACAACTGGGTCATGCGGGCGGCAACAATGCGCAGCCCGGCACCCTCAAAACGGGAGTAAATCTGACCGATCACGTTTTTGGCAACGGCATCGGGTTTGATAATGGAAAGCGTGCGTTCGACAGCCATAAAAATCCCCTACTTCTTGAGTTTGAAATAACCCAAGATGATAGCACGATAACGCATTGAATAAAAGAGACTTACCGGCAAATTCCCCGCAAAAACAAGGGCTTTCGGGGAAGCTGAACGGACTTGGCGCGGATAGGCCCTGCCGGACGGGCTTATTCGCAGGTCCAGACCGGTTGCCAACCCCGGGCCCGGGCCGCAGGCTGAAACTGCTCGTCCACACCCAGCCCCGGAACCGCCACCAGCCGGTCCCCCAGATACAGCATGGGCAGGCGTTCGCGCTGCCAGGGCGGCATTCCTACCTCCTGCAGCAGATTACGCACGGTCCGGCGGGGACCATCGCCGGAGAAGCGCAGCCCTTCGCCACCGCCGCGCACCCGCAGGGTCATCGGCTGCCGCAACCACTTCGCCGCGATGCCCTCGCCCACACAGGATTCAAAATGCAAAACGCCGCCCAATCCGGGTAATGGCACAGCCGCAGTGCCGCGAATGGCAAATTCAAAGCCCGGCTTGAGCGGCGGCAGCGGCCGGACAATATGCAAAGCGCCACGGAAGCGCCGTAACTCGACGTCACCGATGTCAACACAAACTTTTGCGTCCTCACGCGCGCCGCAGGCCTGACGCAATGCCTCTTCCAACCTGACCGCATCCGGCATGGTCACGTCATGGCATCTCAAAAAATAGCGCAGCGCGTTGCGTGCACGGTGCGGCGGCAGTTGCTGCAATACGGGGACTTGAATGCTGTGATCCGACACTGCACCGCCAATGTCCTGCTCCGCCAGCGCATCCAGCAAATCGGAAGCCTCTGCCTGCAGACGGGCAGCACGGGCCAGCACCGCACTCGCCCCTGCGACCTTGCGTCCGATCAGTGGCAGCACGTCATGGCGTACAAAGTTGCGTAAATATGTACGATCCTCGTTGCTGTCATCTTCCACCCAAACCAAGCGATGATGTCGGGCATAGG
>CANHZX010000088.1 GCA_947465215.1 Betaproteobacteria bacterium | reverse complement strand
TGACCGGCGCCAGCAGCGGCATCGGCCGCAGCCTTGCGCTGGCCCTGGGCGCGCAGGGCGCGAAACTGGTACTGGTCGGACGCAACGAAAAAAGACTGTCGGAAGTCGCACGTGAAATCGTCCACGCTGGCGGTTATGCGCTGACGCTGCAGGAAGACCTGAGTCTGCCCGAGCGCCACGAACCGCTGCTATCGTCAGCCGCGGCGCGTCTTGGCGGTATCGACCTGCTGATCAACAACGCCGGTGTTTCGAGCTTCGGTGAATACGCTCAGGAAAATCCGGCCGACATCGACAACCTGATCAACACCAACATCACCGCGCCGCTCCTGCTGACGCGTGCCGTGCTGCCTCGAATGCTCAGCGCGGGTTACGGGCGCATCGTCAACGTCGGTTCGATACTGGGTTCGATCGGCTTTCCGCACTTTGCCGCCTACTCGGCGAGCAAATTCGCGCTGCGCGGCTTCTCCGAAGCGCTGCGTCGCGAACTGTCGGGAACCGGCGTCGGCATCACCTATGTCGCCCCGCGCACCACGCGCACGGCATTCAATTCAGACATGCTTTACAAAGTATCGGCTGAAAGCGGCTCCGCCGTCGATGATCCGGCAACCGTCGCCGCAATCATCCTCGAGGCCATCGTGCATGACCGGGATGAAATTTATATCGGCTGGCCGGAAAAGCTGGCGGTGCGACTCAATGCATTGCTGCCTGGCGCCGTCAGCGCTGCCATCAGCAAACAGGCCGCCGCAGCACGGCGCCTGCTCCGCGCATCCGGATCCTGACCGTTGATTCGGACGGAATCAATAACTATATGTTTTAAATAGATTATTTATCAACGCTCCAGGGTGCGGCGGGGTCGGTACAATAGGGGCATGTATACCCTGCTCAGACCCCTGCTGTTCTCGCTGGATGCCGAATCCGCCCATCACCTGACGCTGGAGTCGCTGCGAATCGCCGCGCGCACCGGCGTATTGCGCCCCTGCGTATCCCGCGTAAGCCCGATGCCCTGCCGCGTGATGGGCATTGAATTTCCGAATCCGGTGGGACTGGCCGCAGGCCTCGACAAAAACGGCGACTACATTGATGCGATGGCAGCGCTCGGTTTCGGCTTCCTCGAAATCGGTACCATCACGCCACGCCCGCAGCCCGGAAACCCGCGGCCGCGTATGTTCCGCCTGCCCGAAGCGCAGGCAGTCATCAACCGTATGGGTTTCAACAACAACGGCGTCGACGCATTACTGGCCAATGTCAAACGCGCCAGCTATCACGGCGTACTCGGCATCAACATCGGCAAAAATTTCGACACGCCGATCGAACGCGCCGCTGACGATTACCTGATCTGCCTGCGCAAGGTCTACACCAGCGCCACCTATATTACCGTCAACATCTCTTCGCCGAACACCAAGAACCTTCGCCAACTGCAACAGTCGGATGAACTCGGCCAGTTGCTCGGCGCACTGAAGCAGGAACGAGAGCTTCTCGCCCAACAACACGGCAAGCGGGTACCGCTGGCGCTGAAAATCGCACCGGACCTCGATGACACCCAGATCAACGTCATCGCCGATCTGCTGGTCAGCCACGGCATCGATGCGGTCATCGCCACCAACACCACGCTGGCCAGAGACGCGGTTGCGCAACTGCCCCACGGCAACGAAGCAGGCGGACTCAGCGGCGCACCGCTGACAACGCAGGCGCAGGTAGTCACCGCCAAACTCGCCGCCAGACTCGCCGGCGCGATTCCCGTGATCGGCGTCGGCGGCATCATGAACGGCAGCGATGCCGCGCAGCGCATCGCTGCCGGCGCCAGCCTTATCCAGCTGTATACCGGTCTCGTCTATACCGGCCCGGGACTGGTCGGCGACTGCGTGGACGCGATCCGCCAGAGCTGATCATGCGCATCGGCATCCCGAAAGAAATCAAGAACCATGAATACCGCGTCGGTGCCACGCCAGACGGCGTTCAGGCTCTGGTTAAAGCGGGTCACACGGTGCTGGTCGAACACAATGCCGGCGCGCGGGTGGGTTTCAGTAACGACAGCTATCGCGCAGCTGGCGCAACGGTTACGGCCTCCGCAGCAGAGACCTATGCCGCGGAACTGATCATCAAGGTCAAGGAAATCCAGCGCAGCGAGTTTCCACTGCTGCACAGCGGCCAGATCTTGTATGGCTATCACCACTTTGCGCCGGACCGCCCCCTGCTGGAAGCCATGCTCGCAGCAGGCGTCTGCTGCGTTGCTTACGAAACCATCAGCGATCCCGCGGGACGCCTGCCGCTGCTGACACCGATGTCGCAGATTGCCGGACGACTCGCGCCGCAGGTCGGCGCATGGGCACTGCAGATGGCCAACGGCGGCAGCGGGGTGTTGCTCGGCGGCGTGCCGGGCGTGCTGCCCGCCAATGTGCTGGTTATCGGCGGCGGCACTGTCGGCGAAAATGCTGCGCGCATCGCCTTGGGCATGGGCGCCAATGTCACGTTGCTCGACCGCGGCGCCGATCGGCTTGCGCAACTAGAATCCGTCTTCAACGGCCGCCTCAGGGGTGCGATCGCCTCGCCGCAGATGCTAAGTGATTTGCTGCCGTCACAGGATCTTGTGGTCGGCGCGGTACTGCTACCCGGAGTAAGAGCGCCGCGACTTATTACCCGCGCGGATCTCGGAACTATGCGCCCTAGATCCGTCATCGTCGATGTTGCCATCGACCAGGGCGGCATTTGTGAGACCTCTCGCGCCACCTCACATACAGAGCCTTTATACGTCGAAGAAGGCATCTTGCATTACTGTGTGCCAAACATGCCTTCGGCCGTCGCACGTACAGCGACGCTGGCATTGACCCAGGCGACTTTACCTTACGCGATAAAAATCGCGACGCTAGGACTGGGCGCCGCAGTGATGGCCGACCCCTATCTCGCTGCCGGCCTGCAAACCTGCAACGGAATGCTGACCCATTCGGAACTTGCGCGTGATCTCGGTCTGCAGTACGTCAAACCGTCGCAAGCACTGGCATGAACCGTTCGGCAATTTCAGCAGATGCGATTGACGGGATGCTTCCGCAAACCCAATGCGGGCAGTGCGGCTACAGCGGATGTCGGCCATACGCAGATGCCATTGCAAGAGGGGAAGCGCCGTTCAACCAGTGCCCGCCGGGGGGCGCCGAAGTCATGGCTGAAATCGCAGCGCTTCTGGGCGAAAAAGCGATGTCGCTGAACACCGCCTTCGGCCACACAATGCAGCCTGCTGTTGCGCGAATCGAAGAGGCCGCCTGCATCGGCTGTACGCTGTGCCTCGACGCTTGTCCGGTGGATGCAATCGTCGGCGCACGCAAGCTGATTCATACCGTGATTGCCGTCGAATGCACCGGTTGTGCTTTGTGCCTGCCACCCTGCCCTGTTGACTGCATTGTCATGGAACCGACGGGCGCCCCCCGGAACCGTGACCGGCAGCGCAGCAATGCGCCACGGTTACGCGAACGTTTCCAGGACCGCCAGCAGCGTTTTGCCGAGCGCGAGCAGCAGCGCCGCGACCGGGCAGCGAGAAGCGCGGAGGCGCGCAAAAAAAACGTCATCGAAAAGGTGCTGTCTCGCGCGCGGGAACGTTTGGCTTCCCGCCAAACCTGAGCCGGATAACGCGGGGCGGCTCTAGCGGCCGAGTATGCCGCGTAGCAACTGCAAAGGATCCAGAGTGGGGGCGCCCTGGGGCTGCTGGGCGGGTTGCGGCGCGACGGGTTGCGCAGCCAGTCCGCGCGAACCTTCTGTCGGCAACGGTTTGGCGGCCCGCACATTGCCGGCATCGGCCGCAACACGGCGCAGATCCGGTTCACGACCTGCAGGCAGGCGCGCCAGATTGGGCGTCAGCAACTCACCCAGTTGCGCCAGACGGTCGCCGGGCAACGGGTGAGTCTTGAACAGCAGAGCCATGGAATTATCCCCGGCACCGCGCGCCACCAGCTTGTGCAGCACATCGACCAGACCGAAGGGGTTGTAACCGGCGCGCGCCGCCAGCACAACGCCGACGGCATCGGCTTCATATTCCGCACTCTTGTCGAGGCCGCGCGCAAAGACTTCGGCACCGCTACCGATCATGTTGTTGATCATCGCAGAACGGTTGTCGCGCTGCGCGATTTGTGAACCGGCCGACAGCGCGGCACTTTTCTGCATCACCGTGACATGGTGGCGCTTCACGACATGACCGATTTCATGGGCCAGCACACCGGCCAATTGCGCCTCGCTGTCGAGAATGTCGTACAGGCCGCGGGTCAGCATCACATAACCGCCGGGCGCTGCAAACGCATTGATCGACGCGGTATCGATCACCGCAAAACGCCAGGGTAGATCCGGTCGCTCGCTCTGCTGCGCAATCCAGCGGCCGACGCGGTTGACGTAAGCCTGCAGGGCTGCATCATTGACCAACGGCGCTGCACCGAGCATGCGTCCGGCAATTTCACGGCCCATGGCCTGCTCATCCTGCTCGCTGACACCGGCAACCGCCGTCAGCGCTTCACGGCCGATACTGAACAACCGGTTCAGATCAATGCCCTGCGCCTGTGCCATGACGGCAACGCTGCTCAGGAAGGCAGTCAGCAGCGCGCGCGCAAGAATCACATTCAGCCTGATCATGGGCGATTCCCGGAAGACTCATCCAGATAGTCGACCCGCGTCGCACCAAGGCCGGCAGCGCCGGCGTGAGACGCCGCCTGCTCCCGCGTGGCGGCATAACTGTCGAGGAGTCGGACCTGTCCTTCGTCAAACCGCGCCTGTTTCAGGTCTTCTTCATCCAAACCGCGTATGCCGATGGTGCTGGTGACACTGACACGCTGACGCGGACCAAACACCCGACCGAGCACCGAAGCCGCGCCGTCCCCGGAACCTGCGGCGGCACCGAAACGCACGTTGAATGAATACAGCCAGCCCGTCACGCTGCCTGAACGGATCTGCACCCAGGCGCCCTGGCGCGCCAGCGCTTCTCCGGCACTGCCGCTGGGCAAACTGCTCACAACAGCGGAATCGGTACGCGGTTCACTGCGCAACACGCTTTCTCGCTCCAGCGTCACCGGCTCGGCATGTGCCGCCGTCAGCCCCGCCCATAGGCAGCACAGGACCAGAACACAGTGGCAACGCTTCGCAAAAGACAGCATCGGAAACTCCGGTTTTACCAGCGGCCATTATAATCACCCGGCCTGCCCCCCATATAAAATCCGGAACACCATGAATCCCGCCCGCCGCCGCGCCATTTTCGAACGTTTTCGCGACGCTAATCCCGAACCGCGCGGCGAGCTTGAATATGCAACGCCTTTTGAACTGCTGGTAGCAGTGATTCTTTCTGCACAGGCCACCGACAAAAGCGTCAACCGGGCCACCGGGCCTCTCTACAAAAAAGCCAATACGCCGCAGGCGTTGCACAAGCTGGGGGTCCCCGGACTCGAGTCCTTCATCAAAAGCATCGGCCTCTATCGCACCAAGGCTAAAAACATCATCGCCACCTGCGGGATTCTGCTGGAACAGCACGGCGGCGAAGTACCGCGCGACCGCGAGGCACTGGAAGCTCTGCCGGGTGTCGGCCGCAAAACCGCGAATGTGGTGCTGAACATCGCCTTTGGTGAACCGACCATCGCCGTCGATACGCATATCTTCCGTATCGCCAATCGCACCGGGCTGGCACCAGGAAAGGACCCGCTGGCCGTTGAAAAGAAGCTGCTGAAATTCACGCCCGACGAATTCAGGCAGCACGCCCACCACTGGCTGATCCTGCACGGCCGTTATGTCTGTGTCGCACGCAACCCGCACTGCGGCGACTGCCTGATCCGCGATCTCTGCGAGTTTCGCGGCAAGACCCCGTCAAAGACATAAAAAAACCGCGCCATCAGGACGCGGTTTTTTCGGCAGAAAACCGGCGATCAGTATTTGACCACCAGCCCCTGCTGCTGCGAGAAATAGGCGGCGAGATCTTCGATGTCACGCTTGGACAGATTGGCAGCCTGCGGCGCCATGATCGCGTTTTTGCGTTCACCGGCCTTGTAATCCGACAGAGCCTTGACCAGATAGTCGTAGTGCTGGCCGGCGAGGCGCGGGAAATCCGGCGCAGCGCTGTTGCCATCGGGTCCGTGGCAGGCGGCGCAGGTCTTGGATTTTTCCTTACCGGCAGCGGGATTCGCGGCGTTGGCAAAACCACCGGCGAGCAGTGCGACACAACCGGCTGCCAGAATCATTTTCTTGATCATCATCGCCCCTTATTTCGCCGCAGCCTGCACGGCAGGCGCTGAGTAGTAAGCCGCAACATCGGCCATGTCCTGTTCGCTGAGGCCGGCCGCAATGGCGCGCATCGACGGGTGCGAACGGTCACCGTTCTTGTAACCCTGCAGCGCCTTGACGATATAGGCCGCATGCTGACCGCCGAGTTTCGGCACGTTGTAGGTCACCGGAAAAGCAGTCTTGTAACCGGGGATGCCGTGGCAGCCGATGCACATCGAAACCTTGTCCTTGGCGGCAGCCGGAGCAGCGTCAGCAGCCTGCACCAGGCCGGGCGTCAGCACGGCCAGCCCGAAGGCAATTGCGGATAACCGTTTCATGAGGGCGATCTTCCTTAGAATTTGGGACCTTGCAGGGCGCAGATTATAGCCCAAAAGTTTCGCTGATTGCCCAGCAAAATAAGCTGATTGTCGCTCTATACGGCGATGCCCGATAATCCGTGCAGTCGCATCGGGAATCCCATTGAAGTCGCCATCCCTCTCCACACCGGAATTCAAGGCATTTGCACGACGGTTTTTTCCGTTCCTGCAATGGTGGCCGCGCGTCGACCGCGGGACTCTTCGCGCCGACACGATTGCCGGTCTGACCGGTGCTGTGGTGGTGCTGCCGCAGGGCGTGGCTTTCGCGACCATTGCCGGCATGCCTCCCGAATACGGCCTTTATGCGGCAATGATTCCGGCCGTCATTGCCGCCCTCTTCGGTTCCAGCTGGCACCTGGTGTCGGGACCGACCACGGCGATCTCGATCGTCATCTACTCCACAATGAGCGGACTGGCCGTTCCCGGAACGCCGGAATACATCCGTCTGGTGCTGGTGGTCACGTTTCTCACCGGGATATTCCAGCTGGCCATGGGACTCGCAAGGATGGGCGCCCTGGTCAATTTCATTTCGCACACCGTGGTGCTCGGCTTCACCGCAGGCGCCGGCTTACTGATCATCGGCACCCAGATCAAGCATTTTTTCGGCATTCCTATGCCGCGTGGCATTTCCTTTGCCGAAACCCTGCATCAGACCCTGCTCGGACTGGATGACATCAACTGGTATGTGACTTCGGTCGGCATGATCACGCTGCTGGTCGGCCTATTCATCAAACGTCGTTATCACAAGCTGCCATACATGATCATCGCAATGATCGCCGGAGGCCTGTATTCCGCACTGCTCGGCATGATTCCGCAACTGGAAACCGGCGGACAAATTGAAACCGTCAAAGCCCTGTCTGGCATTTTTCCGCAGTTCTCGGTGCCCGACCTGACGCTGGAGTCGATCCGCAAGACCGCGTCCATCGCCGTCGCAATCACCATGCTCGGTCTGACCGAGGCGGTATCCATCGCACGCGCCATTGCGGTGCGCTCCGAACAGCGTATCGACGGCAACCAGGAATTCATCGGCCAGGGCCTGTCCAACCTGTTCGGCAGTTTCTTTTCCGCATACGCCTCCAGCGGTTCCTTCAACCGCAGCGGCATCAATTACGAGGCCGGCGCACGGACCCCCCTTGCAGCCGTGCTGTCTGCCGCTTTCCTGCTGATGATCGTGCTGCTGGTGGCGCCGCTGGTGCAGTTCCTGCCGGTGCCGGCGATGGCCGGCATCCTGTTCATGGTGGCCTGGGGTCTCATTGATCTCAAACAGATCCGCGGCATCATCCGCACCAGCCTGCCCGAAAGCGTGGTGCTCGGCGTGACGCTGACGGCCACGCTGTTCGTGCAACTGGAGTTCGCGATCTACGCCGGCATCCTGCTGTCGCTGATGCTCTACCTCAAGCGCACATCACACCCCGTCATCCTCGACGTCAAACCCGACCCCGCACCCGACAGCTATCACTACTCCGCCGACACCGGCCTGCCCGATTGCCCGCAACTGAAGTGCCTGCGTATCAACGGCTCGGTATTTTTCGGTGCCGTCGATCACATCCAGCAGACTCTGCACGAAATCGGCGAACGTTCGCCACAGAAACATGTTCTGGTGGTTGCCAGCGGCATCAACTTCGTCGATGTCGCCGGTGCCGAACTGTTTGTGCATGAAGCCAAGCGCCGCCAGCGCCTCGGCGGCGGCCTGTATTTCTACCGCCTCAAGGATGAAGTCATCCGCCTGCTCAACCGCGGCGGTTACATCAATACTATCGGCAGCGACCACCTGTTTCCGGTAAAAGCCCGCGCATTGGCGGCGATTTACCCGAAACTCGATTCCGCCACTTGCCGCGACTGCAAGCTGCGTATTTTCCGTGAATGCCGCGATCGCCTTCCTGACGGCACTTTGAGAGCCATCGCCTTATGAAGCCGGGTCATAGATTTTTTCCCTTCCTGCGCTTGCTGCCGCTGCAACGGCAGACGATTCGCGCCGACGTCATCGCAGGTGCCACGGTAGCGATGATACTGATCCCGCAGTCGATGGCTTACGCGCAACTGGCCGGCATGCCGGCCTACTACGGACTGTATGCGGCCTTCCTGCCGGTAATCATCGGCGCAATGTGGGGTTCCTCGCATCAGCTTGCCACCGGTCCGGTGGCGATGGTTTCCCTACTTACCGGATCGGCGCTGGCGCAATTCGCCGCCCCAGGCACCGAGCAGTTCATCGCACTCGCCATCCTGCTGGCGCTGATGATCGGACTGATGGAACTGGCGATGGGTCTGTTCCGCCTCGGCGCCATCGTCAGTTTCCTGTCGCACCCGGTGATTGTCGGTTTCACCAATGCCGCCGCCATCATCATTGCGCTGTCGCAGTTCAACAAACTGCTCGGCGTGCACAGCGCCCGCTCCGACCGCTTCCTCGCGGACGTCTGGGATGTGCTGCTGCGGATTGGCGACACGCACTGGCCGACACTGGCGATGGGGCTGCTCGCGCTGGCAATAATGATTGCGGTGCGGCGTTACCGCCCGCTGTGGCCCGGCGTGCTGATTGCCGTGGCGATCACCACCGCTTTGAGCTGGACCACCGATTTCGAACGCAACGCCTCAATCGACGCCACCCTGTTCCGTGATCATCAGGTCCGCAACGTCATCGATTCATTGTCAGCGCTGACCCTGCGCAGCGGCGAGCTGCGCGCCGAGGTCACTGAAAAATCCGCTGAAATCGGCGCACTGGCCGCCAGCGACGGCACCGATCATCCGCGGCTGATCATGCTCAATGCCGACCTGGAATTTCTACGTCTGGAACTGCGTACCGTCGAGGCCGAACGGCGCCTGCGTTTTGCAGAAGTGCGGCGCCTGCGTTTTACCGGTATCCAGGAAACGGCCGCCACCGAATTCCAGCTCGCCGGCACTGTTCCTGCCGGCGTACAGACCGATGGCCGCCGCTGGATCATCTCGAAAATCGACAACGGCCGCGTACTGCTGAGCGGCGGCGGCGAAGTGGTCGGCAGCATTCCCGCGGGCATTCCCGAGCCGGCGCTGCCGCAGCTGAGATGGGACACACTGCTGAAGCTGCTGCCGACCGCGCTGATCATCGCGCTGGTCGGCTTCATGGAGGCCATTTCCATTTCCAAGTCGATGGCGACGCGTACCAAGCAGCGTATTGATCCCGACCAGGAACTGATCGGCCAGGGTCTGGCCAACATCGTCGGCAGCCTGTTCCAGTCCTTCCCGGTCAGCGGCTCCTTTTCGCGGTCGGCGGTCAATCTATCGACGGGTGCAATGACCGGCCTGTCATCAGTAGTCGCGGGGGCAATCGTATTGCTGACACTGCTGCTGCTGACGCCGCTGCTTTACCACCTGCCGCAGGCGGCGCTGGCTGCGATCATCATGCTGGCAGTGGTGAATCTGGTGAATTTCAGCGCAATCCGGCACGCCTGGCAGGCGCACCGCCATGACGGCATCGCCGCCGTCGTCACCTTCGTCGCCACGCTGAGCTTCGCACCGCATCTCGACAACGGCATTCTCGTCGGCGCCGCACTGGCGATCATTCTTTATCTGTACCGCACCATGCGACCCCGCGTCGCCGTGCTCGGCCGGCACGCCGACGGTACGCTGCGTGATGCGCAGCTGTTCAATCTGCCGACCAGCGAAAAGCTGATCGCCATCCGTTACGACGGCTCACTGTTTTTTGCCAACGTACCCTACTTCGAAGACATCATCCTCGAACAGGTCGCACGGCATCCGCAGGCGCGCCACATCCTGATCGTCGGCGACGCCATCAATGAACTCGACGCCTCGGGTGAAGAAATGATCCGCCACCTCGCACATCGCCTGCGCGACAACGGCGTTGCCCTGGTGTTCAGCGGTTTAAAACGTCAGGTGTTGAGCGTGATGGAAAATACCGGGCTGCGGGACATCATCGGTTCACAGCATTTTCACCGCACCGAAGATCATGCGTTGCAGGCCATTGCCGATGCGCTGCAGGACCCGGCATTCAACGCGATTTATTTTCCGCAATACAAAGACTCTGCCGAAGAAAATTAAATTAAATCAAATACTTGAATTAATTTCAGCGGACAACAATCACCGGCCGTGTACAGCGTGTCAGCACTTCCATGGTTTCACTGCCGAGCAGAGCCGCGGTCAATCCCTTGCGCCCGCGCGAAGGCATGACAATGGCATCACAATTGCGTGAACGCGCTGTCGCGATGATTTCCTTGTACGGCCGGTCGGTAACCGCGAGGCGCGAGCTGCAAGTCACACTGGATTTTGCAGCCTGTATTTCCGCACGCTCGATATAAGCTTTGGCGCTGTCGCGCGCAGTGCTCTCGTAGTTGTCCATCCACTCGGGCTCCGGCACATAGCCCTCGGCAAAAATCATCGGGTCCAGACGGGGCAGCACATAGAGCAGTGTGATGCGCCCGGAGGCCATTTTGGCGATTTTGATGCCGGTGACCAGCGCCTTGCGCGACAGCTTGGAACCGTCGGTATAGATCAGCACGTGCTTGAACATACGGGCCTCCTCATTCGTCCGATGCCGGCATCTTGATGGCTGCTGAATCAGATTAACACGCACCCCCGCGACATGCACGGGTGCGCTTATAATGCGCCTCCCTTCAGGATTTTCCCAATGGCTAACCGGCTTTCCAAAATTGTGACCCGCACCGGCGACGATGGCAGTACCGGACTGTCTTCCGGCGAGCGCATCGCCAAGGATCAGCCGCGGGTGGCCGCCATGGGCGATGTCGATGAACTCAACAGCAATATCGGCCTGCTGCTCACCGAGACGCTGCCCGACGCGGTTCGCGAAGCGCTGGTCGGCATACAGCACGACCTGTTCGATCTCGGCGGCGAACTGAGCCTGCCGGGCCATACGCTGGTCAGTGAAGCCCACCTCGCGCGCATCGACGAGCTGATCGAACGCTTCAATGCCGACCTGCCACCGCTGCGCGAATTCATCCTCCCCGGCGGCAGCCGTGCCGCGGCGCTGGCACATGTCGCACGCACGGTATGCCGGCGTGCAGAACGTACGCTGGTCAGCCTGCGGCAAAATGAAGAATTGCAGACTCTGCCGGCTCAATACCTGAACCGGCTGTCCGATCTGCTGTTTGTGCTGGCGCGCGTGCTCAACCGCGCCGGCGGCGGCAGTGATGTGCACTGGCAGCAGGGCAGCAAACCGAGCTGAACCTCAGCCGCAACAGTCTCAGCGCCGCACGTCCCGCACCGCGTCAAGATGGGTGCACAACCGGCGCGCCCCCTCCACAATACGCGGCGTCGGCCGCTGTATCAGATCAGCCGGCAGATGACGCGCTGTCCATCCGTTAAACGGCGGCGGCAAGGCCGCCCAGCGCGCTGCAAAAGCTGCCGGAGTATCAGCAGAACTGCCGCCAAGGACGATATCTGGTCGCGCCGCGAGCAGCGCCTCACGCGATACTTCCGGCGTCAGCGCCCCCAATCCGGCAAACACATTGACGCCGCCGCATAGCGTGATGATTTCGCTGA
>CANHZX010000087.1 GCA_947465215.1 Betaproteobacteria bacterium | reverse complement strand
GCCATGTCGCGGTCGACTTCAGCATGCAGCAGCGTCAGCGCATGGCGCACGCCGGCTTCGCCGCCAATCGCTGCGGCGTAAAGCATCGGGCGGCCGACAAACACGAATTTTGCCCCCAGTGCCAGGGCTTTCAGCACATCGGTGCCCCGACGCACGCCGCTGTCCATCATCACCGTCATGTCGCCGGATGCGGCAACGATGCCGGGCAGCACGCGCAGTGGCGAAGTTCCCGAGTCCAGCTGGCGGCCGCCGTGGTTGGATACGATGATGCCGTCGGCGCCGTGTTCACGGGCGATCACGGCATCGCGCTTGTCGAGGATGCCCTTGATCACCAGCTTGCCTTTCCACAGCCGGCGCATCAGCGCGACATGCTCCCAGTTCAGATGGTCGCGGTTGGCGCGTTCGCGTACGGCGGTGCGCGACACCAGCGGCGTGCGCTGCTTGCCCATGTTTTCGAAATGCGGCATGCCGTGGTTGAAGTAGCTGCGCAGCGCCGTGCCGAAAAGCCAGCGCGGGTGAGCCAGGCACTGCAGCGCGAGGCGCAGGCTGGGGCGCAGCGGCGCGTTGTAGCCGTTGCGCACATTGTTTTCGCGGTTGGAGCCGACGGGAATGTCCACCGTCAGCACCAGCGTGTCGTAACCGGCCTTGGTCACGCGCTCGACGAGTTTGGTGATCGCTTCTTCCTCGCCGGGCAGATAGGCCTGGAACCAGGTATGGCGCGGGCTGGCATCGCGTACCTTCTCCAGTGCGGTCAGCGAGGCGCCGCTGAGAATCATCGGCACATTCGCGGACGCCGCGGCACAGGCCAGCGACAGGTCGCCGTTATAGCCGGCGAGGGATGTGCCGCCCATCGGCGCGATGCCGAAGGGTGAATCGTAGGTGACGCCGAACAGCGTGGTTTTCTGCGTACGCTGCGCAACACCGACCAGCTGACGCGGCACCAGAGCAAGGTCATCAAATACCGAGCGGTTCCAGTTCAGCGTCACATTGCGCTCGACGCCGCCGGCGACATAACCATAAATCGGTCGCGGGATATAGCGGCGCGCCGGCGCTTCAAAATCCTCCAGTGCCAGCATCATGCGCAAGGCCGATGGTGCTGCGGCACTGGTGAAGTGGGGTGTTGCGCGATCGGCGGAAGAGAGCTGAGTTTTTGCAGCGTTGGACATGATGGCCGGACTTTCCTGCGGTGGAAGAGGCGCCATGATAGCGTCAACCCCCGCCTGAAAACCCGCGAAAGTCCACGTATTCGCCAGCGTTTTCCGCCACAGCGTTCAGGAACGCTTTTACCGGCTGGTCCCGGCCGTACTCAGCGTTTTTCAGCGGCGACGCGGCCCTGCGCGTTGACATAAACCCGGTAGCGGTTGCCGTCGCTGCAGGTGGCCAGATTGTCACGCTCGCCTTGCGGCGAAACACTGATCACCTGGCCGCAGGGCAGACCGAGCAGGGCGATGGATGCGGTCAGGTCTTTGGCCAGTGCGCTGTTGTCAGCGGCATAAGCCGGTGCCATGCCCAGCAATAACAGTGTCAGCAACAGACGGTGCCGCTGTCGTGCGGGAGGCTGGAAGAACGGGTTCATGGTGCAGAGCCTTTTGTCAGAGTTTGGCAAATTTTGCCGGATCGGTCAGAACGCCCCAAATCGCTTCGCGCGAATTGACGACAGCACTTGCCAGTGCGGGATCTCCGTCTTTCAGCAGGCCATGTACTTTTGCCAGCAGTTGTTCGTAGTGTTGCCGCAGTTGCGGGATCGTCAAACCGCCGCGGCCTTCATAGTAGGCGCGAAAGCGGTCGAGCAGATCATCGACCTGGTTTTTCAGCGTGAGCTTGGTGAATACGCCGATTGCGGTGGTGTCTTTCAGGCGCTGTTCCAGCGTATCCAGTGCCAGCGTCGGGGTTGCCGGTGCCGGTGTGGCAGCCTGCGGTTTGGGCGGCAGTACGACGGCCGGTTTGACCGGTGTTTTGGCTGCGGGCTTGTCGGGTTTCGGTGGTTCAGTGACGGGCGCTGCCGCAACGATCGGCGCTACGCGAGCGGCAGGAGGCGCTTGGGGTGCCGCAGCGGGCGGTGCGGCCGGCGCCGGCGTGATGGCGACCTTGTCGTCCGGCGGCGACGGCGGGGTTGTGCTGCAACCCGCGCCGAGCAGTATGGTGCCGGCAAAACAAGCCGCAACAACAGATCGAAGGGTTTTATTCATGAAGATTCAACGCGGGGTTCGTGGTTTTGGTTGCCATCAACGTTCGAACACGGTGCTGCGACATGGTTCCCGGTGTTGCCGTTCCAGTATCATCGGCGTTTCATCGTAAAGAAGCGACCTTTCCTTGCAAACCCGTGAATTCAGACTGCGCGATGACCATGTGCGCCTCTGCGACCTGCTGAAGCTGGTTGGCGTTGCCGACAGCGGCGGGCGCGGCAAACAGCTGGTCGCCGCCGGCGTTGTTACCGTCGACGGGCAGCCCGAGAGTCGCAAGACGGCGAAGATCCGTGCCGGCCAGCAGGTCGAATGCGAAGGGGTGCGCATCCTCGTGCGCGCGCCGGAATAGGTGCAATCCATGGACGAATCCCGCCTCGCCGAAATTGAAATCAAGCTGAGCTTCAACGAAGACCTGCTCGAAGAACTCAACCGCACCGTGGCCGGGCAGCAGCAACGCATCTCTGATCTCGAGCAACTGGTTCGCGATCTGCGCCTGCAGCTGCAGCGCAGCCTGCCGCCGGATACTGCCGGGCCGGCGCATGAAATTCCCCCGCACTATTAAGGAAACTGCATGAACAAGCCTGAGACTATGACGCGGCCGCTGCCGCGCGCCGAGCCGCAGTCGCTGGGATTCGCCGCCGACCGGTTGCCGCGTATCGCCGCCGCCCTGCAGGACGAAGTGAAGCGCAATGCATTGCCCGGGGCAGTGTTGATGATCGCTCGCCGCGGCAAACTCGCTTACAGCGAAACTTTCGGTTACCTCGATCCTGCAGCGAAAACCGCGATGCCGGCCGATGCCCTATTCAGTATCGCGTCGATGACCAAGCCGCTGGTCACCGTCGGCGCGTTGATGCTTTGTGAAGAAGGTCGCATGGCTGTCAATCAACCGGTGCGCCATTACCTGCCGCAACTTGCCGGTATGCGCGTCAATCCGCCGCTGTGCGACGGTGCATCAGGCGCGCCGACTGAAGCGGCCGTGCGCGAAATGACCATTGAAGACCTGATGCGTCATACCGCGGGTCTCAGCTACGGCCGCGGTGAAAAGGCGATTTACAAACGCTATCCGGCGTCCTCGGATGCCGCATCCTCGCGCTGGAACGGCAATGAATTCCTTGCCCAGCTCGCGACCCTGCCGCTGCATTACCAGCCGGGTTCCAACTGGGAATACAGCCTGGGCCTCGATGTGCTGGGCCTCGCGGTGGAAGCGGTTGCCGGGGTGCCGCTGTCGCGTTATCTCGATGAGCGGCTGTTCAAGCCGCTGGGCATGCGCGATACCGTATTCACGGTGCCCGCCGATCAGGTGTCGCGTTACGCGAAGGCGCTGCCGCGAGATCCGGTGAGCGGCGAGCCGCAGACACTGCGCGACGGCACCACGCCGCACAAATTCGACTGCGGCGGCGGTTGTGCGATTTCCACAGCGGCCGACTACCTGCGATTTGCGCAGATGCTGCTCAACCGCGGTGAGCTCGACGGTGTGCGCGTGCTGTCACGCAAGACCGTGGAATTCATGACCAGCGACCACCTCGGTCCGGAAGTGGATCTGTCCATGCTCAACGACTATCCCAATATCCGCGGTTATGGTTTCGGCCTCAGCGTGGCGGTCCGGCGCAGCGCCGGACGGGGCGGCATGCCCAGCACAGCCGGCGAATTTCACTGGGCGGGGTCGACCGGCACTTATTTCTGGGTGGATCCTGCCGAGGAGCTGGTGACGGTGTTCATGGCCCACGCTCCGGGCGCCATTCGCTACTACCACCGCCAGTTGCTCCACGCTCTGGTGCTCCAGGCGCTGGGGTGATCGGGGCGGAGGGGCTACAAAATCAACGGCTTGGCGAGGGGCGGTACGCTAAGCTGTTGTTTTAATTGAAGGTTGGCGCGTACAGTGCGATAATGCTGCCCTATGAACGATTCGCAACCACCCCAGAACCCCGTTTCTCCGCGCCAGCGCATGCAGGAGCTGCTGGCCATCCCCGATCGCAATCGTACGGATGCCGAGTGGGACGAACTCAATGAACTCGAGATCGCGCTCGCTTCGGGCAATCGCCCCGGCGCGCCGGATCCCCAGCAGCGCCGCAGCATGGGCGTTATGAGCAGCGGCCAGCAGCCCAAAATGGGCGGCGGACGCCCGCAGGGCCAAGGTAAAAACCAGGGCGGCGGTGGAGGCGGCGGTGGCGGTGGTGGCGGCAAGAAATTCCACAAGCGTCCGGGCAAACGTCGCGGCGGCGGAGGCGGTGGTGGAAATGGTGGTAACGGCGGCAATGGCGGCAACGGTGGCGGCGGCCCGCAAGCGCCGCAATAACCCACAGCAATGTTTTCCGGGGCCGCGCTGATTGCGCGGCCTTGCCATTTCTGATTTCTGCAATGCCCTGAATCCGGAGCCGGCCCTCATGACCATGAAGCCTAGCGAACTGCAAAAACACACTGCACTGAAAATCGTCAACAAGATGAAAAAAGCCGCGACGCCGGATCGTTTCGGCATCACCGCCGCAGCAGTGCCCGATCGTCGCGAACAGCGCCGCCTGGATCAGGCCGCCGGGCTGATTCCGTTTGCGGTCAAACTGAACCGTGATCTCGTCGCGCAGGTGAACGCACTCGCTGCGGAACGCAAACTTCCGGTCAATGAAGTGGTCGCTGAACTGCTGCAGGCCGCGTTAAAAAAATAAGCGGCAGGGTCGATCAGCGGGCGCCCGGCGCCACCCCGGTTTTGCGACGCTCCGCCTCGTATTCATCATAAGTCGGTCGCCGCGGCGAGCAGGGGCAACGCCGGCGCTGACAGTGATCGCATGTCAGTGTTGCGCGCCGCCAGCAGGTAACTCCGCCAGTTCAATCAGACAGTTTTCCGTCGCCGACGGATCAAGAAAAGCGATGCGGCAGCCGGCATGACCGATGCGCGGCACCTGGTCGAGCAGCGGAATGCCCTTGGCTTTGAGTTCCGCCAGTGCCTCGTCGATATTGTCGACTTCGAGGCAGACATGATTGAGTCCGCCCTTGCCCTCGGCAATCAGTTTGGCCTGCTTGCTGTCGGGCGTCAGGCCGGCGATCAGTTCGACCATCGAATCCCCGACCGGATACAGCGCCAGCCGGCGCGTGGCATTGTCTTCCGTGCCGCCGAGCTTGATGCCGAAACAGCCTTCCCATAATTTGCGGCTGGCTTCGACGTCGCGAACGACGATGCCGACATGTTCGATGCGTTTGATTTTCATGGGCTCCCCCCCGGTTGAGTTCCTGACGGCATCATGCGCCAGGCAATCGGTGGACTCAAGCCCTCAGCCCGGGCCGGCCCCGGTGTAACATCGGGACACTGCATTTTTGACGACCATTTTGACGAACACCATGACCGCAAAATCATCGCCCGCGCCGCAATGGCGTTCCACGGTACCGCTCTACATCCATCTCGGCTTTCACCTCGACAGTCTTGAAGACGGCCGCTCCCAGGTACGACTGTCCTTCCAGCCCCATCTCGGCAACAGCCGCGGCGAAGTGCACGGCGGCACAGTGGCCGCGATCATCGATGCCGCGATGTCGCAGGCGGTTCGTTCACTGATTGAACTCGAGATGGGTGTGGCAACGATGACCATGACCCTCAATTTTCTGGCGCCGGCCAAAGGCGAAATCATCTGCAAGGGCAGCGTGGTCAAGCGCGGCCGCAGCGTGATGTTCACCGAAGCCGAGGTCTACGGCGAGGATGGTGCGCTGGCCTGCAAGGCCAGCGCCAATTACCGCATTCTGCCGAAAACGGTTTATGACAAAAAATGAACAGCTGGCATGGGGAGGCTGCATGAACACCGGAATGACAATGCTTCGTGGCCTGATCGCTGCGCTGATCGCCGCTTGCTGCGCAATCCCCGCACTGGCCGCGCAGACCAAGACAACGGATTCCGCAGCATCCTTTCCCAGCCGGCCGCTGCGCATGATTGTGCCGTTTGCACCGCAGGGGCCCAACGACCAGCTGGCGCGCATGGTCGGCGTCAAGCTGAGTGAAGTCTGGGGGCAGCAGGTGGTGGTCGACAACCGTCCCGGCGGCGGTACCGTGATCGGCACTGAACTCGCGGTGCGCGCACCGGCTGACGGCCACACCATGCTGATGGTTTCCCTGAGCACAGCGGTTAATCCGATGCTGCAGAAAAAACTGCCGTATAACACGGCAAAAGACCTGCAGCCGCTGATCAACCTGGCGTTTTCACCGAACCTGCTGGTGACCCATCCCGGCGTTGCTGCCAACAACATTGCACAGCTGCTGGCGCTGGCCAAGGTCAAGCCGGGCAACATCATCTACGCATCCGGCGGCAACGGTTCAACCACGCATCTCGCCGCCGAATTGCTGGCCAGCATGGGTGGCGTGAAAATGACTCACGTGCCGTACAAGGGCGCCAATCCGGCAACGCTGGATCTGCTGGGCGGTCGCGTGTCGTGCATGTTCGGCACCATCCTGCCGACGCTGCCGCATGTGAAAGCCGGCAAGCTGCGTGCACTGGGCGTCAGCTCGCCCAAGCGCACCGCGACGCTGCCCGATGTGCCGGCAATTGCCGAGACGCTGCCGGGATTTGAAGCGGTGTCCTTCTATGGCGTGGCCGTACCCTCGGGCGTGCCCAAGCCGGTGATGGCCAAGCTCAATGCTGAAATCGCGCGCATCATTACCGCAGCGGAATCCCGCGAACAGTTGCGCCTGCAGGGCGCCGATGCAGTGGGTGATTCGCAGGCTGAATTCACCGCCTTCTTCAACACCCAGATGAGCAAATGGGCGAAGCTGATCCGTGAGGCCGGCATCCAGCCGGAATGATGTCGCAAGCGCATCACAATAAATATGTAACGGGTTTCGGGGAGAATGCCGGCATGAAAAAAACAAAAATGATGGTCGGCCGTGCGATGACTGCCGCCTTGCTGCTGACGGTGAGTGTTGTGGCGGTGGCGCAGGCTTTTCCTTCCCGGCCGATCCGTCTGGTGGTCCCGGCTGCGCCCGGCGGCGGCACCGACATTCTGGCGCGGCTGCTGAGCCCGGAACTCACCAAACAGTTCGGCCAGCAGATCGTCATCGAGAACCGCGCGGGCGGCGCGACCATGATCGGTACCGAGTTTGTTGCGCGTTCGGCCCCCGACGGCCACACCATGGTGATCGCCACCACGCCGCACGCGATCAACCCGACGCTGTACAAAAAAGTGCCCTTCGATCCAGTGAAGGATTTCACCATGATCAGCCAGCTTGGATTGACCACGACCGTGCTGGTCGTGCATCCCTCATTGCCGGTCAACAACGTCAAGGAATTCATTGCACTGGCCAGGGCGCGACCGGGTCAGCTGACTGCCGGCACTGCCGCCGGCAATTCCGCCTATCTCGCCGTGGAGATGCTGAAGTCGATGGCGAAGATTGATGCCGTGAATATTCCGTACAAGGGTGCCGGTCAGGCGCTGACCGATCTCGTTGCCGGACACATCCAGTTCCAGGTCAATACGCTGCTCGCGGCGAAACCGTTCATCGAGAGCGGCCGGCTGCGCGCGATCGGCGTGTGCAGCGCCAAACGTACCGATGCGCTGCCCAATGTGCAGGCGATCGGCGAAACGCTGAAAGGGTTTGAAACCAGCGGCTGGTATGCGCTGCTCGGGCCCGCCGGCATTCCCCGCGAAACCACGCTGCGCATTCATGACGGCTTCGCCAAATCGCTGCGCCTGCCGGAAATCAGCAAACGGCTGGCTGATCAGGGTGTTGAAGTCACCGCTGGTACGCCGGACGAACTGAACCGCATCATGCCTCTGGAAATCAAGAAGTGGGGCGAGGTCGTCAAATCCTCGGGCGCCACGCCCGGCTGACGGTCCGCTAGAAGTCGCGGTATTTGTCGCTCGCCAGCAGGCGAATGATTTCCGCGCGCAGTTCGATGATGTCGTCGTCGCGCAGCGCTTCCAGATTGCCCATCTTCTCGCGAAAGGCCTCACGCGTCGGCGGAAACGCCAGTGCATGACCGAAGGGTTGCAGCGTGGCGCTCTGCGCGCGCCCGTAGAGATGCACATGCAATTCAGCGCGCCAGTTGCCATTGTCCTGGTAGTTGATACGGCCGATGGCAATGCCCTTGCGCGTGAGCACGGTTTTCATCGCTTCGCCGCAGGCCATGGTCAGCTTGACCAGTTCGACCGCCTGTTCCCGATTGAGATGCGTACGGTCTTCAACGGCAATTTTCGGATCAATGACGATGTGGCCGCCGTCGCTGCGCGACACATGCGGCTGATCCAGCGTGCGCAGCACAAAGTGCCGCGCCTCGTAAATCACCGCCATGTTATTTTTTCAGAGAGGGCAGCGGCAGCGGTGTGCCCGGCGGCACCGGCGTGCGGTCGACGTTCAGGCACATCGACACCAGCACATAGAAGCCGTTGACCGAAATCAGGTCGACCACGCCGCGTTCACCGAAACGGGCCACGGCGCGCGCATACATGGCGTCACTGACGCCCTGGGTCTGCTGCAGTTCGGAAGAGAATTCATAGACCAGCGTTTCGTCGGCATCCATGCCGGCCGGTCGTTGTCCCTCTGCGATGGCTTCAGCGATTTTCGGATCCAGACCGCCTTCGAGCGCGAGCTTGTGGTGCGCGACCCATTCGTATTGCGAAGTCCAGTTTCTCGCGGTGACGAGGATGGCCAGTTCATTGAGCTTGCCGGCCAGAGAACTGCGGAAACGGATTTCCTCGCCGAGCTGCTGCACCAGATTGCCGATGCCCGGGCTGCGCAGCCAGACGTTGAACGGTCCGCCCAGCGGTCCGGGTTTTGATGCGCCGGAACTGGCCAGTTTCGCGCGCGGTCCAGATTTGATCGCCTCGGTCAGCGCCTGCTGTTCCGGCGTCAGCTTGTCGACGGGGATCAGCGGGAAACGGCGGTTGTCGGGAGTCGTCGCAGCATTGCTCATGGAGTGTCCTTAAAAAATAATAATTAAATCAAGTATTTACGATATATCGGGGGGGTTAGGTGAAGTCGAGGCGCCCATCGCGCAGTACGCCAAACAGCTGCACCGGTTCGCGCCGGGTCATTTCCAGCGGCGGCAGCGCTTCAACCTCAAGTCCTGTGCGGTTATTTCCGAGCGCTTCCATCACCGATGCCGATAGGACGAACTCCCCGGCACGTGCGCGGTGCAGCAGGCGCGCCGCGATGCTGATGCTGTCGCCGATGACCATCAGAGGGGCGCAGCCGGCGACGCCGATGACCGCATCGCCCGCATGCAGGCCCATCGCGACCGCGGCGCGGATGCCGAAGTCGCGTGTCCATGTTTCTTCGATGGCGTCGAAGTCGCGCTGGATTTCCTGCGCCGCCTGAACCGCCTGCTTTGCGCGATCGGGGCCGACAAAAAAAGCCATCAGCGTGTCGTTCAGTATGTTGTGCACAGTGCCGCCGTTGCGTTCGACAGTGGTGTGCACCAGATCAAAAAACGCCGCCACCTGTTTCAGCACGACATCCGGCTGCAGCATCGCCGAAGTCCGCGTGAAACCGCGGGTTTCAGCAAACAGAATGACTGCCGGCAGTCTTGCGGGTATGGTCATCGCGGTGATCTTCGCCGTCATGCGGTCTGTTCCCTCGGTGAGTGCTGGCGGGCTGCACGGCCATTATAACGGCCGCTGCGATTGCGCTCAGTCGCGCAGCGAGAAGCCCAGACCCGGCGTGTCGGCAACATGCAGACTGCCTTCGCGAAAGTCCGGATGCGTTGCAAACCGCGTGCGCAGCGCGGCATGCGCGCCATGCACTTCGAGCATCCCGCCGTGCGCGTGGCCGGCCATCGCCGGCAGATTGGCCGCTTCATAGCCGCCGGCGCCGGTGACCGGGATGCCGTGCGCTTCGGCCATTGCCAGGATGCGCAGCATCGCGCTCAGGCCGCCGCAGAATGCCGCGTTGGGTTGCAGGATGTCGAGTGCGCCGGTGTTCAGTACGTCACGGAACCAGACCGGCGACTGGATCATCTGGCCCGAGGCCAGGGGAATGGAAATTGCGCGCCGCAGTTCCGCCAGCGAGGCGATGTCATTGCCTCGCACCGGCTCTTCAAAGAACGCAATGTCGCAGTCGCTGACCATCGCCGCGAGGCGTTTGGCCTCGGCGACGGTATAGGCACAGTTGGCGTCGAGCATCAGCGGCGCATGGCCGATGGCGGCGCGGACCGCGCGGATGCGCTGCGCATCTTCGCTAATGCTGCGTCCGGCGCCGACCAGGATCTTGACGCCATGAAATCCGGCGGCAAGGGCGGTGGTGCAGGCATGAATCAGTTCGGTTTCGGTGAAGGCAGGCAGGCCGACTGTGGCGTAGGCAGACACTGCGTGTCGCGCCCCGCCGATCAGCCGCGCGACGGGTTGATTGAGCAGCTTGCCCTTGATGTCCCACAGGGCGAGGTCCAGCGCCGACATCGCCGATATAAATACCCCGGTCGATTGCCGCGGGTTGAATTTTTTTGCCAGCGCCAAGGTTATCGCTTCAATGTCGAGCGGATCCAGTCCTTTCACCGTTTCGGCGAAACCGCCGTTGAGCAGGTGGGCGACTTCCGCCGACAGAAAACGGCCGGTGACACCGCAGCCGGTAATGCCGTCGCTGGTGCTGACCTTGCAGCGCACATAGGTCAGGCTTTCCTGACCGGCATAAGCGTCCGCTGCACGTTCCGGTTTGATGTGTTCGACGGCGGATTCGATGCGCGTGATGGTCATTGGAATGGGATCGGCATAGGTGGGCAGACGACGGAGTTTACCTGTCTGCCGCACGGACCGGAACGACCGGGTCAGTGGAGGCTGCGGCGGCGGATCTACCGCCGGCCGTTTGAATTATTGTTCGCGGGCGCGTTTTGCCCAGGCGGAAGCTTCGTTCGACAGCGTAACCGCTTCGGCTGCTGACTGCGAAGCTGCAGTGGCGGCTTCGCCAGCAGCTTTCGCTGCCTCAATCGCGGTTTTTTCAGCTTGCTCCGCCACGGCTGTTGCTGCTGCGGCTGCTGCCGCTGCAGCAGAGGCGGCGGCATCGGCAGCCGCCTCTGCTGCGGATTGAGCCGCCTCCGCCGCGGCTTCAGACGCTTCAATGGCAGAAATGTCGGCCGCCAGCCTTGCAGCCACTGTAGCCCGGTCAGCTGCAGCCTTGGCGTTCAGTGCGGCCCCGGCGGCTTTTAGTGCCGCCACCTTCGTCTGCTCGGTAAGCTTTTTCAGGGAGCGGATAGCGGTGTTGTAGCGGTCGTTGAGAACCAGAGTTCCCCCCCGCAGGGTCTCCAACTCATGCTCAACGGCATCCAGCTTGGCATACAGTGTGGATAGCTGGTCTTCATCGTAGTTCATCGTTTACGGCTCTTTTGATATGTTCTTTTTTGCCCGGCGAGTAACTTCAGGCGCTTTCGTTCATCGGCCAGTCTGCGGGTTTATTGTCCGCGTGCCCGACGCGCCGATGCCGATGCGGCGTTGGAGAGTTTCACGGCTTCGGCTGCGGCTTGCGAGGCTAATCCGGCGGCCTCGGCCGCCGCGCTCGATGCCTGCATCGCGGTTTGTTCCGCCTGTTGTGCGGCGGCGGCTGCGGCAGCCGACGCCGCCGACGCTGCTGCCGCTGCAGCTTCGGCCGCTGCTTCGGCGGCAGCTTGCGCCGCTTCAGCAGCGGCTTCTGCCGCCGAAACAACGGCATTATCCGCCGCCAGCCGAGCGGCATCAGCAGCCCGGTTCGTCGCCAATTTGGCGTTCTGTGCAGCCTTGGCCGCCTTTTGCGCGGCCGCCGTGGAATGCTGGGTCAGCGCTTTGAGAGAACTGAGCGCGGTGTTGTAGCGCTCGTTGACGATCAGATAGCCTTGCCGCAGATTGGCCAGTTCATACTCGATGGCATCCATCTTGGCGTAAATCTTTTCTTCGGACTCGGTCATAATTTCCTCGATTTCCGTCGTGTAAGGTCGACGAAAGGGGGGGGGGGGATTTATGCCCTTTTTATTAGTTTACGCTTTATTGATGGCGATACACTTGCCATTTTGGTAATCATTGCCTGCCATAAGCATAATCAGT
>CANHZX010000086.1 GCA_947465215.1 Betaproteobacteria bacterium | reverse complement strand
GCGCGCCGATCTGGAGCAATCTGGAAAGCATCGAGGCCGCTGTGCGGGAGGAGTTGGCCCGGCTTGCCGATGACCTCCACGAGGTATGGGGTGAGCGCACGCGGGTGAGCCGCTGGCCCGTGGCGGTGCCGTTCGCCACCCGCCTGTTCCCGGCCAGCACGTTCGACCTGCGCACACTGCTGAAAGTACACGCCAAGGGTTTCGATACCTCGCTGCGCAACGACGACCAACTCGTGCGACGCGACCAGGCCTTTCGCCTCACCGCCGAACTGATGTTGTTCCAGCACAGCTGCCACTGGTTCTGTCGCTCCCGAACGGTGGCGTCGGCCCGCCTGATGGCGCTGCACAAGACCGCGTACGACCAGGTGCTAGCGGCGGTTTCGCCAGAGACCCGGCGGGACTACCTGGATCTGGTGCAAGCCTGATGGGCTCGACAGTAAGATTCGTGTCAAAACCCGCCACATCACCTCAAGATGCTAGCGGTAGGCCAAAAATCCCCGCTAGCAGAGGTGTCTTGATATCGAATGTTTCAGATACACCTCGATTTCAAGCTTTAACGATGGTTTCCAGCTGATGTGGAGCTTGAACAATGTCGACCTGCAAGCCGCGCCCGCTATAGGAATATGTCGAAGTGGCCGGTTTTGACACGAATCTTACCGACGGGTCTGAGTGATTCATGCCGTTCCTCATTGCGCGCAGTAAAGCTGCTCGCCGACCACACCACTAAGCCCGCCGCCTTTGCTAAAGGGCGCAGGCCGGCTTCCTGCTCAGCCTGTCGCTGCCGCTGCACAGGAAGGCGCTCTTAGGCTCTGGAGGCAGCGCCCAGATACAGGCTGCTGGCCTGAGCCGTCACGGTCCCCGGCTTGCCGTCACCGATCACTCGACCGTCGATCCTTGTCACCGGTGTCACGCCACCGAGCGTGCCGGTGACAAAGGCCTCTCTGGCCGAGTAGACCTGGGCCAGCGTGAAGTCGCATTCGCGCACCACCTTGCCTGCAGCGCGCCAGGCGGAGGCGACATTGGCCTGCGTGATGCCCTTGAAGCTGTACAGACCCGTCGATGTCCACAGTTCATCGTCGCCGCGCACGATGAAGAAGTTGGTGCTGTTGCAGCTGGCAACAAAGCCGCGGGGGTCGAGCATCAGCGCCTCGTCGGCGCCCATGTTGATCGCCTGAATCAGCGCCTGGATTAGGTTGAGCCGGCTGTGCGAATTGAGCCGCAGGTCGAACACATCGGGGCCACTGGTGCGGAAGGTCGATGTCATCAGCGACAGGCCGCGGGCGCGGGTCTCGGGTTTTGGTGTCTTGTATTCGGCGACGATGACGATGGTGGCGCCGCCGATCACGAAGCGCGGATCCTGGTTTGGCGTGCGCTTGGTGCCACGCGTGACCATCAGGCGCATGTGTGCGCCATCAGTCATGCCGTTGCGTTCCAGGGTCTGCCACAGCGCCTGCTCCACCCCCTTGCGGTCCATGCCGATGTCGAGTGAGATCGACGTGGCGCCTTCAAACAACCGGTCCAGGTGTGCCTGCAGGCTGATGATGCTGCCCTTGATCAGGCGCAGGCCTTCCCAGATGCCGTCCCCAAGGGCGAAGCCGCTGTCGAAAACCGATACTCGGGCTTCATTGCGGGGGAAGAACTCGCCATTCACGTAGACCAGGACCGCGTCGTTACGTGGGTCGGCGGCGTAGCCTTGGGAGCTCTCGCTGGAGGGGAAGGTCATGGAATGCGTCCTGATCAAAATTGAAATTCGTTGTGTCGTGCCAAGAAGGCCTGGGTTCTGGCCTGTTGCGGGTGCTTCAAAACCTCATCCGGCGAACCTTGCTCGTGGATCACGCCGTCGGCAATGAACAGGACGCGATTCGCGAAGTGGTAAGCGAACCCGACTTCGTGTGTCACCAGCAGCATCGTGCGTCCTTCCTCAGCCAAAGTGCGGATGGTGCGCAGCACCTCGCCCACCAATTCGGGATCCAGCGCCGAGGTGGGTTCATCAAACAGCAGCAGTTCGGGCTCCATTGCCAGCGCCCGGGCGATTGCCACGCGTTGCTTCTGGCCGCCCGACAGGCGGGACGGGTAGACGTCTGCCTTGTCCTCCAGGCCGACCCGCGCCAATTGCCCTTGCGCCTTGGCCGCAGCCGCATCGCGCGCCATTCCCTTGACAGTGCGCAGGCCCTCCATCACGTTGCCCAGCGCCGTCATGTGCGGGAACAGGTTGAACTGCTGGAACACCATGCCCACGCGCTGGCGTACCCGGGTCAGTTCGCTCTCCGAGTAGCTGACCTCAATCTTGCCGTCGTGCCCACTGCGCTCGGTGCCGATGACCTTGCCGCCGAGCACAATGCGCCCGGCCGTGGGACGCTCCATGAAGTTCAGGCAGCGCAGCAGGGTGCTCTTGCCCGAGCCCGAGGCGCCGAGGATGGCGATGCGGTCACCGGGCGCGACATCGAGGTCGATGCCGCGGATGATCTCGTCCCGGCCGAAGTGCTTTCGCAGCCCGGTGACGCGCAGCAGGGGGAGGGCGGTGTCGCTTGTCATGGGCCTGGTCGGTACTCTCAATCGCCCTGGCGCAGCTTGCGTTCGAGCACATAGGTCGCCTGCACCAGCGGGTACAGGAAGGCGAAAAAGATCAGCGCGATCACGGTGTAGGCCTCGATCGGGTTGTAGTTGATCGATGCAATGAGTTTGCCTTGCTGCAGCAGTTCCACGTAGGCCACGGCCGATGCAAGCGTGGACATCTTGAAGATCTCGATCGCGCGATTGGTCAGCGCAGGCAGCATGCGCTTGATGGCCTGCGGCAGGATGATGCGGCGCATCGCCTGGGCATCCGTCATACCCAGCGCCTGTGCACCTTCCCACTGACTGCGCTCCAGCGACTGGATGCCACCGCGGAAGATCTCGCCCGAGAACGCCGCCGAGTTCAGTGAGATGCCCAGCGCTGCCGCCATGAGCGGGCTGATCTCGAACGGCACCAGCATCGGCAGCGCGAAGTAAAACCACAGGATCTGCACCAGCACTGGGGTGTTGCGGAAAAACTCGACGAAGGCGCTGGCCGGCAGGTAAATCCACTGGCGCACCGAATACCGGCCCAGCCCGACCAGCAGGCCAAGCGACAACCCCAGCACCAGGCAGATCGTAAAGATGCGCAGCGTGCCGGCGGCGCCGGCCAGCAGGGCCTCCGGGTTGGCCCAGACTGCGTCGAAGTTCCAGTTGTGGTTCATCGTGCTTGTCCGTCAATGCACCGTGGTCTCGCCGCTGATGGCCATCCGGCGTTCGATGCGGTGCACTACCAGGCTGGCGGCATAGATCACCGTGAAATAGATCAATGCCGTTACCGTGAACACCTCTAACGGGCGGAAGGTTTTCTGCGCCAGTTCGTTGGCCTGGAACAGCAGGTCGGCGTAGGACACCGTGGCTACCAGCGTCGTGGTCTTCATCAGCTCGATGGCCCGCTCCGTGAAGGCCGGGATCATGCGCTTGACCGCCTGCGGCAGGATGACGCGGCGCATCGCCTGCGAGCCCGTCATGCCGAGTGCGCGCGCCGCCTCGCTTTGACCCCGTTCGATCGACACGATGCCGGCGCGGAACACCTCGGCGAAAAAGGCCGCAGACTGAATCGAAAATGTCAGTGCTGCCGCGACGAAGGGCGTCATCTCGACCTGGATCAGGATCGGCAGCGCGAAGAAGAACCAAAACAGCTGTACCAGCGGCGGTGTGGTGCGAAAGAACTCGACGATAAAGCCCGCCGGCAGCGACAGTGCGCGCCAGCTCGAGAGCCGCAGCAGAGCCAGACCCAGGCCGAACGGTACGCCCAGGGCCAGCGCAGTGCCGGTGACCTTGAGCGTATTGGCCAGGCCCGCTGCCAACATACCGGAGTTGGCCAGGACCGGTGTGAAATCCCACTGGTACATACTGCGGTGCTGCCCGGTGGTGCTCAGGGCAAAGCGGTTTGGCCGCTTTGCCCGGGCGGCAGAAGTTGCACGGACGAGTCCATGGCCTGCATTCCGACGTCGTGGCTCAGAGCATTTCCTTCATGACGGCAGGCGAGGCTTTTGGGTCCAGGCCGAAGCTGACCAAGAATTCCTCGTACCACTTCTGTGTCTGGCCGCTCTTGTAATGGGTGGCGAAGGCGTTATCGACGAAATCGCGAAAGGGCTTGTCGTCCTTGCGCAGCGCGGCGCTGGAGGCTTGGAACTTGGCCGGTTTCGGTACCATGATCTTACCGGTTCCCAGAGCCTTGCGGGCCACCAGCAGGGGCGGGTGGAACAGGCAGACGGCGTCGGCACGGCCGGCCTGGAAGGCAGCGATGGCCTCGGCATTGCCGGGAAAACGCTGGATCGTCGCCTTGGGCGTGTTCTCGCTGACGAACTTGTCCATGCTGCTCGCCTGGGGCACGGCGATGCGCACACTGGGTTTGTCCAGGTCGCTCCAGTTGGTGGCCTGCAGGTCGTCGCGTGCCAAGACTGCGAGCGAATAATAGAGTAGCGGCGCGGCTGGGAAGTCGACCGCCTGGGCCCGCTCGGGCGTGGCGTCGAGCATGTACATGATGTCGATCTTGTTCGCCTGCAATGCTGCGATCGCAGTGCCCCAGGTCACCTCGACCGTCTCGAGCTTGACGCCTAGTGCCGCAGCCATGGCCTTGCCCATCGAGACGCCGAAGCCGGCATTCCATTCGCTGGTCTTGGGGTCCTTGGAGAACCAGGGCGGGGCCTGCGTCACGCCGATGCGTAGGTTGCCGCGCTGCTTGATCTGGTCCAGCGTGCCGGCGGACTGGGCGCGCGCAATGGATGGAACTGCCAGCGCCAACGTGCTGGCGGCAATGCCGTTCAAGGCGGTTCTGCGGTCGATTGTCATGTCAAGGCTCCTGTGGTGGTGGTTGGAAAATCGAAGGGGTTGGCAAAACGCACGAATGCCTCAGTGCGCTCGGCGCCGCGGCCCATGTGATTGGTGATCTCGTCGAGCATGGCGGACAGGCTTTGTCCGAGTGCGGCCTGCACATAACTGTCGTGCGCGTCACGTCGTGGACCCCGCGTGGCGTGGGCCCGGTGGTGGGCGGCCCAGTACAACTGCAGGCGACCGCGCAGCCCGAACCAACTGCGTTGTAGCAGTCTGTGCCCGCTGGCTTCGTAGACCAAGCCATGCAGATCGAGTTCGGCCTGAATGCTGGCGCGGTCGTCGCCGGCGTCGATGGCGGCCGTCAACACGGCCATGCGGCGCTGCAGCTCACGCCGAAACTGCGCATCGCGTCGGTCCCAGGCCTGTTCGAACGCAAACCGTTCGAGCACGATACGCATCGAATAAATCTCGTGGATGTCGTTCACCGAAAGCGAAATCACGTGGGTGCCGGTATACGGTACCGTCACCAGCAGGCCTTCCTCGATCAGCTCGCGCATTGCCTCGCGCAGCGGTCCGCGACTGACCGCGAATTGAGCCGCCAGCGTGGTCTCTACCAGCGGCGCACCCGGCCCCAGCTCACCGGCCAGGATGGCGGCGCGCAGGCGCTCTGCGATGTGCTGGCGGAAGGTGCTCTTGGGCAGGCGGTCGATGCGCGGGCCGGAGGGCGCGAGCGGGAGGGATGCAGACATTGTGTTGATGATCGATTGTTGACAATATATTGCAAGTAAAGAGGATGTGCCACAGGGAAATCCCGGGGTCGAATCGGGTGCGATTAGCCGGTTTTGGCATGAACCCCAACTTGACGGTCTGGGTAATGGAACTACTTGCCTTTTCTGCGCGGCAAGAGCGGGAGTTCCAGTATCCGCCACTTTTTCTCACAGCGCGGTTGACTCCAGCACATCGATCACTTTGGCGACTTTTCTATTTCGCTCGATGGTGACCCTCCATGGGCGGCCCAGGCGCACCCCATGGACATCGCTGGCAAAGGCTTCCGCAAAGTCATCGTCAGGCCCGGTTACCGCGTACAGCGTGGCAAAGTTGGTTGCTTCCAGATTGGAATAAGTGACAGGCATTTCCGAGTCGTCAAGCTTTGCACCGACGCAGTAGACAACGGCCTTAGTTTGTGAGAATCCTAACGCAAAGCGGCTGGTCACCGTATCGGCTACGGGCTTTCGGTCAAGCTGATGTCTAAGTAAGTAACCCAGAATGACGAATGCTGCCACATGCGCACCAGCACTGGTGCTTACGTACTCGGTATAGCCTGTACTGCCCAAGTTCTGCAGAATGAAGAGGCCTGCAAGCCGCTGACAAGCAGGTTCTGAACGGCTGGCGGAACTTCAGCGAGCGGCGCCTTGGCGTCACGGAGCCATTGCGGATCCAATGCGATAGCACGGGGCCGCTTAGAGTAGCCATTGATCTGATTGTCCAGGGTTACATAGTCGACAAGATCCGTGGGCACAGCACTAATGCTATCTGCCAACGGTTCCGCGAATTCGGCTTCCCAGGTAGCGAACGCGCGCACCTTGTGGTTCTCGAACGCGGCCTCAATGCAGCGCTTGTGAACATTGTCGCAACCACCAGTTGCCCGACCTTTTTCGCCGTGGAGCACTAGCGCCAGCAGGACCGCAAGTACCCGGTTCTAGGTCCTTTGAAAGATCCATGCGTTCATGCTACTCACCCTGTGCAATGGCTGTCGACCTTTCGGTCATGGGGTCGATCATTCGCACCGAACACTCCCCGCAACCGTCCGCGGTAATCCCCCAGTCCGGAGACGCGCCCTTGGACCGCTCCGCCATATCCTCCCAAACCTCACATGCCACTACCAGCACGGGCACATGAATCCCGTACAGCTCCGACGCCACGATGCAGCCAAGGCCGACGATCAGGTCGCGCTCGCGCATCACTATGGCTGCAGGCCCGGTGCCGTTGCGGATGGCTTCGGCCAGCACGCTGCTGCTCGAGCTTGAGCCTTTGGCACTCGCCATCAGCATCACGCGGCCGATCAGACTTTGGCCGTGCTGCGGGTGGCTGGCCTCGACGATGCGGCCGGCCGCGGCGTCATAGCCGCCCCAGAAACTCAGGGGCTCTTCCAGCAGCAGGGGCCTGCCCTGGCCACGGCCGGCTACGGCGGCAGTTGCTGGCCAGTCCGGGGGGCTTGGCCTGTCAGCCATGATCGTCCAGCACCAGGCGGCCTTCGACTGCCGACAGCACACATTCACGCAGGCTGCCAAACGCTACCTCGACACCGATATTGGCCGGCGCATAGTGGGCCCACTTGCCCGAGTTGGTCATGATAAGTCCTTGTGTCTGGCGCATCACTGGCGTGATGTAGGTGCAGGTATCGGTGACGAGGGTGATGCCGAGATCACGCAGTTTGCTGGCCCTGCTTGATTGCTCCAGTTCCCACAGAATGTAGCGGCTGGTATTGGCATAGAAATCGATGCTGGGCTTGGCGGCGGCCGAGCCCAGCAGCTGCAGCAGTTGGTCGAACTCGGCCAGCGAGAAATGCGGTGTGCCGACGCTGACCGCTGCCAGGCGGTCGCCAGGCTTTGCGCGACTCAGCCCAGCTCGGGTCTGGTTCAGCATGGCGCGCGTTACGGTGATCGTCGCCGCCGCGGATAGGCCACCGAGCGCCTGCTTCAACGTGCCGGCCTCCGGCGTGATGCCCACAGCGTGGAACATGCCAACCGCGCCCGTTGATGCGCAGGCTGCGCCCAGAGCCTTGAGTTCGTCCTCGCTGGTGTCCAACGGCAGGCCGGTGAAAACCGGTATTGCGGACCCGGTGGCTCCGCCGGTGAACAGGCCCAGTGCCGCAAACCAGATGTCGCGGCCTGCCCGCTCCTGCGGGAAGTCCTGCAGCGCGAACACGATCTGTCCGCGCCGGTTCTCGTCAACATGCAGTCCGCAATACGGCGCTCGTCCGGTAAGCGCTGCGCACAGGTCCATGAAGTCCCCATAGCGGTTGGTGCGCGCGCCTAGCACCGAGTTGGCGAACACGATGGCATTGGATTCGGCCCAGGCAATCTGCTGGCCCAGGCGGGGGCGGTTCGGGCCCTGGTAGGGCGCGCAGGTGAAGGTCGATGCGCAGCCGAGTTCGATATGCGCCTGCATCAGGCGCTGTGCTTGCGATTTGGTGCCAGCATCACCCTGAAACAGCTCTGGATGGATCAGGTCGAGCGAGCCGACATTGAGCGTGGTTGGCACCACCACCTTGCCGCCGCTGGCGACCAGGCGTTCGACGAAGTCCAGCGACGCTTGGCCGTGGTAGAGGCAGCCGTCGATGTGGGCGCTTTCGATGTCGAGCAGGCGCCGTGCCCCCATCAGTTCGGCCGAGCGCACCAGGATGCGCATGGCCAGTGCTGCTGCGTCGCCTTTTTGCCCGTTCAATCGCGCAAGGTCTTGGTGGGTCAGGTCAATCATAGAGTTGCAGCGAAGGGGGCGAGGGTCGGTGTGTCGCAGCTGTCAAACGAACTAAAGTTAATACGTTTGTCCTAGTAAAGTTGTTTCTTTTGTTGCCTCATGCTGGTGCGATAGAAGAAAAGCCTTTTAAAACAATGACTTAACATTTAATTGAAGTAAAGTTGTTTTCTTCTGTGGGAAACAAGCCGAATTTGGCCAATATGACATCGCGCCTACACAGTCGGTCATGTGTTGCACCTCTGAAAAAGGCGCTGAGGGTCAGGCGATTGGCTAAATCTTGGGGCAAACGCTGAGGGATGAAGGATAACAACTTTGCCTCAATTTCTACAACAATAGCAACTTTACTTCAATTGGGATTGAAGTAAAGTTGTTTCGAGATCCAACCGATTAGCAGCTTCTCCCTCTGAAGCGGACAATTGCGGGAGAAGCAACTTTAGTTCGCATGACACCAAGGGTTTCGACACCACGCTGCGCAACGACGACCAGATCGTGCGACGCGACCAGGCCTTCCGCCTCACCGCCGAACTGATGTTGTTCCAGCACAGCTGCCACTGGTTCTGTCGCTCCCGAACGGTGGCATCGGCCCGCCTGATGGCGCTGCACAAGACCGCGTACGACCAGGTGCTGGCGGCGGTTTCGCCAGAGACCCGGCGGGACTACCTGGATCTGGTGCAAGCCTGATGGGCCCGACTAGGGATTCATGAGTGTGGATGCCGACGTCAGATTGACCCAGCCTGCCGATTTCCAGTGACCCAGCGCGATGCCCATGTAATCGTTGCTGGGCGCCGGATGGCCGTCGCGGATGGTGGGTCAGGCAAAAGTCGGCATCTGGGTGAAATTCGCGTAGGAACCAACAATCAGCGGTTGCAGAATCGCTCCATATGTCGTTGGTTTGCAATGGGTCGTTTTTGAATGAATATTGAGAACCGACACAAGTTCCCGTGGTTGAAGTGGTCACAACTGCCAAAGTTGTGTCGTGAAAGTTTTCAAAGTTGTGCTGAATTGCAGTACTGCTTGACAACATGGCCGTGATGGAGAGAAGATGCCCATCACAAAAATCACAAGGCCAAGTATCTTCTATGCCTTGGCAAACTTTAATCAGGGATGACTAAATAAAAATGAAGCATTTCATTCATAGCTTCGGCGCACTTCTACTGGCGTTCTCTACGAGTCTTAGCTCACAGACGGACCACTCCCTTACCTCCGCCCTTGAATGCAAAACGCTGAGCTTGCCTCAATTTAGGCCGTGGGAGTCATTCAATACGGGTGATCTGCCAATAAGTGATGCAAATTCTTGGAACGCTACGGAGATTGTTAGTAAGAAGACTTCGCAGGGCGATGACGGAAATACCGTCGATGTGCGCTACAAAAATCCCGTAAGTGTCTATGGAGGAAGCGTTTCTACTGCATTTATTACAACTGATATTTTTGGTGCGCAGCAAACGGCTTTGATTGAAGTATCCAACTTCGATCTATTTAAAGAGTCAATCGAGAAGCAGCTTTCCTTTAAATTCTCTTTGAATCAAGATAAATACAACTACTTCAATCCAACCAATGGAATGGAATATCAAATTTCCAAAGCTACTGAAAGTCAATCTTCTTACTACTTTAGCTGTGGACTAAATAAAGAACGATATCAAGACGCGCTTGCAAATCCTGACAAATACAAAAGTCCACAGGAATTAGAAAAAGATAAAGCCGCGCAAGAAGAGCAGCAAAAGAAGAGCGATGCCTTTTTGCTTCAGAACAATAAAGTGTTCAAGCAATTCATTGAGCAAACTGAGTGGGCAACAATTTATGGTCCCGTTATCGGGTTAGTGATTGGAATCCTAGCACTCATTGCGGGAAATGGATTGCTGTATCTGCATTTCAAAAACAAATCCGGAAATAAGAATACGAAATTTATTAGTGGTACGTCTGCGAATGCCATCGGTCTTGTGCTCACGGGTCTGAGCGTATTCCAGTATGTACACCCTGTTTTCAAAGTTGACTCAAAATCGGTCGAGATTGCGTGGCTTCAGACGGCAGAGCACGTTAGAAACGATGATAGGTATATTAAAACATTTCTGAACACTGGGAAAATTCTCACAAATGAAGGCTCTGTAGCCGCTGCTAAAGAGCTCGCATTCATTTATGCTGGTGGGTCGGACGTGGTAGAAAAGAATGTAAAGGCAGCTCAGTATTATGCCAATTTATTTGAAAGTACTGGCAAGCAAACTGACGTGAATATTGAGTCGATAAAAATAGCTGATGCAACCGCTGCGCCCGCTAAACAATCAATGTCACCATCGAACCAGAGATGGCAAACGTATAAACCAGGCGGAATAATCTATTTTGATACAACCAGTCTCTCGCATGACGCTCAAACAGATAATGGAAGAGTTAACGGTTATGTCATAATTGATCGAGTTACAACTTTCCGTGCCATAGATATCGTGAGACGAGTCCCGTATTATCTTCCAGGCGAAGGTGCAAGCGGAAACTTTGAAATTTTTGTTGATTTTTATTGTGCAAAAAATGCAATTTTTGCATCTCTTGACGTCGACCTAGACTTTCGGAAGAATATTATTTTTACACGAAGTCATACAAATGACATTCCCATTTTAAACGGAATAGTTTCCTCTCACCTCAATACAATTTTGGAAAGCCTGGTAAAAAAAGATGTTGAAGAAATTAATAGCTTTTTATGTCCTAAAATTGGTCAGGTAGTAAAACAAAAGAATTTTTGGCAGAAGCTATTCTAAATTTAATAACTGAACTTCACGCTGAACTGTTATGTCAATAATGGAAAACCTAGCTCCGTCATTTATTTTTATTTGTTGCGCCTTCGATGCTGTTGCGGCGGAATCCGTACGGACAAACCAGTATTTAGCACACCGTGAGCAAATTTGAGGCTGAGTCTCTCGTCCATTAACCTAAAAAACTACCTATCTGTAACGTAATTCACTACCTGTGTTTAGCAATAGAAGCACGGGGGTTTGAGAGGGGAAAGGCGCTCTGCCAGAACCCTCGGCGGCGTCAAAGGTGAGCGATTTCAGGGGTGGGCGGCATCGGCTGTTCGCATTGCGGCTGGCGTGGGGGGGTCGGGTAAATTGCGACATCAGTGCGGATCACGCATTTCACTTAAGGGCGTTGATGAAGTTCATTGGAAAATACGGCGAGTACCGTGTCCTTGCATGCTTGCTTGAGCTTGACATCGAGGCTTACCTCGCTATCAAGACGAATCAGCCTGATTTTGATCTGACCGTCATCCTGAAAAGTGGAGACGTTGTCAGAGTTCAAGTTAAGGCAACGGAACTGAACAACAAGAGCACAAATAACGCCATTGATCGCATCGATAAGCAGTATGACTTCTTGGTGGTTGTGATTGTTGACGGTGACAAGTCGGTTCGCTTCTTTGTTATGACCAAGGGCGAGGCAATTGAGGCGAAAGGCAATAGCAAGCAACTTGGCACTACCCAACAGCGGAACAAGGAATTTCAAGTGAGGGAGGCTCTGTTACCCCACGAGAACAAGTGGGAGAAGATCGCCAATGTATAGCTAGCCCTCCCTCGGACAGTCGAAAGGCTGGACTTTTTGGAGACAGTCGTATGCCCAGCCTGTTCGCTATTCGGCTATGGTTGGTTTTCGTGTAAATTGCGAGCAACAGTGCGGATCAAACGCTCCCAGTCCAGGGTCGCCGACGGATGCCTGCGCTGCCTGGAGTCACGCTGCATGGAGCATTCATCGAACTCATTTGCCGACCCACTGGTGCCAGCCCTATCGAAGCCGTAGCGCAGGGCAGGGTGCCACTTAGCATATGGCTTGCCATATGACTTGCCATATGGCGATTAAAGCCATATACTTTGATACATGGCAACACATCAAATACCGACCCCTAGGCCGACTGCTCGCGTTGGGTGGAATAACCGTTCGCAGACAGTCACCATGCCTTTGGAATATCGATTCCCAGACTCTGTTCGTGAGGTGTTCATTCGTCGTGAGGGAGAAAGTGTGGTCTTGACACCGCGTCCGACTGATTGGTCTGGCTTCTTTGCGTCAGGCATGAAAGTCTCTTCAGACTTCATGGTGGACCGCG
>CANHZX010000085.1 GCA_947465215.1 Betaproteobacteria bacterium | reverse complement strand
TTCCGATTGATGAATCCATCGGCGTCGATATCGAGGGGCGTGTGGCCTTTGACCGCTACGGCGCCGCGCTGGGCACGCTTGATATCCGGCAATGCCTCACCACCTGGGGACGTCTGCACACGCTGCTGCTGGGCGCCTTCCCCGCTGCGCGTTATCACCTCGGCCATGCCTGCGCCAGGGTGGAGCAGGATGCCGGCAGCGTCACCGCAGTATTCCGCAATGGCAGCACAGCCCGCGGCGACCTGCTGATCGGCGCGGACGGCATCCGTTCCGCCGTGCGTACACAGCTCTCGCCCGAATCACACCCCGACTATGCCGGCTATATCGCGTGGCGCGGACTGGTTGAGGAAGGCGCGCTGTCGCCGGAAACGCATCGCGACCTCTTTGCGAAATTCGCCTTCAGCCTGGCGCCGCGCGAGCACATGCTCGGTTATCCGGTGGCCGGCTTCGACAATTCGACGCGCGCCGGAGAACGCTGTTTCAATTTTGTCTGGTACCGCCCGACGCACATCGACCGCGAACTGCCGCAGCTTTGTACCGACATTCATGGCAAACGGCATGACCTGTCGATTCCGCCGCCGCTGCTGCGCCCGGCAGTCATCGATGCCATGCGCCGGTCCGCGCGCGACGAACTGTCGCCACAGTTTGCCGAAGTCGTCGCCAAAACCCGCCAGCCCTTTTTCCAGGCGATTTTAGATCTGGAGTCGGACATCATGCACCACGGCCGAGTCGCACTGCTGGGTGATGCGGCTTTCGTCGCACGGCCGCACTGCGGCATGGGTGTTTCCAAGGCCGCAGGCGACGCCCTGGCACTATCGGGTCTGCTGCTCAGCCACGGCAATGATCCGCTGCGTGCCCTTCCGTCTTACTCATCCGAACGCGTGCGTTTCGGCAAGGCCGTGGTAGCCCATGCCCGGGAACTGGGTTCCTATCTACAGGCATGCGACCGAGACGATCCCGAGTTTCTTGCGGCACGCGCCCGCGCAGCGCACCACCACACGCCGCAGGCGGTGATGCGTGACATCGCCGTCACACGTGAGTTCTGAACTTCGGCATAGAATCAGCAGCCCTGATCCCGTGCGACTGGAGCCGTCATGATGACTGTCACCCCCGCCTATGCCGCCGTGCTCGGCCTGATCTTCGTGGCACTGAGTGTTCGTACGATCCGCGTGCGGCGGCGACACCGAGTGGCCGTCGGTGACGGCGGCAATACCGAACTGCGACGTGCGATGCGCGTGCACGCCAATTTCTCGGAGTATGTCCCGCTGGCGCTACTGCTGATATTTTTCGTGGAACACGACGGCACCGAAACCCTGCTGGTACATGCACTGGGCATCGCGCTGCTCGCCGGTCGTCTGCTGCACGCCTGGGGTGTCAGTCAGGAACGCGAAAACTTCCGCTACCGCGTCAGCGGCATGGCTCTCACTTTCGGCACTCTATTTACCGCGACACTGGCGATTTTCATCGCACGCCTAGGCTGAAGTTCAGCGGCGAAATTCCCGGGGATTGAGGCGGGCGATGTCGGCCTCGACCTGCTCGCGGCTGCGCTCGTAGACAATTTCGCGACCCATCACCGTGCCGGCATAGGCCATGCCGTTGCGGGTCGGCGTAAGCTCGCACTTGACGCTGTGCACGCCGCTGCCTAGCACCACCTGGATCGACGACGGACGCTTGTCGAACACTACAACGTCCATCAGCTGTTTGGTTTCGGTGACGCGCACCTTGATGGTTTCGTTGATCAATGCGGCTTCCCCGTCAGTCGGTTGCGGGGCCCGGAAAATCCGGACCCCGCTTTCATCATCGCACGACTTTGCGGGCAATCACCACATTGTCGTAAACCAGGTTCGACGACCAGATCCAGCGCGCGCCCTCGAAAAACTCGGGGTAACGCGTATAGGCGGTCAGCGTGGTCACGCCGATTTCCTCATCGGTGTATTCATAGGCCCGCGGCCAGCCGGTGTCGTTAAAGGTCTTCGACTGCCAGTTTTTCGGGTAGCTGTAATGCACCATATAACAGTTGTCCCGGCAGGCCGGCTTTTTCACATAGGGATAGGTGCGGCCGAGCTTGTCAAAAAAGTGGATATTGCCTTTCTCGGTGACATCGTTCGGGCTGTCCAGCGGACCCACCATGAAGGTCTGCGCTTTCCACGAGCTGTCGGTGACCGTGCCGTCGCTGAACTTGGCAATCAAGCCGCCGTCGCCGAGATACCAGGGCTCATTGAGACGCGCCATGTTTTCAACGCCGAGCCCCAGCTCCTCGTCCCAGTCCACCAGCAGGAAAGCCATGGAGTAAGGACGTTTCACCTTGAACTTGACGATCGCCGAGTTGAAGGGCGTGTACGGCGTGTTGTCGACAGAAACCAGCTTGCCGTTCACATAGAGCTCGAAATAGTTGTCGGCCACAATAAAACCGGTCACCACTTCGCCGTCGGCATCAACTTCGATCACCGGCACCTTGTCGGTGGAAACCGCGGCGGCGTTCGGCGGCAGGACCTTGTTGCATTCATTGTAGAGGTCGTAAGACAGCGGACCCTCCTTGCGCTGCAGTGCCGTGTTGGCAGGCACCGTGATCACCGTGCCATCAGTAGCCGTAATCTCGCCTACCCCGGCGACACGGAGATTCATCTTGGGATTGGTGTGATCACAGCGGGTGAGGTTCTGGGCGATAATTTTCTTGGCTGCGCCCTGAGTGACCATGCGCTTGGCAGGCGCATCCGGGGCATCCAGCGCCAGATCCGGGCCGCGCGACTGGCAACCGGCGAGCGCAATACAGCCGAGTAGAGCAAATGCGATGCTGCGATAAGCCGGAGCCGGCGTCATGACGGTCTTCAACATGTTCTCTCTCCTGGGGTAAACCGGCGCTGGTGCTGCAGAATCTGGACGTTCCGCTGGGTCGGGCGCTTCGGTGAAACCAGCTTAGCCGAGCCCTTCCGGCGGGGCAAGCATGACGGCGCCAACCGCAATGCAGCAATGAAAATCCGCCCAAATTGGCCGGGCGGCGCCCTGGGCATAGCCTTATAATTTCGGCCTTTTCCGCACCTTCCGGCCACCTACACATGCTGATCAAATTCACGCTTAACGGCGACCCCGCTGAAGTTCACCTCAAATCGGCCGACCGCCTGCTCGTCGACGTGCTTCGCGAAGACCTGCAGATGACCGGCACCAAACACGGCTGCGGCATCGGTGCCTGCGGCACCTGCACCGTGATTGTCGACGGCGCTCCGGTGTCCTCCTGCCTGCAACTGGCGGCTCTTTGCGACGGCGCCAATGTGCGCACCATCGAGGGCCTCGACCAGGCCGGCGTGCTGCACACCGTACAGCAGGCGTTCATCAACAAAACCGCCCTGCAATGCGGCATCTGCATTCCGGGCCATGTCATGCAATGCGTGTCGCTGATCGAGAAAAACCCGAACCCGAGCGACGAAGAAATCCGCGCCAGCGCCGACAGCGTGTACTGCCGCTGCACCGGCTACGTAAAAATCATGGACGCCTACCGCGAAGCGGCGGCGCTGCTTAAAAAGGCGGGCAAGGCATGAGCAAGCAAATCCTCAAGGACCCGAAGTTCGAATCCGGCCTGCTGGTGGTCGGCAAGGATGTGCCGCGCGCCGACGCGCTGCCCAAAGTCACCGGCGCCGCGCAATATGTTGCCGACATGCATCTGCCGGGCATGCTCCATGCCGCCGTACTGCGCAGTCCGCACGCCAACGCCAAGATACTCTCCATCGATACCAGCGCCGCGCGTACGATGCCCGGCGTCAAGGCCGTGATTACCGGCGAAGACACCGCCAAACGCAAATGGGGCGCCTTCCGTCCCGATCTCTATCCGCTGGCGATCGGCCGCGTGCGCTACGTCGGCGATGAAGTCGCTGCCGTTGCAGCGACCGATCCGGAAACCGCCCGCGCAGCCATCGACAAGATCGTTGTTCAATACGAACCGCTGCCCGCGGTGTTTTCGCTCGATGAGGCGATGGCGCCGGGTGCGCCGCTGGTACACGACGATGCTGCCGGCAACATCGCCCATGAATTCGCCTTTGAACGCGGCGACGTCGATGCCGGCTTCAAGGCTTCGGATGTCGTAGTCGAAGGCACTTGGGATTCAGTGCGCCAGTGGCATTCATCGCTGGAGACCATCGGCTGCGTCGCACAGTGGAACAGCAACCGCGTCACCATGTGGTGCAACACGCAGACACCCTTCCTCGCCCGCGGCCGCTATTCGGTCGCTCTGGGCGTGCCGGAAGCCCAGGTGCGCGTGATCCAGACCGAAGTCGGCGGCGGCTTCGGCGGCAAATCAGGTGACGACAACTGTTCAGTCATCGCGGCCATCCTCGCCCGCAAGTCCGGACGTGCGGTCAAATTGATCCACACCCGCGAAGAAGAATTCCTCGCCAGCCACCCGCGCATGCCGATGCGCTACTGGGTACGCCTGGGTTTCTCCAAGGCCGGCAAAGTACTGGCCAAGGAAATCCGCATGTGGGCCGACAACGGCGCCTACACCGGCAAATCGCAGGCCATCCTCGGCGCGGCCACTGTGCGCCATGACGCGCTCTACAAATATCCGAACGCGCGCGCCAAATCGACGCTGCTCTATACCAATCTGGTGCCGACCGGCGCCTTCCGCGGTTTCGGTAATCCCTCAGCGGACTGGGCGGTGGAACAGGCCTGGGATCTCGCAGCAGAAAAACTGGGCATTGATGTCGTCGACCTGCTGCGCATGAACGCGGTGGTGGAAGGCGACGTGTCGCCGCACAACCACAAAATCACCAGCGGCGAACTGCGCCAGTGTATTGACAAGGCCGCGGACCTGATTCAGTGGAAGGAAAAACGCAAACATAAAAAAGACGGCCATGGCCTCGGCATGGGCTGCAGCATCCACGTCAACGGCCGTCGCAGCTTCGGCGACTGGGACGGCAGTTCGGCCATCGTGCGCATCAATGAAGACGGCCGCGCCACGATCATCACCGGCGAAGGGGAAATCGGCCAGGGCACTTACACCGTACTCAAACAGATCGCCGCCGAGGAACTCGGGCTGCCGTATGAGGACGTTGATATCACGCGCCCCGACACCGATGTGCATCCGCATTCACTGGGCGCGCTGGCAAGCCGCGTCACTTATGTTGCCGGCAACGCCGTCAAACGCGCCGCAGCGGAAGCCAACAAGCAGCTGATGGCCGCTGCATCCGAGCAGTTCAAGAAACCGGTCGATGAACTGACCATCATCAACGGCCAGATCGGCCCGAAGAACGGCGCAGAATCCGAATACAAACCGGTCAGCGCCGTGGTCCGCGCCAATATCTACAAGCGCGGTGGCGAAGCCATCGTCGGCGTCGGCAACTGGGACAACCCTTCCGAATTTCCGGACCACAGCCGTTTCGGAAATGAATCCGGCGCCTACAATTTCGCGGCGCAGGCCGTTGAAGTCGATGTTGACCGCGGAACCGGTCAGGTGCACCTGAAGGAAATCTCCGCCGTCGTCGACTGCGGAACAGTCATTCATCCCGCCGCGGCACAGGGTCAGGTGGAAGGCGCGGTCGTGCAGGGCATCGGCCTGGCGATGATCGAATACTTCGACTGGCATCAGGGCACGCCCACCGATCCGCAGTACATCGACTATCCGCTGCCCTCGGCCGATTTCATTCCGAAGATGCATATCGGTTTTGCCGACTCCTATGAACCCTCCGGCCCCTTCGGCGCCAAGGGGCTCGGTGAAATCGGCCTGGATGCGATTCCGGCGGCGATCGCCAACGCCATTGCCGACGCCGTCGGCGTGCGTATCCATACACTGCCGATCACCGCGGAAAAAATCCACCGCGCACTGCATCCAGAAATGTACGCCGATGAACAGAAAACCCCGGCGCAGCCACCGAAAGGCGGCGTGTGGTCGCGGCTGGTCACTGGCAAACCGTCGGGCACAAGGCCTTTCAAGCCGGAGCTGCTGCAACCGAAGAGCCTCGACGAAGCCGTCAAACTCTACGCAGAAGGTGATACCGCCATAGTCTCCGGCGGCATGTCTCACGCGATCCGCCGCGAGCGCACCGGTTATCCGCAGGCCAAACGCCTGATGGTCGTCAGCCGGATCCCGGATCTTCTCGCAATCACCAATAAAAACAACGGGCTGCAAATCGGCTCCGCAGTAAACCAGCAGACGCTAATCGAACGACCGGAACTGCGCGAGCGCTGGACCGTGCTCGCTGAGTCGCTTGACGCTGCAGGCCACACCCGCGTTCGCGGCATGACCACCGTCGGCGGTAGCGTCGGACCGCTGATCGGCGGCTTCGATATGCCGGTGGCACTGGTTGCGCTGAATGCACGCGTGGTCACCGCGGCGGTTGAGGGTCGCAAGACCTATGCCCTGACCGAGGCCTTCGACAAACGCTTCGCCAAGGACGAAATGCTGATCGCGGTGGAAATCGATGCCCTGCCCGCACGCAGCGGTTCGGCCTTCCACAAATTCCTGCCGCGCGGCGTCATGGAAACACCGACGGCAAACGCCGCGGCGGTTGTGACGCTCGACGCATCCGGAAAATGCATCGCTGCACGGCTGGCCGTCGGCGCTGTGAGCTGGAAGCCGCTGATCGCCGACCTGTCCGCGCTGTTTGGTAAAAGCTTCGATGAAGCCGCCATCCGCGCCGCCGTCAAACCGCTGCGCGAGTTTGCCCAGCCGATGGCCAATGTCCGCGGCTCGGCGATGTACAAACGCAATATGGCGGTCGAAATCGGCGCACGCACTTTGATCCGTGCCTGGCAACGCGCTGCACAGCAGAAATAATCCAATCCCAAATAACGTCTTACGAGGAATCCGCAAATGGCTGACCGCTTCAAGACTTCCGACGGCTGCGAAATCGCCTACACCCTGCACAACGGCGCGGGTGCCAACGCACCCCGCGTGGCGCTGGTGCACTCTCTCGCGCTGGACCGCAGCATCTGGGATGACGTTGCGCAGGAACTGTCGCGCGACTGTCAGGTGCTGACCTGGGACTGCCGCGGCCATGGCCGCTCCGGCCAGCCGCTGACCACTTACACGCCGCAGCTGTTCGCACGCGATCTCGCCGAACTGATGGACCAGGTGAAATGGCCCTCCGCGGTCGTCGGGGGCTGCTCGATGGGCGGCATGGTGGCGCAGGCTTTTGCGATCGAATATCCAAAATGCACCACCGGACTCGTGCTGATCGACACCACTGCCTGGTACGGCGCGGATGCGCCGAAGGTGTGGCGCGAGCGTGGCGCCACCGGCAAGGAAAAAGGCATGGGCGCGCTGGTGGAATTCCAGACCGGCCGCTGGTTCGGCGATGCTTTCCGCGCCAACCAGAAGGCCACCGTCGATCGCCTGGTCAAGGTCTTCCTCGACAACAACGTCGACTGCTATGTCAAAACCTGCGAAATGCTCGGTGACGGTGACCTGCGTGAGGGCCTCGCCACGATCAAGGTACCGACCGCAGTCGCCGTCGGCGAAGAAGACTACGCCACGCCCGTCGCGATGGCCGAAGCTCTGCACCAGGGCATCGCCGGTTCAACGCTGACCGTGCTGCCCGGCGGCCGTCACATCACACCGACCGAAAAACCCCAGGACATTGCCGCACGCTTCCGCGAAGTCATCGCCCGGGCAAAATAAGATGAACGCCGCCAAACCCCGCTGCCTCGACATCCACGCCCACCACGTCGGTCAGCCGCTGGTTGAACGCATCAACGCCGACGGCGAGAAACACGGCGTCAAGATCGTCAAGGGTGAAGACGGTGCGACACGCATCTCTGTCGGCGGCCGGCTCACCGGCATGCCACTGATCCCGCCGCTGAACGACGAAGCGGCGCGACTAAAATGGATGGACGAGGCCGGCATCGACGTGCAGCTGCTCGCCGGCTGGATGGATCTCGCCGGTTATCACCTGCCGACCGAAGCGGGCCAGTGGCTGGCCCGCGCGCAGAATGAAACGCTGGCTGAAATAGCGGCCCGCCGCCCCGACCGTTACGCTGCGGCCGCAGCAGTGCCGCTGCAGGATGCCGCGGTAGCAGCCGATGAACTGCGTTACGCTGTTCTGAAACTCGGCCATCGCGCGGTGCAGATCGGCGCCCGTGTCGAAGAAGAAGGCCTCGACGCACCGCAGTACGACGCTTTCTGGTCGGCCGCGCAGGAACTCAACGTGCCGGTGATCATTCACCCGGCAGACCTCGCCGTGCCGCCACGCATCCGTAGGCTGTTTCTGCACATTCTCGTCGGCAATCCGAGTGAAACCACCTTCGCTGCCGCAGCGCTACTGCTCGGCGGTGTATTTGACCGCTTTCCGAAACTGCGTGTGCTGCTGGTGCATGGCGGCGGCTGCGTGCCTTATCAGTTCGGCCGCATCGACCGCGGCCGCATCACTGCGCCACCCTTCGCCAAGGGATCCGTAAAGAATCCGCTGGGTCAGTACGCGAACAATCTCTACTACGACACCGTGCTGCATGATGACGAAGCGTTCCGTTACCTGATCGAACGCGTCGGCGCCGGTCAGGTCGCCTTGGGCAGCGATTACCCCTTCCCGCTGCGCGACCAGGACCCTGTAAAATTTATTAATAAAAACAATAACCTGGATGATTCCGCGCGGCGTGCTGTGTGCTGGGATACCGGCGCGGCGCTGCTCGGCCTGAAGTAATCAAGGAGAAGCTGAAATGAAATTGACCACACTGCGCGGCGCGATGGCTGCCCTGCTGCTGGGTATCGTCGCTTCGGCGTCTGCGCAGAACTATCCCGCGGGCCCGATCCGCATCATCGTCCCCTTCCCTGCGGGCGGTGGCGTAGATACGGCTGGACGCCTGCTCGGCCAGAAACTCTCGGAAGCCATCGGCCGTCCGGTGTTGATCGACAACCGCGCCGGCGCCAACGGCATGATCGGCAGTGAAATGGTCGCCAAAGCACCGAAGGACGGTTACACGCTGATGGTCAACGGCGCGAACTTCGTCACCAGCCCAACGCTGTATGCGAAATCGCTGTATGACCCGATCAAGGACTTCGACGCCATCAGCCTGCTCGCGCATGCGCCGAACATCCTCGTCGTGCATCCGTCGATGCCGGTGAAAAACGTACGTGAACTGATCGCCTTTGCCAAAGCACGTCCCGGCGAAGTGCTGTTTGCCGGTTCCGGCAGCGGCAGCACACCACACCTTGCCGGCGAACTGTTCAAGACCCAGACCGGCACCAAGATGGTCCACGTACCCTATCGCGGCACCGGTCCGGCGATCACCGCCATCCTCTCCGGCGAAGTCGGCTCGATGTTCATGCCGGCGTTGACCGCGCTGCCGCTCATCCAGTCGGGTCGAGTACGTGCGCTCGGCGTGACCTCGCTGGAACGCCTGCCGGCACTGCCGGAACTGCCCACGGTGTCGGAGTCAGGACTGAAGGGTTATCAGTCCAGCCAGTGGTACGGCGTGCTCGCACCCGCGGGCACTTCACCCGATATTCTCAATCTACTGAACGGACACGCCGTCAAAATCATGCAGAGCGCAGACATGAAAGAGCGTATGAAAAACAGCGGCAGCGTTGCCGTCGGCAGTTCGCGCGAGGTGTTCGCGAAATTTCTGCAAACCGAATACAGCAAATGGGCGCAGGTGATCAAAGCCTCCGGCGCCACAGTTGATTAAAAACAAAACTGAAAAACATCCATCCAAGGAGCGAGCATGACCACCCCGAACAACCCTGCGGCTACGATCAAACACGAAACCCCGACCCCTTCGGCAAGCAGCGACGCGCTCTACGGCAGCGATGTCATCGCCGGCACGCTGCGCGCGCTGGACATCGAATACATCGCACTCAATCCCGGCGCGAGCTACCGCGGCCTGCATGACAGCCTGGTTAATTATCTCGGCAACAAAAAACCGCAGATGGTGCTGTGCCTGCACGATGAAAACGCCGCCTCGATCGCTCAGGGTTACTGGAAGGCGAGCAACAAGCTGATGGCCGTCGGCCTGCACTCCAACGTCGGCCTGATGCACGCGTCGATGCCGATCTTCAACGCCTGGTGCGACCGCGCGCCGATGCTGATCCTCGGTGCCACCGGCCCCTGGGATGCCGCCAAGCGCCGCCCCTGGATTGACTGGATTCACACCTGCTCCGATCAGGCCGCACTGGTGCGCAACTTCACCAAATGGGACAACCAGCCCGGTTCGACCGCCGCTGCAGTCGAGGCGATGATCCGTGGCGCACAACTCTCGATGACCCCGCCGCGCGCACCGGTGTATGTGAATCTCGACGTGACGATCCAGGAAGAAAAGCTCGAGGCGCCGCTGCCGATGCCCGACATGGCGCGTTATGCACCGCCACCGATGGTACGTCCGTCCGAATCCGAGCTCGAGGCGGCGGCGAAGCTGCTGTCGAACGCAAAAAATCCGGTGATGCTTTGCGGTCGTGGCTCGCGCCGGCTTGACCACTGGAACGCCCGCGTCGCACTGGCCGAAAAACTCGACATGCGCGTGATCACCCAGATCAAACTCGCTGCGTCCTTCCCCACCGATCACCGGCTGCACGCCGCACCGCCGGCGAACCGTCTGGTGCCGGCCGCGAAAAAAACCCTGGCCGAGGCCGATGTGATCATAGCGCTCGACTGGCTGGATCTCGCCGGCGCGCTGAAGCAGACCTTCGGCAGCAAACCGGTCACCGCAAAAATCATCAACATTTCCAGCGACAGCCAGCTGCATCGCGGCTGGAGCATGGATTACCAGGCACTGCCGCCTGCGGACGTGTGGATGAACTGCGAGCCCGATGCCGCGGTGCCGCTGCTGACCGCTGCGGTTACGGCACGACCGCGCAAGATTGAAGGGCCGGCCTATGCACTGGCCGGCGCACCCGGCGAACCGCTGGCGCTGAAAGGCCTGGCCCATGCCTTCAATGCTGCAGTCGGCAAACAGGACATCAGCATCACCCATCTGCCGCTGGGCTGGAGCGGCGCCTACACCCACTTCCGTCATCCGCTGGATTACCTCGGCTTTGACGGCGGTGGCGGCGTCGGCGCAGGACCCGGCCTGACCATCGGCGCGGCACTCGCACTCAAGGGCAGCGGCCGCATTCCCATCGGCCTGATGGGTGACGGTAACTTCCTGATGGGCAACACCGCGGTGTGGACGGCGGTGCACTACCAGATTCCCTGCCTGATGATCATCTGCAACAACCGCTCCTTCTTCAACGACGAACGCCATCAGGGCCATGTCGCCGAATACCGCGGCCGTCCGCCGGAAAACGCCTGGATCGGCCAGAAGATCAATGATCCGGACATCGACATCGCGGCCATGGCGCGTGCGCAGGGCGCCGAAGGCATCGGTCCGGTCACCACAATGGCCGATATGCAACCGGCCATCGAACGCGGCATCGCCATCGTCAAGGCCGGCGGCGTCTGCGTCATCGATGCCCGCGTGCTGCCGGGCTATGATGGCGAATAAGGCTGAACACCAAAAATAAAATTCCCGAGGAGAAACCGATGAAACAGTCCCGCCTCATCGTCACCGTGCTCGGTGCGGCCGCGCTGGCCGTTGCTCTGGGCGCCGGCGCCGCGGATTATCCGTCGCGCCCGATCCGCGTCATCGTGCCGCAAAGCGCCGGCGGCTCCACCGACGTCGCCGCGCGGGTGCTCACCGACAAACTGACGGAATCACTGAAACAGAACATCGTCGTTGATAACAGGCCCGGCGCCGGCAGTCTCAACGGTACAGAGACTGTCGCCAAATCCGCACCCGACGGCTACACGCTGCTGATCATCGCTGCGTCGCTGACCATCACGCCGGCACTGCAAAGCAACCTGCCCTTTGATCCGGTGCGCGATTTCGCGCCGATCACCCAGATCGTCGATCTGCCGCATATCGTCACGGTGCATCCGAACGTCGCCGCGAAATCCATCGGTGAACTGGTCGCGCTGCTCAAGGCCAAGCCCGGCCAGATCGCTGCGGGATTCAGCGGCATCGGCACCAGCACCCACCTCGCCATCGAACTGTTCCAGTACATGAGCCAGACCAAGATGCTGCTGGTGCCGTACAAGGGCGGCGCACCGGCGATGACGGCACTGCTCGGCGGTGAAGTGCAGGTCAACTTTGCCACCAGTTCCACCGGTATCCCGCATATCCGCAGCGGCAAGCTGCGCGGACTGGCGGTCACCGGCGCTAAACGCAGCACGGCGATCCCCGAACTGCCCACTGTCGCCGAAGCCGGCGTCAAGGGTTACCAGCACGCCTCTTGGGTCGGCATGCTGGCACCGTCCAAAACGCCAAAGCAGGTGATCGAGCGCCTGCACGCCGAGTCGGTGAAGATCCTCGCGCGCAACGATATCCGCTACTCATTCCTCAAGCAGGGCATGGAAGCGGAAGGCAATACACCGCAGGAATTCGCCGCAACAATCACCCGTGAGGTCGATCAGTGGATCAAACTGGTCAAGTCCGCCGGGATCAAAGTGCAGTAGACCACCTTACGACCGGGTCC
>CANHZX010000084.1 GCA_947465215.1 Betaproteobacteria bacterium | reverse complement strand
GGCAGCCGGTGAGGAAACCCGAGGCGAATAACTGTGGCTTATCAGCGCAGCACAACGCGGCTGTTCCGGCAGAATGCCGGATTGGAGTCTATTGACCGAGTTTCGCGCGCAGCCGCGCGACGATTTCATCCACAATCTTCAGTGTTTCCTGCGGCCCCAGAGCGGCCACCGCTTTTTGACGCACCGAGTAGTGCAGCATCAGCAGACTGCGCATTTTCCTGAAGGCGCTTTCGTTCTGAATCCCGCATACGGTGGCATCGTCGTTGAGCACACGCTGGATATTTCCGGAATCCAGCAGATTGACGCGGCAGATCGACGCGTACTTGGCGATTTCACCGGTGATCTCGTCAAACTGTTTTGCCCAGCGCGCGTGGCTGTAGCTGGTTTCTTCCGCCATGACTATTCTCCCCGGTGCGTGATTGCGTTATTCAAAGCTGCCGCCCAGCGCAAGATGCAGGTTCACCCGCTGCGCGCGTTGTTCGCTCTGCACGCGAAGCTGTGAGGTCCTGGCGGAATACAGGGCCAGCTGGCGCTGTTCGACTGCGCGCATGTCAATGCTGCCGACGCGGTACTGGATCTGCGCCAGTTCAAGTGCACGTTCATTGTCGCGAACGGCCGCCTGAAGCAGGGTATTGCGCTCGCGCAGCGTGCGCTCGGCGGCGAGTGCGCCTTCGACTTCGCTGAATGCGCGCTGTCCTGCGCGGGCATACTGGGCTACCGCCTGTTTCTGGTCGGCGCTGCGGATTTCAACCTGCGCGCGCAGCGCGCCACCCTGATACAGCGGGGCGATCAGATTGGCGCCGAAGCTCCACACCGGATTGTCGAGATTTTTTAATACGATCAGATCACTGGAGACATCGCTGCCGCCGGCAGTGAGGCTGATGCGCGGCAGTTGCGCGGCTCGGGCTTCGCCCACCCGGTTGAAGGCGGCGGCGACGCGGCGTTCTGCTGCCACCACATCCGGCCGGCGTTCCAGCAACTGCGAGGGCATGCCGGCCGGCACGGATTCCGGCATTGCTGAAAATTGCTTCGCAACCTTGATTTCCGCTGAGGGGTAGCGTCCTAGTAGCGATTCGAGCGCGCGCAGCGACTGCTCGCGCGACAATTCAGTCTGGCGCAGGACGTCGCGATAGTTCGCTGCTGCAGCCCGGGCATCCGCAACGGCTTGCTCGTTACCGTTACCGATGCGCAGGCGGTCCTGCACGAGCTTGAGCAGGGATTCAGCGCTGCGCAGCATTTCCTGCGCAACCGACTGCTGCAATCCGGCTTCGATGGCCATGAACCAGCTTTTGGCGACCATCGCTGCGAGAGACTGGCGGGCATAGGCATAGTCTGCGGCGAAAGCAGCAGCGTCGTTCTCTGCGGCCGACTGGCCGTAGCGCACGCGTCCCCAGACGTCGAGTTCCAGTGATGCGTTCAGAAACACACCTTCCAGTCCGCCACTACCGCCCGATTTGCCGCCGGTGATGCCGACCGCTGTCACCGACGGTTGCAGCGATGCACTGGCGACTTTCAGGAATCCGGCGGCGCGCTCGACACGGGCTGCAGAGGCCTGCAGGTCGGCGTTGTATTGCAGTGCCTCGTCGACCAGAGCGGACAATGCGGGATCATTGAACGAGGCCAGCCAGCGTTCGGCCACGGGCGCTTCCGCGCCGCCGGCTTTCCATGCGCCGGGCACAGCGGTATTGGTCAGCGCTTGTTTTTGCAAGTCGCCGTTCGATGGCGGCGGTGTCAGCACGCAGCCGGCGAGTGTGACCCCCACGGAAACCCCGAGCAGGCTGCGGGTAAAGAGCTCGGCAACCATCAATGCAGCTTCAGCACGAGGTAGTTGGTAATCGAGCCTACGCGCATGATCACCTTGCGAATGATGTGTATCGCTGCCACGTGGTCGGTATAAATGGCGCCGTCACCGACCGCGCCCGCCGCGAGAAAGAGCTCGCGGTCTTTCTCGGCCACTTCGAGCTTGACGGGGAAGCGTCCCGGCATCTGCGGGAATGCGCCGGTCTGCGGCAATGTGCCGGATTGCGCGATCTGTCCCTGTCCCTGCGCCCAGACAATCGAATCAACCTTCGCCTTGATGACACGACCGGGGTGCATGTTGAGGCTGATTTCGGCCTCGTTGCCCGGCTTCACCATTGTCAGTTCATTTTGCTGGTAGAGGGCGATAACCTGATAGGTTTCTTCGACAAAACTCATTGCAGGCGCAACCGGGAATGCGGTCACGTAGGAACCGGGCCGCAACTGGACGTTGATCGCGTAGCCGTTCGCCGGTGCGTAAACGGAGGTCTGGTCCAGATTCCATTGCGCATTGGCCAAGTCGGCGCGGCTGGCGTCAACCTGAGCCTTGGCTGTCGCGAACTGCGCGCGGGCTGCCGCGACCGAAGCCTGTTCGCCGTTGACCAGGCCCGACAGCTTTTGCGCGACCTGCGCTTCGTTCGCTTTTGCCGTCGCAATCTGGGCTTCAAGTTCGATGGCGTTGGCTTCGGCTTGCTCCAGCGCGAAGCGATCGCCCGCGCCGGTGGCCACCAGCTCCTTGTTTTGCCGGACACGCAACCGTGCCAGATCCAGCCGGGGCTGCAGCGCGCCGACCTGGCTGCTTGCTGATTTCAGCTGTTCCTGCAACTGGCGGGCCCCTGCTGAGGCATCGGCGACATTGGCTGCAGCCTGCGCGAGTTTGGCCTCGTCCGCCGCGAGTTTTGCCTTGGCGACGCTCAGATCGTTCTGATACTGGGTGGGATCGATGCGGAAAAGCAGTTCGCCTTTCTTGACCAGGCGATTGGGTTCGACCGGGACTTCAATGACCCGGCCTTTGACCTGGGGGATCACCTGAACCACATATTTGATGACGCGAACGTCGCTGCTTGAAGGGGCGATGACATTCAGGGTGAGTATCAAGGCCGTCATGGCGACGATCGGAATGACCACAACGGTCACCTGTGATTTGGTGTTCCACGGCAGCCATTTTTTCTTGATGAAAATGAACCAGACGAAGAACGAATAAATCGCAAGCAGCAGGGCTTCCATCAGGCATTTTCCTTGTTCGCCGGCGTCGCAGACCGGGCGGTCAGTTCATTGCGAAGGGCCTTGAGCTCGGCGGGCAGCGTGCCTTTGGCGAACAGGACATCGAGTTCTTCCCGTAGGTGCGCAAAGTCCTGGCCGGAGAGTTGTCCAGAGCGCGCTTTTTCACCCATCGCATGAAAATAATCTTCGTGTTTGTCAGTGCCGTAAGCCAGCTGATAGGTGACGGGTTTCATATAGGCCCATAGCCAGGCCAACGGCCATAACAGACCACCAAAAAGCAGCGACAGCAGGCACAGTGTGTGGATCGCGTCCTTCTGCGGGTGGTGCCGTTTTTCCGCGATTTTTTCCGGAAGGACATGCACCATCCAGAACAGCACGATGGCGCCGATCGGCATGACAATGATGACGAACCAGGCAATATAGGTCGCTGCGGAGTCCATCATCTCGGGCGGCATAAACGAGGCCTGTGCGATAGAGGGAATTGTCAGGGTGAAGGCGATCAGAAACGCCTTGCGGATCCACGGAAGGATCGTGTTGGATAGCCTCATCGGTAACAGGTCTCCGGCTGCAAGCGGGTTGGCGGTGCAAGGAAATTTTGCGCTATATTACCATCGTGTTTTATCTGCGCAGGTCAGGTGAAAACAGGGCGGAAAGCTGGGTAATCGGGCTGGCGCTCGCCCCCTTTATATCCTCCCTCACTGATTCAAGCCGGTGCATCCCGCCCACCAAGGCGTACAATATCGCCGCAACAATCCGGACGAACAATGTCGTTCCGGTTCTAAACCCAGGAGAACATGAATGAAAGCAACATTTGCTGCACGCGCCCTGTTCACAGGTCTGCTGATCGCCACATTGCCCTCCGTGGCTGCGGATAAAGCGCCGCAAAAAGCCGCTGTCAGCGAAACTGTCAAACTGACTGCGACCGTCAAGTCGGTCAACTACGACAGCCGCCTGATCACGCTCCAGGGTCAGGATGGCAAGACCCTGACCGTCGAAGCCAGCCCCGAAGTGAAGCGTCTGAAGGAAATCAAGGCCGGTGACATGGTCGTCATCGATCTTACGCAGGCGATTGCTGTGGAGCTGAAAAAAGCCGGCTCCGCATCCGGTGTTTCGGTGAAGGAAGAGGTTAAGCCCGCCAAGGCTGGCGAGAAACCCGGCATTTCAGGTCAGCGCGAAGTCAAATCAACGGTGACCATCGACGCTGTTGATCTGAAAAACAACATCGTTAACTTCACTGGCCCCAAAGGCAACGTGAACGTCGTTGCAGTCCAGCGTCCTGAGATGCGCGAGTTCCTCAAAACCCTGAAGGTCGGCGATAAGGTTGATGTGACCTTTACCGAGGCGGTGGCTGTTTCAGTAGAGCCGGCACCGAAGAAGTAACCGCAGCACGCTTTCTGTCGTTCAAACAGCTGCAAGCACTACGCTTGCGGCTGTTTTTTGTACGCCGGTGCCGTCCATTCCGGCATGGCCGCATTCGCTGGAATGATAAAATAGCTCCTGTTTCAGTCGGACGGACCGAGTTTCCAAAATCGATCCGGCACCTCCTGCATTTGAGGGGCTTTTTTTCTGAACAAGGGTCGTTAGCTCAGTCGGTTAGAGCAGGGGACTCATAATCCCTTGGTCGTTGGTTCGAGTCCAACACGACCCACCAGTAAGTGACGCGGTGTCTGCCGGAACCATCCGTTGTAGGAGAACAACATGGCAATAGTCGGTGCAGAAAATCCAGTCAAGACGATGATGCGTGCCGGCAAGGTCGCGCTTGGTATGAACGTGCGTTTGGCGCGTTCCGGCGACATTGCCCGGATCGCAAAAACCAGCGGGCACGATTTCATTTTCATCGATATCCAGCACTCGCTGTTCAACTTGGAAACCATCGGACATATCGCGCAGGCCGCGCTCGGTTGCGGCATTGCACCGCTGGTGCGGGTGCGCAGTTGCGATGATCCGGATACTTCGCTGCTGCTCGACAACGGCGTGACCGGCATCGTGTTCCCTGACATCAGTACTGCCGACGAAGCGAAGCGCGCGGTCAACCGCGCCAAATTTCCGCCGGTCGGACGGCGTTCCGTTTCCGGCGGTTATGCGCTGTTTGATTACCGGCCGATGTCCACTGCCGACGCCGTGCCGGCACTGCAGGAAAATACTCTGGTTGTGTGCATGATCGAAACGCGTGAAGGTGTCGAGAACATTGATGCCATTGCGGCGGTCGAAGGTATTGATGTGATCCATGTCGGCGCTAATGATCTGCTGACGGCGCTCGGCAAACCGGGGCAGTTCGGTGATCCTGAAGGTGCTGCGGCAATCGACAAGGTCATCACCACGGCGGTGCGGCATGGGAAAATTGCCGGCGTCGGTGGGGATCGCAACCTGCCGCGACAGATGGAATACATCCGTCGCGGGGCGCGCTTCATCACAACCAACAGCGAGATTGCTTTCATTCTGGCCGAGGCCTCGCGGGTGACCGGCGAATTGCGCCGGGCTTTGCAGTCTTCGGGAAGCTAATCCAAGTTACTGTTTTTATTGATTAATTACAGGAGATTGTTATGACCATCAAATTTCTGAAGCCGGTTGCAGCGGGTCTCGTTGCTGCGACGCTGGCTTTCCCGCTGGTAGCAGCGGCGCAGCAGGGCGCGGCCTGGAAGCCGACCAAACCGGTGCGGGTCATCGTGCCCTTCCCCCCTGGCGGCAGCAACGACATCGTCGGTCGCATCGTGGCCAATGACATGAGCCCTATGCTCGGTCAGCAGGTGGTGATCGACAACCGCGGCGGCGCAGGCGGCATCATCGGCACTGAAATCGCCGCGAACTCGCTGGCCGATGGACATACGCTGCTGATTGCTTCGGTGGCGTTTGCCTATAACCCGTCGATCTACAAGGCGCAGGTGCGTTTCGATCCTGAAAAATCGTTTACCCCGATTGCACTGATCGGCACCGGCCCCAGCGCGCTGACGGTGAGCCCGAAAATGCCGGCCAAGTCGACCAAGGAACTGATCGATATGGCCAAAGCCAAGCCGGGCTCGCTGACCTATGCCACCGCCGGCATCGGCAGTTTCCAGCATCTAAGCACCGAACTGTTCCGGCTGCAGGCCGGCATCAGCCTGATCCACGTGCCGTTCAAGGGCGGCGGCCCGGCGATGGTTGATGTGATCGCCGGCAACACGCTGATCACCATGGGTTCGTTGCTGCAACTGGTGCCCCATGTACAGGGTAATCGGCTGCGTCTGCTGGCTGTCGGCAGCGCCAAGCGCAACATTGCCTTCCCCAACACGCCGACCGTGGCCGAGACCGTACCCGGCTACGAGGCCAACAACTGGTGGGGCATACTGGCGCCTGCAGGCTTGCCCCCTGCCATCGTGCGCACGCTGGAAGCTGCAGTGAAAAAAGTGGTCGAAGTGCCCGAGATGCAGAAAAAATTCGAGTCGCAGGGTGCCGAAGTCGCTTACATGAATGCCGCGACCTACGGCAAATTCATCAAGGCTGAAACCACCAAGTGGTCGAAAGTCGTGAGCGACGCCGGTATCAAAGCTGAATAAACCTGTCCGGGGGGGCATCCCCCCCCGCGTTTGGAGGAGATTGCAAACATGCCGCATGTCATTCGCATTCATCAGAACGGTGGGCCCGAGCAGATGCACTGGGAAGAAGTCACCGTTGGCGAACCCGGGCCTGGTGAGGTCCGCGTCCGCAACACTGCGATCGGCCTGAATTTCATCGACACCTATCATCGTTCCGGCCTGTATCCTATGCCGCTGCCGATGGTGCTTGGTTCCGAAGGCGCCGGCGTGGTGGAAGCAGTCGGACCCAAGGTCAAGGAATTCAAAGTCGGTGATCGTGTCGCTTACGCGCAGCCCATCGGCGCCTATGCTGAAGTACTGATCCGTCCGGTCGCCCGGCTGGTGAAAATTCCCGCCGGCGTGAAAGATGAAACGGCTGCGGCGATGATGCTGAAGGGCATGACGGCGTGGTATCTGTGCCGCCGTACTTACCGCGTCAAAAAGGGTGACACCATTGTTGTTCATGCTGCCGCGGGTGGCGTCGGACAGATTCTCTGCCAGTGGGCCAAACATCTCGGCGCCACGGTGATCGGTACGGTCGGCAGTGACGAGAAAGTCGCGCTGGCGAAGAAAGTCGGCTGCAAACACGTGGTGGTTATGTCCCGCGAAAAACTCTCCGAACGCGTCAAGGCCATCACCAAGGGCAAGGGCGTGCCGGTGGTTTATGACGGCGTCGGCAAGGACACCTTCATGGAGTCGCTGGACTGCCTGCAGCCGCGCGGCATCATGGCCAGCTTCGGCAACGCCTCCGGCGCGGTGCCCCCGGTCAATATCGGCATTCTGGCGCAAAAGGGCTCGCTGTTCCTGACGCGTCCGACGCTGGTGAACTACACCTCGTCGCGTGAAGATCTGCTCACTGCCGCGAGAGAACTGTTTGCCGTTGTCAAAAAAGGCGCGGTCAAAATTGCCGTCAATCAGCGCTATCCGCTGCGTGAAGCGGCGCAGGCCCACCGCGATCTGGAGTCGCGCAAAACCACCGGCTCCACGGTGTTGCTGCCTTAAGGGATCGGGCCACCGTGACCGCCAACCATCTGAACATCGTGCGCGGGCTCTGCGTGCTGGCACTGCTCGCCGGCGGCTTTGTACACGCGCAGGCGCCGGTGGAGGAGCGCGGCAGCGCGTTGCAGCAGGGGCAATACCGCGCCACGGTCACGCACCGCGATCTCGATCAGGCGCGTTATAACGCCAAGCTGGCTGAGCAGGATGTTCTGAATGCGCGCGATGCCAACGCCGTCGCGCAAAAGGAAGCGGCGTATCGCAAGTCGGAACTCGACAAGGCTGAAAAAGCGCTGACAGCAGCGCGCAGCCGGTTGCAGGCGGCGCAACAGCGCTATGACGAGGCGCTGCGCGCGGTGGATGCGTTGCCGCGCAACGCACCGGCAGAGCAGAAAAAATAAGTTTGTTTCGCGGGTAAGGGCAGCCTTCAGGGCTGCCCTTGTTTTTTTATGCGCGCCGGCTGCTGGCGCCGCCGTCGACCGTGATGATCGTTCCCGTGGTGTAGCCGGATAGCGGCGAGCACAGGAAGGTCACCATCGCACCCAGTTCCTCGATCGTTGCCATGCGGCCGAACGGGGACTTGCTTACAAATTCCTGCCAGCGATCCGGATTGCCGAATTCCTTCTCCGCGCGCTCGCGCAGGCGTTTGACCGCACGGTCGGTGGCGGTGCCGCCCGGATTCACGCCGACCACCCGTACACCGAATTCGGGGCTCTCAGCACCCAAGGCGCGGGTCATCGCCATCAGTGCGGCGTTGCCCATGCTGCCGGCGATATAGCTCGCTACCGGACGTTCGCCTGCGGCGCCGATGACGTTGACGATGACGCCGCTCTTGCGTTTGCGCATCTGGGCGTAGATCTCGCGCGTGATGTCGATGAAGCCGAATACTTTCAGGTCCCAGGAGCGTTTCCAGGTGTTGTCGTCCAGCGCATCGATGCCGCCTTGCGGGATCGCCCCTGCATTGTTGATCAGGAAATCGACATTGGCGCATTCGCGACCGAGTTTGATGGCATTGGCGCCGTCCGAGAGGTCGACGGCATGGCAATGCACCTCGATGTTGTGACTGGCGGTGATTTTTGCTTTTGCAGCGGCCAGATCCGCTTCGCTGCGTGCTGCCAGATGCAGGTGACAGCCTTCCTTGGCCAGCATTTGTGCGACGCCCAGTCCGATGCCGCGGGATCCGCCGGTGATCAGCGCGCGTTTGCCTTTGATGCCCAGTTCCATGGTCTTTCCTCCGCTGTTCCGCCAACCGGCGGGAGCGAAATGTTAACACTGCACCATTACATCTCCGTCAACCACAACGCCGCGGCGGCGTTAATGACATACGGCCCGAAAGTTCGGGGCGAATCGCGCTTCGGCGTGAGCCTTAAACAGTATTGGAGAAGAAATGAACAAACTGCTGAAAACCCTGCTGGCTGCCGGCATTGCTGCCGTCACTTTCAACGTTGCCGCCCAGACTGCTCCGGCGCCTGCACCGGCTGCCCCCGCTGCCGCTCCGGCACCCGCGGCACCGGCCAAAGCGGAACCGATGAAAGCTGCTCCGGCGACCGCTGCTGCTCCGGCACCCGCCGCCAAGGCCGATAAGCCGAAGAAAGCCAAAGCCGATAAGCCGAAGAAAGCCAAAGCCGACAAGCCGAAGAAATCCAAAAAAGCACCGAAGACCGAAGACGCACCGGTCAAGTAATACGGTTGCTGCCGCCGCTTCCGGCGGCGCGCTACAATGAAGAAGGCAGGCGCAATGCGCCTGCCTTCTTTTTTATGGGGTGAGCACCCGCTTACCCCAAGTTAAATAATTAAGTTAATAAAATTAATGAGTTATGTAGATTCAGTCAGCGGAGTAATTTATCCTGACGACACCGCGCGCTGGTGTGGCGACAGCGGCGCCTATCTCAATCTGGCACCGGGTGCAGGGCTGAAGCGTGGCGAAATCGATGCCGGTGACCGTTCGGTCTGGCGCTACGCGCAGGCGCTTGCAGTGGATCGCCGTCACGCGGTTTCAATGGGTGAGGGCGGCACGCCGCTGTTGAGCCGCAACTGGCAGGGCACACCAGTGCAGTTCAAGCTCGAATTCATGATGCCGACCGGTTCGTTCAAGGATCGCGGCATGACCGTGATGGTGAGCTACCTAAAAAGCCGGGGTATCGATCACGTGCTGGAGGACTCTTCGGGCAATGCCGGGGCTTCGCTGTCGGCCTATGCCGCCGCTGCCGGCATGCGTTGCCGCATTCTTGTGCCTGAAACCGCGTCGTATCCGAAAATCGCGCAGATCGCTGCTTGCGGCGCCGACGTGGTCACGGTTCGTGGCACGCGCCAGGACGTTGCCGATGCGGCATTGCGCATGAGCAGCGAAATTTTCTACGCCAGTCATAACTGGCAGCCGTTTTTTGTCGAAGGTACCAAGACGCTGGCTTATGAATTGTGGGAGTCGCTGGGTTTCCGCGCGCCGGATAATGTCATCACGCCGCTCGGTTACGGTAGCAATGTGTTGGGTCTTGAGCGGGGCTTTGATGAGTTGCTGCGCAATGGCGAAATCACGCGCATGCCGAAAATATTCGGTGTGCAGGCCGCCAACTGCGCGCCCTGTCATGCGACATGGCAGTCGGGGGGTGAAGCGCCGGTGCCGGTGACGGTGACAGCGACGGTTGCCGAGGGTATTGCGTCATCGCAGCCGACGCGGCTGCGCGAGGTTGTGCGCGCGGTACGCCGTTCCGGCGGCGCGATCGCCGCTGTCAGTGAAGACGAAATCGTCAGTGCGCTGGGTGGACTGGCGCGCATGGGTCTTTATGTCGAACCGACCTGCGCAGCGGCTGCGGCCGGGCTGACGCAGTGGCTGGCTTCCGGTGTAATTCGTGCGGATGAAACCACCATTGTTGTGCTGACCGGCAGCGGATTAAAAAGCTCGGAACGCATCGGTCAGTTGCTGAATCTGCAGCCGCGTACGATGTGAGTTTTGCATCACGCGCTCTCGCATGATGGACCATCACGATGCTGTCTTGACAGGGCTTGCGCTGCCCGCCTAGATTCGTAGCCTTTCCATCGCGCATCACGCATTAAAGGGTTTGGCAAATGAAAATCACCGCAGTCAAAAGTTATGCTGTTCATCCTGGCTGGCGCAAGAATCTGATCTTCGTCAAAGTCGAAACCGACGCCGGCATCCACGGCTGGGGCGAGGCTTATTCGCAATACGACCGCGACACCGCGGTGATGGCGCAGCTGAATGCGCTGGGGCCGTACATGGTCGGTCGCAGTCCTTTCGACATCAAACATTTCACCCAGTTTGCATTCGACGATTACGCGGCCCGCCGCGGCTCTGTCGAGCTGTTCTGCGCGATCAGCGGTATCGAACAGGCGATGTGGGACATCGTCGGCAAGGCGACGCAGCAGCCGGTCTACAACCTGCTGGGCGGCAAATACCGCGAGAAGGTCCGTGTCTATGCCAACGGCTGGAGCTATGGCATGAAGGAGCCGGATGACTATGCGCGTGCCGCAGAAAAAGTCGTCAAGATGGGTTTCTCCGCAATGAAGTTCGACCCGCTGCCTTCGCCCTGGCGTACCTATATTCCGAAGGAACATGAAAAACGCGCAATCCGCATCGTCAAAGCGATCCGTGATGCCGTCGGTCCCGATGTCGACCTGCTGTTGGAGCAGCATCGCCGGCTTGCGCCGATGCATGCCATCCGCCTCGACAAGCAGCTCGCTGAATTCAATCTCTACTGGATGGAAGAGTCCTGCCAGGCCGAGTACCCGGATGAGCTGGCGCAGATCCGCCGCGAGATCGGCATTCCGGTGGTGATCGGTGAAGCCACCTATACCAAGACCGGTTTCCGGCCCTTGCTGGAAAAACGTTCGGCGGACATTCTCAATCCGGACGTGGCCTGTGTCGGCGGCATCCTCGAGCTGAAGGAGATTGCGGCAATGGCGGAACCGTTCCTTGTCGCTGTGTCACCGCACAACTACAACTCGACACTGGTGGGACTGGCTTCGACGGTACATGCCTCGGCGACGATGCCCAATTTCATTATCACCGAGTATTTCCTGCCCTTCGTTGACTTCTGCGACAAGATTTCGCCGAATCAGCTGAAACCGAAGAACGGTTATATCGAGCTGCCGACGGCGCCGGGTCTTGGCGTGGATGTCATTGAAGAAGAACTCAAAAAACATCCGGCCAAGGTGTATCCGGCGCGTAATCTGCGTCATCCCAAGGACGAGCCCGGCGGGATCTGACCGGCTTCAGTCCCCGGCGCGGAACACCACCGCGTTGCCCGAAACCTCCAGGCGGGTCTTGAAAGCGCTGCTGCGTTTGCGCAGCGCTTCGAGACCTTCCTGTTCCTTGCTGATGTCGCAGATCACGGTTTCGTTTTTGTCGTTGTGACGGACGAATTCAAATGACGCTTCAGTGACTTTCTGGCCGTCCATGCCGACCCGCGCCAGCATGCCCAGCCAGTTGCCGTGCTGGCGGCCGCCGTGGCCGGTGTGGAAAGAGAAACTGCCGAGGCCGTAGAACACCGGCTTGCCTTTATAGAACTCAACCGGCAGCGAGTAGTGGGGGCCATGGCCGATGACGATATCGGCGCCGGCATCAATCACCGCATGTGCAATTTCAGTCATGTATTCCAGCACTTCCTCGTGCAGGCCCCAGTGTTGTGACGCCACCAGCACATCGACCTTCTTGCGCAGTTCGATGATTTCCGCGACGTATTCGGCCAGGTATTTCGGATCGGCCCAGGTCACGATGATCGGCGGTACGCCGGGACGGTTGGCGGGCGGCATTTCCTGTCGCGTTTTGTAGATCGGCAACTGATAGGCGGTATGACCGCGCAAGGCGGCGACGCCGGGGCTGTGTTCCGTGGCTTCGTGGTTGGTCGGCCAGTACACCGATGTGCGTT
>CANHZX010000083.1 GCA_947465215.1 Betaproteobacteria bacterium | reverse complement strand
GTGGGCGAGCGCGCGTTCCAGCGGATGCTGATAGCGCGATTCAACCTGGGTGCAGCATTTGTCATCAAAAGGGTCGGTGAGGACGACGAGCAGCATTTCGTCGAGCTTGACCACGGCACAGCGTGAACGCGTTGCCTCGGAAAAAGTCCACAGCGAAAAATCGGCAGTGGCCTGCTCCAGTACGCGCGTGTCGAAATAGGACATCCGCAGCCGGGCTGCCAGCGAGGCGACAACATTGGCCTCGCCGATCGCGATTTCGCGGTCGATGGCGTGGACAACATGGATGCCTTCTTCGGCGGCCTGTCTGCGGCCGCGGGCGATGATGACGGGATCAATCTGCGGCAGATTTGCCGCCGGGAGGTCGTGAGCGTTCATTCGATGGTTGCCGCCATGTCAAAGATCGGGAGGTACATCAGGACCACGATGCCGCCGATGACGATGCCAAGCAGCGCCATCAGCAGCGGTTCCATCATGCGTGTCAGCGTGCCGAGGGTGCGTGCCAGGCGCTGTTCCTCGAAGCTGGCCGCACGGTCGAGCATTTCGGACAGCCGGCCCGAGCGTTCGCCGGCGCGGATCAGGCGCAGGGCGATGCCTTCGATCAGGCCGCCGCGCTCCAGGGTGTCGGAGAGTTGCTGACCCATGCGCAACGCGCGAGCTGCGGAACGCACGGCTTCGGTCAGTCCTTTGGGAACGGCGATGACGCATTCCTCGAGCGCCTGTGCCAGCGGTATGCCGGCCTGCAGCAGCATCGCGAGGGCGCGATAAAGGCGGATGTATTCAAAGGCCTGCATCAGGTTGGCGACCGCGGGGATCGCCAGCAGGGCGCGCCGGAAGGCCCCGGTGCGCAGTGCATGCTTGATGCCGGCGACCGCCAATACCAGGCCGCCGACGCTGCCCGCCAGAACCGCTTGCCAGTTGGCGCGGGCAAACGAACCCCAGGCCAGCATCAGTCGCGAGAGCGCTGGCAGGTCGCGGCCGGACTCACGGTACACCTCGCTGAATTTGGGTACGACGAAGCCGAGCAGGAAGGCCACGACCAGCGCGCCGACGCCGAGCAGCAGCGCGGGGTAAACCAGCGAGGAGCGTACGGTAGCCCCGAGGGCTTCCGCGGTCGTCGCGTATTCTGAGAAACGGCGCAGCGCGTCGGCCAGGCCGCCGCTGCGTTCCGAAGACCGCGCGGATGCAATCAACATTCGGGGGAAGGTGCCGTCAGCGTTTTCCAGTGCTTCGGAAAACGTCGCGCCACGCGCCATTTCGGCGGCAATTTTTCCAAGCATCTGGCGGATCGCCGTATCCGGCTCGCGTTCAGCCAGTGCATCGATGGCTTCGGTAATGGTCAGTCCGGCTTCCAGCAGCGCCACCAGTTCCTGGGCAAAGGTCGTGATCTGCAGTTGCGCCTGACGGCGCGGCAGTTGCCATTGCCACTGGAAGGTCGACTCCACCTTGATGACGCGCATGCCCTGCCCCGCCACCACGCGTTGCGCGGCCTCGGCATTGGGCGCCTCGATGCGCACTTGATGCGGTGCGCCGCCGGCAGAGATGGCCAGTACCCGGAATTTCATGATTAGCGCGCCGATACGTCCGCGTCGGGACCGGTGCCACCCTGACGGCCGTCGCGGCCGAGGGAGAGCAGGTCGTATTCCGATTTTTCGCCGGGCACCCGGTAAATATAGGGGCGACCCCAGGGATCGACGGGCAGATCGCCTTTCAGATAGGGGCCGTCCCATTTCGGTTCGTTCTGCGGGCGTTCATTGAGCGCGGCGAGGCCGGCCTCGGTGCCGGGGTAACGGCCGGTGTCGAGCCGGTACTGGTCCAGGGCCTTTTCCAGGCCAACCAATTGGGCTTTGGCGACCTTGGCTTCGGACTTGCCGAGCTGGCCGAAATAACGCGGGCCGACAAAACTGGCCAGCAATCCGATGATCACCAGCACCACCAGCAGTTCGAGTAATGTGAAACCGCGGTGCTTGGCGGCGATGGGGGTTTTAATGAAGGATTCGTAGTTTGATGTCATGATTGGCTCGTTCAGTGGAGTTCGCTATTTATCAATAGTATCACTTTTGCCGATTAATGTGAAGTATTGTAAAGATTCTTTTTGGTGTGATGCGCTGGGTTGTTGTCAGGCCTTAGTCAGGCCCTGCCGCGGCGGCTGGCGCCGGGATGCTGCAGCACGTAGTGGGTGATGATCAGCAAGATACTGAAATAAAAGGATAAATAAAGTAAACCTGGTGTTTTGGCGAATTGCTGGCAGGCCAAATCAACGAGGTGAATGATCAAGCTTGCGGTAATCTGCAGAAGGGGCTCGGGCGTGGGGCTGGCCTGTGCGATATTGATAGCCAGCTCCTGCTTGGTCATCAGCAGCGGCATCGATAGGCAAAGCAGCAGATAGAGCAATTCAATCAGGACGCAAATCCACAAGATCCGGCTAAACAGTGCTGTATTGAGGGTCCGCATAGGTCAGGGCTCTGGGGCAAAAATGGGTTTGTTATTATCAATAATATCATTTTTACCGTTTATTGCAAATGATTTCTCGGGTCCCTGGCATGGATGGAGGAGGGGGATTTATCGAAGGTGACTGGCGAATTTCACAACATTAGTTTGAAAATTTCGCATAAAACTCACAATTTAAACGGCAAAATCTATAAAATCACTTTTTAAGTGGTTTCCGCTTCCTCTGCTTCAATTTCAGTAAAAGCAGTTTTAGCAGGTCACGCAGATTCTCTCTATTGTCAAAGGCGATGCCCGAAGAACCCTATGGCTAATGAAAACGAAAAAAATCCGGACTTCTGCTCCACGCGCGAAGCAGCCGAGTTGCTCGGTGTTTCCCTGCGAACCGTTCAGCTCTGGGTGGAAAGCGGCGTACTGAAAGCCTGGAAAACGGCAGGCGGACATCGCCGTGTGGTGCGTTCGACCGTGGATGCACTGCTCGGCCAGCGCGACCAGGTCCTGCTTCAGGCGACCACGGCTTTCAAGTTCCGGATTCTGGTGGTGGAGGACGAGTCGGATCTGCGGCGCCTTTATCAAATGACGCTGGCAAGCTGGGATTTGCCGATCGAAGTGGTGACGGCTTCCGACGGATTTGAAGGGTTGGTGCAAATCGGCGCGAGCCGGCCGGATATGGTGATTTCCGATCTGAACATGCCGGGCATGGATGGTTTCAGGATGATCCGCAACCTGATGGCCAATCCGGAATATCAGAGTCTCAATATGGCGGTGGTCACTGCGCTCAGCGAAGCGGATATTGCCGACCGGGGCGGATTGCCGGAAGGCGTGACGGTATTTCCCAAGCCGGTGCCCTTCAGCAAGCTGGAGGCCCTGGTCAAAGATTCGATCAAGGCGTCACCGAAAATGCGCAATGCCTTGAATGCCTAAATCCCCGGCGCCTTCCGCAGCAAGCCCGCGGAAACCATCCTTACGCGCGCAGTATGAAGCTGACACGATTCGCCTGAAGGCGGTTCTGGATACCATCCAGGATGCGACGATCAGCATCAATGCCGACGGCATCATCAAGTGGGCCAATAACGCGACCGAAGCGGTCTTCGGCTGGCGCCCCGACGAATTGAAGGGCAAGAATATTGCCCTGCTCATTTCCGGGGTGGAATCGGCAACCCATAATGAATACATCCGCCGTTACCTGATCACCGGCGACAGCCGCATCGTCGGCAAGCGCCGCCAGGTGACGGCACTGCATCGCGATGGCCTTGCCATCATCATTGAATTATCAGTGACTGAAACCCAGATTGACGGTGAACCGATTTTTGTCGCCGTGGCGAGGGATCTGACCTCCGCACTGAAACAGCGCTCGGAACTGGCGGTCATCGCCGGTGAAATCGAAGCCGTACTCAATGTCAGTCCCAGCGGTATCGCCCTGTTCAGCCAAGACGGCCGGCTGCGCCATGTCAACAAGGTGTTCATGGATCTGATGGACTGTCACCAGATTCCCGAGGGCTGCAGCGTTGATATCCTCGACCAGCGCGCCGCTGAACTGGCAACCCAAAAGGGCAGTTGCCAGCCGGTGGCGCAATTGTTGCCTGCGGGTAACGACATTTTGATTTTTGAAGCGCCCCGTCATCTGGTGCTGCGCCGTTCCGTCAAGTCCCTGCCCGGCGGTGGCATAGTCATCTTTTTGCAGGACATTACCGAAACCTATGATGTGGATCGCATGAAGACTGAGTTTCTGTCTTCAGCGGCCCATGAATTGCGCACACCGATGGCGAGCATTCACGGTTTTTCGGAGTTGATGCTCAAACGTGAATATAACGCCGAGGCCCGTCGTGAAATGGTGGAGACGATTCACCGCCAGTCATCGGCAATGGTGAATCTGGTCAATGAGCTGCTGGATCTGGCCCGGATCGAAGCGCGGGCCGGCAAGGATTTCCGGATCCGTCCCTGTGACTTGTCGGTATTGCTGGCATCGGTCAGCGCCGAATTTGAAGCGCAACGTTCCATTCTGGTGGATGTGGCGCCGGATGTACCTAAGGTGTGGGCTGACGCCGACAAGCTTCGCCTGGTCATCGTCAACCTGCTGTCCAACGCGGTGAAGTATTCGCCCGCCGGCGGACCGGTCGAGGTGCGCGTCCATCTGGGTACCCAAAACTACGTTGAAATTCTTGTCGAAGATCGTGGTATCGGCATGACAGCGGATCAGATTGAGCATATTTTTGACCGGTTTTATCGGGTGGATCCCAATAGCACGGTCACGGGCAGCGGACTGGGCATGGCCTTGGTGAAAGAAATTATCGATATACATCAAGGGGTTGTATCTGTTACGCCGCGTCCTGGCGGCGGGCTCCGCGTCCGGGTCAGCTTGCTCACCGTGGCCGAGGAGTCGGTCATCCGGATGGCCGAAGATAAAATAATTGATAATTCTGAAAAATAGTGTAATATCGCCATAGTTTCATTTTAATCATTTAAGGCGATTGCCTGTGTCCAAATCAGAGTTATCCGGCGAGACCTGTACTACCAGACAAGCGGCCGAAGCGCTGGGTGTTGCCCTGCGTACTGCCCAGTTATGGACCGAGTCGGGCCGCCTGCGTGCCTGGAAAACCGAAGGCGGTCACCGCCGCATTCTGGTTGCTTCCGTCAAGGAACTGTTGAATGCACGTGACAGCTGGAGCCCGATCAGCACCAACAATACCGAGCCGCGCCGGCATGAAACCGTGCAAACCCATTCCGTCGGTGAAATTGATGTTTCTGCTGCCGAAGTCGAAATGAAGCAGCAGCCCAACGGCGAACTGCACCTCCTGCTGCGATTGAACCTGCGGCCGGTGTGAACTGCTGCTGCGCGGCCTGCACTTTCGTATCAGGTCTGCGCCGCTTGCAAAGCCTTGCCAGAACCTGCGACGCGGCGGCTTCGTGGCCGTTTCAGCATTCAGTGATTTTTGGCACTGCGCTTTCATTCGCGGCATGGGGCAAAGAGGGGGTTTTTGATAGAATCAAGACCATGGCTCCGACACCGCCATTCGACCGCCTTCCCACCCCACTGTAATCCGTCTTCGCAAGATTGCGGAATATTCCGACATGACTGGTATTGCCCCATTCACCGTGGTTGTCGCTGACGACAAGCTGGAACTGCGCAAGCTGATCCGCATTACTTTTGCCGGCGACGACTGCCGGATCGTCGAAGCCGCGAACGGACTCGATGCCGTCAGGCTGATCGTGTCGGAAAAACCCCGGGTTGCGCTGATCGATATCATGATGCCCGGCATTGACGGCCTCGAAGTCTGTCGCCGGGTTCGTGCTGATGCCGCCGTGGCAGGCACAAGGCTGATTCTGGTCACGGCTCGCGGCCAGCAGGCTGATGTGCTCGAGGGACAAAAAGCGGGCGCGGACGATTACATCATCAAACCATTCAGCCCGGAAAATCTTCGGGAGCGTGTTCTCGCATTCTTCGCGGATTGCTGAGCAGGTCGTGTTCACTCGCGCTGCAAGGTTGTTCGGCCTGTTTGCGCTGCTCCTGCTGCAGCCGCAGCCACTCCTCGCCGAGGCGCCATCGATCCTGATTGGATTGACCGCGGAACTCGATCATCCCACCAACGCTGCAGGCCAGTCCATCCGTGCGGGTATCCGCACGGCGATTGCCGAGATCAATGCCGGAGGTGGCGCACTGTCCGGCCGGCCGCTCGAACTGGTCGAGCGTGATGATCGCGGATTACCGGCGCGAGGCGCCGACAATTTTCGCGAACTGGCTTCGCTGCCGGCAATGACCGGCGTTTTTGCCGGCGCATCGGTCAGCTTCGGCAATGAACTGACCAAAGCCGCCGACAGTCTCAAGACACCGTTAATGATTCCCTGGATGGGGGCGGACCCCGACCCGGTCAGCGAGTCTCCGGCCCGTTATGTGTTCAGGCTGGCGATCAGCGAGCGCGAAAGCCTCAGGCTCATTCTCAATGACTCGCGGCAACGGGGGCACCGGCGGATGGGTTTGCTGCTGCCTTCGAATGCCTGGGGACGTCGCGTCGCGAGGGATGTGGTGGTGCTGTCGAAACCCGGCGATTCGCTCAGCATGATCGAACCGCAGTGGTATGAAAGCGCGTCGCCAAGCCTGTTGGCGTCTTACAGGACGGTCATCGACCGCGGTGCGGATGCGCTGATCCTGATCATGAATGAAAGCAACAGCAGGATGCTGCTGCGCGAACTCGCTGCCCAACCGGAAATACCCCGGTTGCCGTTTTATCTGCACTGGACGGCAATGTCAGGCAGGACTGCCCTGACGATTGCTCCCGAAGGAAAAGGGTTTGATTTGAGCGTGGTGCATCCCGTGATGCCTGACAGCCGACAGTCTGCGATGGTGCTCGAGCGTATCGCTACTCAGCTGCCGGAGCGCTTCTCGGGAAAAGTGCCGGTGCCTTCTGCGGCCTTGCAGGCTTACGACCTGACCCGGCTGCTGGCAGCGGCGATTGCCCGCTCCGGAAGCGGGGACCGCGTTGCGATACGCGGGGCTTTGCAGAACGCGGGCGAATACCGCGGCGTGCTGAAGCTTTACCGTAATCCTTATGCCGGTGGAAGCCAGGATGCACTGGGCGCCACCGATATCGCCCTGTTCAGACTGCGCAGCGACGGCAGCCTTGACAACACCCGCAGCAAACCCCGGCGCTGAGTCCCATGGGTTTGCGACAGATCAATCAGCGCCTGAATGCGGCATTCCGTGAATGGATTGATCGCAGCATTTCCAACCGCATCTCGGTCGCCACGCTGTCGGTGACCGTACTCGTGCTGTTTCTGTTGATCGGCGCTACCTACGGTTTTCTGCGCATCCAGCTCGACCGGCAGGCGCAGACCACCTTGGCTGCGCACGCCAGTACATTGGCGGCCCGGCTGGCTGGAACCCTGGAGCAGGGTCTGGAGGCCAGCCGGCGCCTCGCTGACAGTCAGTTGATTGCCAATGTACTCGTCGATGCCGAACTCACCGGCAACGTGGTCAGCCGTTTGCGGGATATCGCCCTGTTTCCCGAAAAACAGACCATCATCAGCATCCATGACTACCGCGGGCGTCCGATCGTGGTGCAGGGTGCGGAATTTGTCCCCAAGGGTCACACCGCGTTTGCGCAGTCCTTTCCCGAGATCCAGAATCCGCCGGCCACCCGGGTATTTCTTGACGGGTCGCGCTCGCGACTGCTGATTGCCTATCCGCTGTATTACAAGGGAACCGGTACCCGGGAGGGGGCATTAGTCATCTCGGTGGATCTGGAAGGCCTGCTGCGCAGCGCTGCCGGCGATACGGCCGAGGGGGTCAACTGGTCATTGATCGGCAGTAACGGGGACATTCTGGCGGGTATGCAGGATTCCGGCGGTAGCTGGTTGATGCAGTCGGTGGTTCTGGGGCCCAAGCTCAAAATACCCGATCTGGGAATATCCGCGGTGGCTTCGATTGAAGAGGGGCGTGTTCTTCAGCCGCTGAGTTATTTCAATCTGGCGTATCTGCTGCTGGCGATGCTGTCGCTGGTCATCGCGGTGGTATTGGCGCGCATGGTCGGCAAGCGCATGACCGAGCCGCTGACCCAGCTGAGCGCGCTGATGGCGAATATCAAGGACATGGGCACGACACTGCAGTTGCAACTGCCCGCACGCAGCGATGAAATCGGTCAGTTGATCGAAACCTTCAACCGGATGCTGAGCGAGCTGAACCTCTCCGACCTGCGGCTGAAACAGATGTTGCGCGAGCGCACCGAGCGTCTGGAGCTGACGGAGCGCAGCCTGTCCCGGATGTCCGAGGAATCGGTCACCTTCACCTGGACCTGGCAGCCGCACAACGGTGCTGTGCTGGCGGTCAGTCCGGCAATCGAGCAGCTGCTCGGTTATGCGCCGGCCCTGCTCCTGGACGCTGCGACATTCCGTGACGGTCTGATTCACGACGAGGACCGTGCGCTGATTGATGCCGCTGTCGGTTCCCTGCAAGCCGGCAAAGCGCTGTCGATCCGCTACCGATTGAAAGATGCCAGCGGCCGCTGGCGATGGTTCAATGACCGGCTCAACGGAAAATTTGATCCCGACGGACGGTTGCAGGTGATCGACGGCATCTGCACCGATGTGACCGCGCTGCAGGAGGCCGAGGCCCTGGCCACCCAGAGGGCGCAGCTGATGGACCAGATCTACCGGATGAGTCCGGACGGCATCCTGGTCACCGATGCTGCAGGCCGCGCCACTTTCGCCAATCCGGCGCTGCTGCGCATGTTCGGTCTCAACGCCAAGGATGTGGTCGGACGCAGTCTTGAGGAGCTCGATGCGGTCGGACAGCAGGCTGTTGCCGAGGGCAGCATTTACACACCGATGTCCAGTGCCGTGCGCAGCAAGCCGGCCTTGCTCCGGCTGGCACGTCCGCGCTCGATGGTGCTGGACCGCTCCTGTCTCGTTGCCACGGAAACCGGTGGCGGCGATATATTCTTTTTCCGTGACGTCAGTGGCGAGGCGGCGGTCGAGCGCGCGAAAAGCGAGTTCCTGCGGACCGCTGCGCATGAGTTGCGCACGCCGCTGACCAGCGTTTTGGGATTTTCCGAAATCCTGCTCAATCGCAAGCTCGACGAGGAGACCCGTCACGATCTGCTGAACACCATTCACCAGACCGCCAAGCGCCTGTCAGTGATGTCTGCGGATTTGCTGGATATTGCGCGCATCGACGCCGGCGCAGTCGGGGAATTGAATCTGCAGCCGGTCAGCCTTCAGCCGTTCCTGCAATCGATTGCCGGCGATGTGATAGCGCCTGACGGCAGACGCGCCGTGCTCAAGCCGGTAGCGGCAGGATTACAGGCCTACACCGATCGCGACCGGATTGAAGTGGTGCTGCGCCAGCTGCTGAACAATGCCTTCAAGTTTTCCGGTCCGGATACGGTTGTCACGATGGAAGCCGAGGCGGGCAGCATGGATGATGTCCGCGGCATTCTTGTCAGGGTCCGGGATGGCGGCATCGGCATGCCGCCGGAGGTTGTGGAGCGGGTATTCGAGCGCTTCTACCGCGCGGATACTACCGGGGATATGCTCGGTACCGGCCTGGGCATGTCGATCGTTCGGGATACGCTCGGCCTGCTGCACGGACGGGTGAAGCTGAGCAGCGAACCCGGGCAAGGTACAGAAGTCACAGTCTGGCTGCCGGAAAACCAGCTCGATTATATTGTGGCCTGACGAGAGGCGTGACCGGGACGTCCTCGTATCCAGCCGTCAGGCCTGCAGATCTTTTGATGTTCTCCGCGCCATCAGCCCGCTGATGGAAAAGATGGCCAGTCCCATGATCAGCGTTAGCCAGCCGAAGATCTCCAGAATCAGCAAGGCGTTGTTTGAACCGGGTGCTGATTCACCCAGTATGGCAATGCAGCGCTCACCGGTGCTCGTATCGAGGTTCAGAATGGCGGCGATTTTTTCGCTGCCGGCTTTGTGAGCCCAGGGCAGCATCGCAGCAGGGCTCTGCGCCAGTTTTTCAAGAGCCGGCCTCGCGGCTTCACTGAAGCTGCCCCGGTTGATGCGCATGTTTGACTTGTCAACGGCACAGGCAAATGCGACGTTCATGTTCATCAGCTCTGCGGCGTCCTTGGCCAGACGCTGTTCCATGTCGTAACCGACAACCAGTTCTCCGGCCGGATTGGGCGCCAGGATCACTGCCCTGGCGTAGCGGAACAGCTTTCCCTCGGATATATGCAGGGTGGTGATTCTCTGGTTAATGATCGGTGCCAGGCCGCTTTGCGCAAGACGGGTACCCTTGTTGATCCGCTTGTCGGTGTCACCGATGACCTGGGCGTCGCCGGAAATGGCGAGCATGCGCTGCGCTGAAATTCTTTTCCTGTGGTTTTGCAGCGTGGAGTCGATGGTATAGGGGTCGTTGGTCAGAAGGCTTTCACGCAGGCCATAGTCTGAGGCCAGCAACTCCGAAAGTTCCTGTATTTCCGAGTTGCTGTGACTGAGGAGCGTCGAAAATGACGTGATGACCCTGTTCGACTGGACCTGCATAAAGGCCTGTTCGGTAACCCAGGCAGTGGCCAGCACAACCACGCCGATCAGCATCATCAGCTGACCCAGGCGGAATTCAGCGCTGCTCTTCCAGCGGTCTATCCGCTTTTGCGAGGGCCGCATCCCTGGCGGAGAGGTTTTATCCGGCATAGTTGTCGGCCTGCAGCGGCGGTTTTTCGCGGCGTGTGCGCTTCTCGATTTCAAACCGCGTAGTCAGCTGGCGCTTGTCGTTTTGCAGGACTCTCAGGGTTTGCTGCTGCGGTGGCTTGCGCTGGTGCGGGTGCCAGAACCAGACCTGGTATTCGCCGGCCGGCAGGTTGGCGACACGGGCGTTTCCCTGACTGCCGGTTTTGGCATGGTAGGGTGAATCGACCACCAGCACATACCCTTCCATCCAGTCATGGATATTGCAGCCCAGCGCGACGACACCCGGTTCGTCAAACAGCACATCCCGGGGCGCTTCACCGCGATACAGTTTGATCTCGAAGGTTTTTGCCTTCGAAAACGAGAATACGTGATGGAGCAGCGGATCACGGTTGGGGAGCGCGACCGTGGTGCCGGTCTGCACCACGCTGACGAAGGGATTGAACTCCCGGTCGATCTGCTCAATGACAGCACGTTGTGCTTTTGTCCGGACCCGTGATGCGGCCGCTGGCTGTAACACGATGACCGCATCCGCCAGCGGCTTGTTGCCCTGATCGACAATACTCACTTCGACGACGGCTGCCGCTGTCGCTGTGCTCCATAGCAATGCAGCGCAGCAGCACGCGCGCATAAGCCGGCCCGGCATGATTAGGGCGTTTTCACCACGAGTGCCGGAGCAATCTGCCAGATCTCGGTGTGGATGCGGCCGTCGCGCAGGGTGATGATCTGGCGGACCTTGGTGGTGGCATCGGTGCTTTTGTAGATCACCGATGCAATGACCGTCGCGCCCTTGTCATTGGCGTGGCTTTCGATGCTGTCCACGGTGATCTGCACCGGATGGCGTCGCTCATGAAAGGTCCGCCACAGCTTGCCGATCGCCTCGGCCCCGATGTAACGGCCCTCCAGATTGCCGCCGACCCAGTCCAGTCGTGCGTCAGTGGCATAGGTCGCCTGCACGGCATCGAGTTGGCCATCGGCAATGGCGGCGAGATGTTTGCGGAACAGGGCCTCGTCGAGGGGACCGGCAAAGGCCTGGAGCGAGAGCAAGGCTAAACCGGCGCCTAAAAAAAGTGTTTTCAATTTTTTCATGGGAGTGATTTTGCGTGTTGGCCGTCAGTCACTTCTCGACGATGGGTGGTGTTGATAAAGAGGGTTTGGAAGCGAAGTGGACTTGATCGTTAAATTGTTAATTGTTTTGATTCAAATGCACAATTATTTTAGCACTTTTGCGTTTATTTTCAATAACAATTTGAATCTCTGTCGCCAGTAATTCAGCATTCAGCTGCGACTGCAGGCGTTGACGCCATTCGGCATCGCTGGCCGGTCTCGGGGCTTCCCGTTCCTCGACAAGAATCAGGTGCCAGCCGAAGACGCTGCGCACCGGGCCGACGGGTTGGCCCAAGGGCGCGCTGAACGCCGCCTGCTCGAATTCGGGCACCATCTGGCCCCGTCCGAACCAACCCAGTTCACCGCCCCTGGCGGCGGAGGCATCGTCGGAATACTGGCGCGCCAGATCGGCAAAAACAGCGCCGGACCGCAGCCGCGCCAACAGTTCCTGTGCCAGCGGATATTTCGTGCCGGTCGCGGTTGCACCGCTGCGCGCATCCTCGCGCAGCAGGATGTGACGGGCGCGGCTGCGTTCGGCCAGCTCCGGACGGGTCCCGGAAGCCATGGCCTGCGCGATCGCCGCGTCGCTGGCCTGGATGGTCTTCGACTGCTGCTGTACCCATTCGCTGATCAGCAGACGGATGGTGATTTCTTCGCGGAAGGCTTCCGGGCTCATGCCCGGCATTGCCGGTGTTGCGGCCATTGCAGCGAGCACGGCGGGTTCGCTGATCGTAATGCCGCTGCGCCGCGCTTCTCCGGCCAGCAGCCTTTCCTCAATCAGCCGGTTCAGTACTTCCTGCTGATAGTTGCGCAGCGTGCCGGGATGGCGCAGGGACTGGATATTGCGTCCCGCAG
>CANHZX010000082.1 GCA_947465215.1 Betaproteobacteria bacterium | reverse complement strand
TCGGCGTTGAGGTCGCGGCGAAGGCGCCTGCGGATGGTTACACCTTCCTGCTCGGTAATATCGGCACCATGGCGATCAACCCGAGCATCTATCCGAAATTCCCGGTGCGTCCGGTGCGCGATTTCGCCGCGGTGACACAGGTGGTTGATGTGCCGGTGGGTCTGGCGGCGCACCCGTCGGTGCCGGTGAAAAACATGAAGGAGTTCATCGCCTTCGCCAAGCTGCAGAAGGGCAAACTTAATTACGGTTCCGCCGGCGCCGGCAGCAACGGCCGTCTGGAGATGGAGCAGTTCATGAAGCTGGCCGGTATCGACCTGGTGCATATCCCCTACAAAGGCGGCGCCGGTGCCGCAGCGACCGCGCTGCTGACCGGTGAAGTCGGTGTCGCCTTTGTCAGCATTGCTTCGGTTATGCCGCATGTGCGCAATGGCAAGATGAAAATCCTCGGTGTATCCGCGACCCGGCGCGTCAAGGCCTTGCCCGATGTGCCGACGATGCCTGAACTGGGCTATAAGGACATGAAAACCGGTTCCTGGCAGGGCGTGTATTTCCCGACCGGCACATCGCGAGCCATCATTGACCGGATGTTTGCTGCTGCGGTGAAAACCATGGCGGATCCCGACGTGATCAAGCGCGTTAACGACAGCGGTGCCGAAGTTATCGTCAGCAACTCCCCCGAAGATTTCACGATTTTCATGCGTGAGCAGAACGAGCGTTTCGTGCAGGTGGTCAAGCAGATCGGCGACATTACTGAATAAGCGGCAGAACAACACGACGCCGGATAACGGCGCAAAACAAAGCGGATTACCAAGAGGAGCAGGTCAAGTGTACAAACTGGGAATACTCGAAGGTGACGACATCGGACTGGAAGTGGTGCCGGAGTGCGTCAAGGTGATGAAGGCTGCTGCGGCAAAGGCAGGCCTGCAGATCGAGTGGCTTCCGTTGCCGATCGGCAGGAAGGGGCACGAATCCCATGGCCATACCATGCCGGAGATCACGGTTGAAACACTGAAAACGGTTGATGGCTGGGTGCAGGGGCCGATCGGCCACAACGCCTATCCGCGCACCGACAACACCTGGATCAATCCGCCGCTGCGCAAGAAGTTCGAGCTGTTTGCCAACGTCAAGCCGGTCAAGTCCTATCCCAACCTGCCGTCGCTGCACAAAAACGTCGATATCGTGTTCCTGCGCGAAACCACGGAGGGCATGCAATCAAGCAGTGTGGTTTTTGCCGGCGCCGGCGAATTCCAGCCCAATGACGAAATCGCCGTCGGCATGCGTGTGGTCACCCGCAAGGGCGCGAGCCGCGTTGCGCGTGAAGCCTTCGAGATCGCACGCACGCGCAAACGCAAGAAGGTCACCGCGCTGCACAAGGAGCCTGTCTATCGTCTGGTCTGCGGCATGTTCGCGCGCGAATGCCGCGCGATGGCAAAAAACTATCCGGACGTCGAGTTCGAAGAAGTGCTGATCGACGGCTTCGCGATGAAGGCGGTGATGAAGCCGCAACAATATGATGTGGTGGTCACTACCAACCAGTTCGGCGACATCATGACCGATCTTGGTGCGGGTCTTGTTGGTGGTCTCGGTCTCGCGCCCGGACTGGTGGTCGGCGAGAAGCAGGCGATGGCGCAGGCCACGCACGGTTCGGCGCCGGACATCGCCGGCAAGAACATCGCCAATCCTTACGCGATGATCATGTCGGGCATGATGCTGTTCGAATGGCTGGGCCGTACGCGCAATGATCCGAAAGCGACTGCTGCAGCGAAACTGATTGATGCGGCGGTCGACAAGGTGGTTGCCGAAGGTAAAAATCTGACCGGCGATCTGGGCGGTAAGGCGGGTACCAAAGAGATGGGTGATGCCATCGTGGCTGCGATTTAATGACTTTGTTTTTTAATGATGAAAATGAAATATTTATCATTTAAAACAATAATTTATATTGTTTTATCGGCTGGACTGGCTGCTTCTGCCGCTGCCCAGCAGGCTGCGCCGTGTTGCGCCAAGCCACAGTCCAAGCCGGCGGGTACGGTGATGAAGGGAAAACCGGAGACGCTGGTCTGCAAACTCGGCACCGAGGACCGCCACGCGCGCATCGCTGTTGAACTGATCGGTGGCCGCACCAAAAGCATCGCCTATTATTCGAAGTGGAAGCCCAGAACCTGTTCGGTGCACATCGTGCGCGATGACGCCTACAGCCAATGGGAAGACACCGGCCATGTCACCATCGTCACGCTCAAGGAAGAGAAGGGTTCTTTCCTGATTGACCACGAAAAGCAGTTCGTGAAATTCATGTTCCGTGACATCGACCGCGAACGCTTCTGCGGCATGCCCGGCAAGATCACCGGCAGCCTGACGGTGACCCGCGGTCGCGACCAATGCGAACTGGAAGGCGTGATGGATGAATACACGCCCGAGCCTGCACCGGCAGCCGCATCTCAGTAACCGCTTTAGCGGTTTCCTTATCCCGGAGCGCAGTGCTCCCGCTGCGATACGGACATACGGGTCCGTCCGTCCCCGTTTTCCTTTAGAACTTCATCCTGCACAAAACTTTCCCGTTTTTTGATTTACGTCAACGGGCGCTGTGCCGCAGACGCTACCCTGAACTCAAGGCTATGCGCCGGTTCGGGAATTCCCCACCTGGCGGAGATAGCGGTGAACTGAGTGGGAGGGTGCCATGGGAACCGAAATTGAGCGCAAATTCCTTTTGCGTGACGAGTCATGGCGTGCCGGCGCAAACGGCACGATGTACCGCCAGGGCTATCTCAACAGCGCTAAGGAGCGCACGGTGCGTGTCAGGACCGTTGGTGACAAAGCGTTCCTGACCATCAAAGGCGTCACCGTCGGCGCCACTCGCGCCGAGTACGAATACCCGATTCCGTTTGACGACTGCAATGCGATGCTCGACACGCTTGCGGAAAAGCCTTTGATCGAGAAGAAGCGCTACAAGATCCGACGCGGCGATCTGGTCTGGGAGATCGACGAGTTTTTCGGCGACAACAAGGGCTTGATCGTTGCTGAAGTCGAATTGCAGAGTGAAGGGCAGGTTTTTGACAAGCCGGTCTGGCTCGGCGACGAGGTCAGCGGCGACCCGCGCTATTTCAACTCGAACCTGATCAAACACCCTTTTACCCGATGGTAAGCAACCCTGAAAGGATTGGCAGCCATGGCTGAGCAATTTGCAAAGAACGTTGCGATGTCCGCCGCTGATGCCGCGAAAATCTTGCCGCGCGCCGAGTTTCGCGTGTTCGGACAGGGGGTCATTGACATCGTGCAGCAGAAGATGTGGGATGCCGGCGCCACGCTGCAGAAGGCGCGCCGGATGCCCGCCGAAACCTACTTCATCTCACGGCAGACGGATGCGGCAAACGTCAAGGTCCGGGACGGTCTACTGGATATCAAGCTTAAGACCAGCGACACCCCGGAGGGCTACGAGATTTTCCAGCCCGCCGGGAAATTCCAGTTCCCGGTGAAACAGGTGGATCTGGTCGCGATACTTGGGCATCTGCGAACCACGATGAAGCTGGAGCAGGATTCCTTTTCGATTGAGGAATTCATTGTCCTCGCGCGCGCCCATGCCGAACTGTCCCCCGTGACCGTGGAAAAGATGCGCTACGGCTTCACCGTCGACGGCGTTATCTGCGAATACGCGCGGGTCTGGTTCAACGGGGCGATGGTCGAAACAGCCTGCTGCGAGAGCGAGAACTATGCAGGTATGAGAAAGGTTGTCGAGGCTCTGGGCATGGCGGCAATGCCCAACACCAGTTATTTGCGGGCGGCCAAACGCGTCGTCGGCATGATTTGACTGAAATTACAGGAGGAGTTGCCATGACTGAATCATCAGCAAAGGCTGCAACGGGAAAGCCCGATTTTGATCCGCTCGACATGCGGAATTACGGTCTGGAGAAACTGCAGGAGATCTCGGCCGGTCCGTGGATGGCGCGCCTGAAGTTCATCGGCGTGCCTCTGGCGATTTTGGCTTTCATGTTTTTCCATTTTCAGTGGTGCGGGCAGATCGAGCTTTATGAGGCGGCGAAGCTGCCGAAAGGCGTGAAGCTGGAATATCTGTACAGCGCGACCGGCATCTTCGTCTTTTCACTGATCCTGTGGCTCACTGAATCGATTCCGAGCTACCTGACGTCTTTTGTCATCATTGTCAGCGTGGTATTGATCGGCATACTGCCAATGCGACAGTCATTCGCCTATCTCGGCGAGCCGGTGATGGTGCTGAACATCGCCAGTTTCATCATGGCCAGCGCGTTGGTGGTGACTGGACTGGCGAAGCGGATTTCCCTGCTGCTGGTGCTCAAATGGGGGAATCATCTTAATGGCATATTCTGGGCCTTCATCGCCCTGAACATCATTCTCGGCGCCTTCATCAGCGCTACTTCGGCGAAAACGGCACTGCTGCTGCCGATGTTCATGGTCATCTCCGCGATGTACGGGGCTTTCGGCGGCACGCTGCGCAACAACGTCGGCCGCAATCTGGTGCTGCAGAACCTGCTGGCCAACAACGTGTCGGCCAGCGCCTTCATCACCGGTTCAGCGGCCAATCTTCTGGCCGTACAACTGATGGAGAAGGCCGGCGCCAAGGTGTTTTATGCCGACTGGCTGATGGCCATGCTGCCGCTGTGCATCCTGCAGTGCGCCATTGCCTGGTACTCGGGCACCCGCATGATCCTGCCCATCAGCAAGGAGGAATCCAAGCCACAGCTGGAGGGCGGGTTGGACCGACTGCGCGAAGAACTGCACAAGCTGGGTCCTGTCAGCGGTGACGAGATCCGCGCCGCGCTGGTGTTTCTGGTGGTGCTGGGCCTGTGGGCGACGGACAGCGTGCACGGCATCAAGGCAGAAATTATCGCGGTTGCCGGTAGCATCCTTGTGTTGCTGCCGGCGTTTTCCGGTCTGAAACGTTTCGGCGTGCTGAACTGGAACCAGGCGGATATCCCCTGGCATATGCTGATGTTCAGCTGGGGTGCTTATGTGCTGGGCGGCATGATGGAAAAAACCACCATTGTCGAGCTCTGGGTGGCGGACTTCTTCCATGTCTGGGGCATCACCGCCGACACGCCGAAGGTGCTGGTGTTCGTGGTGATGGCCACTCTTTTCGGCCTGACCACCCTGATTAGCGAAAGCAAGACCGCACGGACCATCATCATGTTCCCGATCCTGATTGCGACGGCCAAGCAGTTCGGCTGGGACATCATCGGCTTTTGCCTGCCGATGGCTTATCTGATCAACCAGGTTTATGTGCTGTACTTCAACTCAAAGCCGGCTAACATCAGCTATCTGACCAATCAGTATTCAACCTGGGATGGTTTCAAGTTCGGCTTTATCCAGCTGTTGCTGATCATCGCAATGATGGTGCCGTGGACGCACTACGTGATGCCGATGATGGGCTTTGACAGCAGGCTCTGGTAAGCGGCGGGTCCAAGGAAAAGCGGCAGGGTGACCTGCCGCTTTTTTTACGGCAGCCGATCAGGTCTTGCCGGAAACGAGATTCAGGCCGAATATGCCGGCGACGATCAGACAAATGCAGGCGATGCGGGCCAAGGTGGCGGCTTCGCTGAACAGGATGATGCCGAGAATCGCGGTGCCCACGGTGCCGATGCCCGTCCACACTGCATAGCCGGTGCCGACCGGAATTGATTTCAGCGCCATGGCCAGCAGCCAGACGCTGGCGATCATGGCTGCGATGGTGATCGCGCTGGGCACCAGTCGGGAAAACCCTTCGGTGTATTTGAGTCCGATAGCCCACACCACTTCCAGCAGTCCCGCGGCAATCAGCAGTAACCAGGCAGTGGACATGGGGCCTCCTCAGGCTGCGGATTCGCCGCGGTATTTGTCGTAGAGCACGCCTTCGGCAAACAGCGTTTCAATGTCGCTGTCAGCCATGCCGATGCTGCGTACGGTTTCCGCGGAATGTTGGCCGAGCCAGGGCGCGGGTTGGCGGACGGACGTCAGTTCGCCGCTGGATTTGACCGGGATACCGATGGATTTCATGCGGCCGATTTTCGGATGGTCGTATTCGATGACCATGTCGCGCGCCTTGATGTGCGCATCGGACAGGATCTGCTTGTAGGTATAGACCGGACCGCCGGGGACCTGTGCCGCATCGAGTTTTTCAACCCAATGAGCGGTCGGTTGAGTGGCGAATACTTTCTCAATTTCGACCTCCAGCGCATCGATATTTTTCAGGCGTGAAGGCAAATCGACAAAACGTGGATCGGTCAGCCATTCCGGCTTGTTGCAGGTAATGTTGCAAAAGTTCGACCACAGCTTGTTGTTGTTGGCGCCGACGGTGACATAACCGTCCTGGGTCTTGTAGGCCTGATAAGGTGTGGAGCGGCGGTGCCGCGTGCCGGTGGCCAGTGGCTCTTCACCGCCGCCGAAAAATGCACCTGATTCCCAATGCGTCCAGGCCAGCCCGGCTTCGAGCAGCGAGGTTTCGAGGTACTGGCCTTTGCCGTGACGCAGCTTGCCGATAAAGGCGCCGAGGATGGAGTAAAGCGCAGTGACCCCGCTGGCGATGTCGTTCATCGCGATGCCGACCTTGGCAGGACGGCCGCCGGGGTGGCCGGTCATCATCATGACGCCTGACATGCCTTGGGCGACGATGTCGAAGCCGCCTTTATGGCCGTAGGGGCCCGTCTGGCCGAAGCCCGACATCGATGCGTAAATCACGCCGGGATTAATGACGCTGACCGCAGCGTAATCGATGCCCAGTTTCTTGACCACACCGGGACGAAAGTTCTCGGTAATGATGTCGGCCTTGGCCGCCAGTTTCATGAAGATCGCCTTGCCGCGCGGATCCTTCATGTTGATGCCGATGCTTTTTTTGTTCCGGTTCAATACGGCAAAGCAGTAGGACTCGCCATTGACCTTGGGTTCAAAGCGTCGGGAACCGTCGCCCTCTGGGAAGTTCTCGACCTTGATCACCGTGGCACCCATGTCGCCCAAAACCATGGTGCAATAAGGGCCGGCCATGACGGTGGTCAGGTCGAGGACGGTAACGCCTTCAAGGGGCAATGCCATTCGATGCTCCGGGGAGGTGTGCCGCATGCACCGCATGCGACAGGGTAGATGAAAATCGGCATTTTATCCCGCGTGCCTCCATCAAGGAATTCCATGTTGCCCGTTAGGGCGCTTATCATGATAATGAGCCGCCTGCAGTTTCCGGGTGACCGGGAAAAATTTTAGGAGATTCGATTGAAAATCAGCAGAACCCTGTTGTTGTATGTGCCCGCCGTGATTGCTGGACTGTTTTCGTTGACGGTGCAGGCGCAGGCCTACCCAGTCAAGCCGGTACGGATGATCATTGCCTGGCCGCCGGGTGGCGCGAACGATATCGCCGGCCGCATCGTCGCGCAAAAACTGACTGAGACCACGGGGCAGCAGTTCATCGTCGATAACCGTGGCGGCGCATCGGGCATTCTCGGTTCCGACGTTGTGGCGAAAAGTCCGCCGGACGGCTACACCATCCTGGTGCACTCCGCGGCACATGTGTCCAATCCGCACCTCTACAGCAAGGTGCCTTACGACACGCTGAAGGATTTCGTCGGGATTTCCCCGCTGGGACGGCAGGTCGGCATGTTGGTTGTACATCCTTCGCTGCCGGCGAAGACGGTCAAGGAACTACTGGATCTGGCGCGCAAGCAACCCAACGCGATTACCTACGCGTCCTCCGGATCGGGCAGCTTTGTTCACCTGGCGATGGCGCTGCTCAATTCCATGGGCGGCGTGAAAATGGTCCATGTGCCGTATAAGGGCGGTGGTCCCGCTGCAGTGGCAATTTCCTCTGGTGAGGTGCAGGCGATGACGGCGACCGTCGGTTCGGTGATCCCGCATGTTTCGTCGAAGCGCCTACGTCCGGTGGCAGTGACTTCCGAGGATCGCATTCCGCAGTTCCCACAGGTGCCAGCCATTGCTGAGACCGTGAAGGGGTATGAGTTCACGGCTTGGGTCGGCGTGCTTGGACCCGCAGCCATGCCAAAGCCGATCGTGGACCGCCTAAATGCCGAGATCCAGAAGGCATTGAAGGACAAGGGCACCGCCGACAAGTTGACTTCGCAGACTCTGGATCCGATGTTGATGAGCCCGGAGCAGTTCGCGACCCGATTGAAGTCGGACTATGACAAATACGCTCGGCTGATCAAAGAGACCGGTGCGAAGGCGGAGTAGAATTATCGGTAATTAATGTTATTAGACAATTTTGACGCCCGGAACAGGGCGCACTTGGAGGAGTTGTTGATGAACAAGACAGCAGCAGCGCTTGCGGTCCTCGCCGTGATAGCGGCCGTTCCGGTGTCGGCTATTGCGCAGGCCTATCCGGTGAAAACCGTTCGAGTGGTGATTCCCTGGCCCGCAGGTGGATCGAACGACGTTGTCGGTCGTATCGTGATGCAGAAACTGTCCGAGGCATTGGGCCAGCAGTTTGTTGTCGACAATCGCGGCGGCGCGGCCGGTTCGATCGGCGCCGATATCGTGGCGAAGGCGCCCGGCGACGGCTACACCATCATGGTGCATTCGACCACGCATGTCGGCAATGCGCATCTCTACGGCAAAAAGCTGACCTATGACACGCTGAAGGATTTCACCGGCATCGGCATGCTGTCGGCTCAGCCCGGTGTGCTGACGGTGCATCCTTCGCTGCCGGTAAAGACGCCGAAAGAATTCATCGCGCTGGCGAAATCCCGTCCGGGACAGATCAACTATTCGTCATCAGGCAACGGCAGTGCCCCGCATTTGCAGATGGCGCTGCTGATTTCGATGACGGGCATCGACATTACGCATGTCCCTTACAAGGGCGGCTCGCCGCAGGTGACCGCGCTGCTGGCAGGTGAGACTCAGGCGTCCTTCGCCACGGTCGGCACCGTGATCAACCATATCCGCGGCGGCAAGCTGCGTGCGCTGGGACTGGGTTCGACCAAGGCCAGCAAGGCGCTGCCCGGTGTGCCGACGCTGGCTGAAGCGGGCGTTCCCGGCTACGACATGAGTCCTTGGATCGGCGTATTTGCGCCGGCAGGTACGCCCAAGCCGATCATCGATAAACTCAATGCCGAGATCAACAAGGCATTGGCCTTGCCGGATGTGGTCAAAAGTCTTGAGAATCAGGCGCTTGATCCCGCACCCAGCACCGTCGACCAGTTCAATACGGCGCTGAAGGTGGATTATGAAAAATACGGCAAGCTGATCAAGCTGACGGGCGCCAAAATCGAATAAGTTCAAAATCGGATAAGGTTCAAGGATTCCGGGCAACCGGAAGCATTTAAACCGGGAACGCGGCGTGCCATGGTGGATGCGCCGGCTCCCGGTGTTTATTTTCAGGAGTCATTCAAGATGGATCTGGGTATCAAGGGCGAGACTGCGCTGGTGGTCGGCGCCAGCGAAGGGATCGGTTACGAAAGCGCGAAGGGCCTGCTCGAGGAGGGCGTGAACGTGATGATCTGTTCACGCAATGCGGAGAAGCTCAAGGTTGCAGCCGCGGAGCTGGAGAAAACCACCGGCCGTTCTGTACGTTGGTTTGCCGCTGACGTCACCAAAAAAGAAGACGTGGCGGGTCTCAAGGCCTGGATTGCAAAAGAGGCACCGGTGCTGGATATCCTGGGTTCCGCGGTCGGCGGCAGCCAGCGCGCCCTGTTCGAGGAGCTTGATGACGACGCCTGGTATGCCAATTACGAGTTCAACGTGATGGGCGCGGTGAGGACCATCCGCGCGGCGCTGGAGCCCTTGAAGCAATCAAAGAGCGGCGGCCGCATCGTCATTCTCGGCGCTGCCGGACCGCGCATGCCTTATCCGCATCAACTGGTATCGAATGTGCACAAGGCCGGTCTGATTGCGATGGTGAAGACGCTGGGTGTCGAATTCCGGCCCTTCAATATCCGCGTCAATTCGGTGTCGCCGGGACGGACGATGACCGGACTGTGGACTACCCGTATCGACAAACTTTCGAAGGAGCGGGGCGAACCGGCGGAAAAAATCATTGACGAGTTCAGTCACGAAATTCCGATGGGCCGCTTCGGCCGCCCAGAGGAAATCGCGCCGATGGTGGTATTCCTGTCGTCCCACAAGACGAGCTATGTGACCTGTCAGTCGATTCTCGTCGATGGCGGCATTGCTCGAGGCCTGATCTGATTTCTGTTTGATCGTCCGGATTATGGCGCGGGCCTTTTCCGGCCCGCGCGCGGTTGCCCCGGCGCTTTGTTTTGTGCATTATATATTGGCGCGCCGCGTCACCCAAAAATAAAAAGACAACAAACGGCGCGCTTTTGGAGGAGCGATGAAGCGCGTGAATCGTTTTTGCAATTTGATTGTTGCCTGCGGGCTTGCATCCATGTTTGCGGATGCGACCGCACAGGTATTTCCCAGCCGTCCCTTGAGAGTGGTGAATCCGGCGGCGCCGGGAGGAAACAGCGATGTTTTTTTCCGGTTGCTGCAGCCCAAGATGACCGAGGTGCTGGGGCAGCAACTGGTCATTGATTACCGTGTCGGCGCTGGCGGCACCATCGGCGGCGAAATGGTCGCTAAAAGTGCGCCCGATGGTTACACCACGGGGCTGATGGCGGCGAGTTTTGTCATCAATCCGGCGATGATCAAGAAAATGCCCTTCAATACGCTGAAGGACTTCACGGCTCTCGGATTGATCGTCGATGTGCCCTCTGGACTGGTTGTCCACCCGTCACTCCCGGTGCGCAATCTGAAAGAATTCATCGCATTGGCAAAAAAACGGCCAGGCGAACTGTTTTATTCGACCTCCGGCCGCGGCACGGTCGGCCACCTGTCGGGTGAATTACTCAACAGCATGGCGGGAATCAAGGTGGTGCATGTGCCGTACAAGGGGGCCGGCCCGGCAGCGATTGATCTGGTGGCGGGACAGGTGCAGTTGCAGTTTGCCAGCATGCCGTTGCTGACCGGTTACATTTCTGCGGGACGCTTACGCTTGATTGCGCAGACCGGCGCGAAGCGTTCCGAATATGCACCGGACATGCCGACCATGGAAGAAGCGGGGCTGCCGGGCTTTGTCGTGCGCAGCGGCTTCAGCTTTGTCGGGCCGGCGGGGTTGCCTAAGCCGATTGCCGACAAGCTGAATCTGGCAATGGTCACCGCGGTGAAAGATGCGGAAAACCGCAAGACCCTGGTCAAGCTCGGCGCTGATCCCATCGGCAGCTCGATCGAGGAGCATGACGCTTACATCAAGTCGGAAATCCCGAAATGGATCAAGATGGCGCGTGACGCCGGCATTGAACCCCAGTAACCCCAACCAAGGACGCAATTCCATGTATGACTTGCAACTGACGGCCGAGCAACTCGAGTTTCGCGACGCCGTGCGCGATTTTGTTACCCAGGAAGTTCAGCCTGCCGCCATCGACCCGAAGCGGCTGGAGCCCTTCGAAAAGCCGCTGATGACCGGATTCCTCGACCAGCTGTCCCAGATGGGGTTGCGCGGTCTGGCATTGCCGGAAGCGGCGGGTGGGGCCGGTGCGGATCTGCTGACCTGCTGCGTGCTGTTGGAAGAAATTGCCGCCGGTGACGTCGATCTGGCAATGGTGCTTGGGGAGACCGCCTTGCTGGCGCGTGCCGTGCACGACGCGATGAATGACGGCCAGCGCAAGCGCTGGTGGCCGAAATTCGATGCCGGTGAACGTTTCCATCTGGCGCTGATTGCGCGCGATGACGATGCCGAACTGGGCTGGAGCTATCACCACGCGGTGCCGGCCGATGCCGATGTGATCGGTGCTCCCGAAGTGGTGGCCGAACGCGACGGTAAGGGCTGGACGATCAATGGTCTCGCGCCGTTTGTGCCCAATGCGCCGGTGGCCGGCCTGTTCATTGTGCAGGCGAAGATTGCTGACGGTCCCGGTACCGTATCGGTGCTGATCGGCCGCGATGCCAAGGGTCTGTCGATTGATGATGAACTGCCAGCCTTCGGCGGCGGCGGGGAACGCGCGCGTTGGCACCATGGTGCGATGGCCGCGGTGACGTTGAAGAACTGCAAGGTGGCTGAGGAGGATGTGCTGGCAGCTGATGCCGCACACCGCCTGCTGCAAGGCCTCGTCGCACGCCGTTCGATCCAGACCGCAGCGGTGAACGTTGGTGTGGCGCGTGCTGCGTATGAGGCTGCCATTGATTACGCCAAGATGCGCTGGCAGGGCGGCGCTTATATCGTCCAGCACCAGGCCATCGGTATGAAGCTCGCCGATGTCGCCATCCAACTGGAGGCTGCACGCGCGCTGACGATGAAAGCGGCATGGATTACGGATCATCCCGAAGCCGTCAGTGAGCGCAGCGTCAACGATCTGCCCTGGCATGTCGTGGCGCGTACCTTCACGGCTCAGTCACTGCATCGTGCAACGCTGGAAGCAACCGAATGTTTCGGCGCAATGGGCGTGATGCGCGATATGCCGCTGCAGAAATATGTGCACGACACGCTGGTGCTTCAACACTCGGCGGATTGCAATCTCGCTGCGCCGCTGGTCGTGGCCGAGGCCGTTGCCGGATACTCCCGCAGCTGAGCGCGATTGATCATAACCTATTGATTAATTAAATAAAATACGAGGATGAGTCATGGATTTTTCACTGAATGAAGAGCAGCGTCACTGGCAATCGGAAGCGCGGCGTTTTTCGGATGAAGAAGTGCGGCCGATGTCTCTGGCGCGGGACCAGATTGCTGATCCCCGTGCCACCTTTGACTGGGACATCATCAAGAAGGGTTCCAAGCTCGGGTTCCGCACGCTGGCCGTGCCCAAGGAGTGGGGCGGCCATGAAGCAG
>CANHZX010000081.1 GCA_947465215.1 Betaproteobacteria bacterium | reverse complement strand
GCCGCAAAAGCAATCTTAGAATCGCCTCGGATTGCCATGTCGAAGTCATCAGGCGGGATGGCAAACCTTCAAAGAATCTTATGGAGTTGAAATGATGAATAACGGACATGTGTTGTGGGTTTCACCGGCGGCTCCGCCCAGACAAGCCGTTGATTCTGAAAGGAATCTACTAACAGTAGGAACGGCTTTGCGAATCGGCATTCTTGATAACGCCAAAAGCAACGCCGATCACCTGTTAAACATGCTGATCGAATCGTTACAGGCCGCGACACCGCTTGCATCTGTCATTCGACGGCGCAAACCTGGCCCTGCTTTTGCCGCGAAACCGGACATTCTCGATGACCTCGCCAAAGAAGCAGACCTCATCATCAGTGCAATGGCGGATTGAGGGTCATGCACGTCGTGGAGTGTCCACGACATGTGTGAGCTGCAAAAAAGAGGAAAAGCAACCGCGGTGGTGTGCTCCGAACCGTTCTACCGACTTGCAAAAACACAGGCTGCCGCGGGCGGCGTACCTGACCTTCCGCTAATCGTCATCCCGCATCCGCTGGGAGGCGCCAGTCTCGACGTGGTCAAGTCACGCGCCGAGATTGCCTACAGGCAACTCATCCAAATCATCAAAGACATACGGCGATGACGCACCGAAACCATCCCCTTGAACAGCTGCCCTGTATCGAAGCACCTGATGATATCGAGGCTGCCTATGCCTTCTGTGAGCAAAGCGGATTTGGCGACGGCCTTCCTATCATCCCGCCCACCGTCGAACGCGTGAAACGCATGCTGACGTACTGTGATCGCCCTTGGGAGAAGCCGATCATGACGGTAGCACCCAGTTATGGGGAAGCAACCCCGATGCGGATTGCAGCAAATGCGGTCATGGCCGGCTGCCTTCCGGAATATTTCCCGATTGTGATGCTGGCCATGGAAGCGATGAGCGACGAAGCCTACAACCTATATGGCGTGCAGGCAACCACACACCCCTGCACTCCTTTGATCATCATTAACGGACCCATTGCCCAGGAATTGCAGATTAACGGGGGATTCCGGGCATTCGGCGCAGGCCCCAGGAGCAACGCCAGCATCGGACGAGCCATCCATCTGGCATTACTCAACATCGGAGGCGCCAAACCTGGTGACGGCGATATGGCTACAGCAGGAACGCCGGCAAAGTATTCATACTGTGTTGCTGAAAACGAGGCGGAGAGCCCATGGCGACCGTTCAATATTGAAGAAGGATTCCCACCCGGATCTACAACCGTGACCGTGGTTGCTGCAGAGGGGCCGCACAACGTCAATGATCACGAGAGCACGTCGGCAGAGGGCATACTCAAAACCATAGCCGGAACGGTCGCGATTACAGGCTCTAACAATGCCCATCACGAGGCACGCCCGGTGATCGCTTTATGTCCGGAGCATGCAGCCACAATTGCGGGCAGCGGCTTCTCAAAAGCCCAAGTCAAAGAGTACCTATACGAACACGCGCAAATTCCGCTATCTAAGTTTTCCACCGAAAACGTTGAACGTCGCTTGCGCAAGAAATTCCCTGAACGCTATGCAAATTCCAGCCTGGATGCACTGGTTCCAATGGCAAAACAGCCAGAAGACTACATTGTCATCGTCGTGGGTGGCGCAGGAAAACATTCGGCATTCATTCCCACATTTGGCTCACACCGACCGGTCACCCGCGCGCTGCAGCACGCAGACGGCCGCTTCGTGAAGTCCATCCAGGAATTGCGTAATCCCCGATGATGACCAGCAATGCCTTTTAACCCTTAACCTTCACCAAAGCCTAAAACATGATTACCCTGCCTCCCGCCCCCTTCGTCGAACATGTCAACATCAGAAATCAAGGGGTCAAAGACGGGATCGCGGTCAGCGAAGTCGAACTCCGAGCGCATCACATGAACCGGATCGAATCTGCGCATGGCGGCCTGATTGCGACCCTGCTGGACAATGCCATGGTGAGCGCCGGACGCGCTGCCGCCGGGCCCGACGCACGGCTTGCGACCATTGAGATGAAGTTATCCTTCATGAGAGCCGGAAAAGGTACGCTCCGCTGCACGGCAAAATGCCTTCACAGCACCAGCAGGCTGGCTTTCTGCGAGGGCGAGGTACGGGACACGGACGGCAACCTGATCGCAACTGCCACCAGCACCATGCAGTATGTGGTTGGTAGCGGCGGGAAACCGCAATCCCCGCCTATTCCAGCTTGAGACCGGATTCTTTGAAGAACCGGGTTAAACGCTTCACTTCATCCGCAATGTAAGTTGAAAATTGCTGTGGACTATTGGCTGGTGCTGCGTCCAGGCCCTGCCTCAACAGTTTTTCCCGTACATCCTGGGCCGCCGTCGCCTTAACCACTTCCATGTTGAGTCGCCCGATAATCGGCTTGGGGATGGCAGACCCTGCCGCCAACCCAAACCACTGCACCACCTCAAAACCGGGCAGACCGGACTCCGCAATAGTCGGAATGTCCGGCGCAGCGTCTGATCGCCTGGCGCTTGTCACACCCAGCCCGCGCAATTTTCCGGCTCTGATATTGGGCAGTGAAGTCGATACCGATCCAAACAGCAATTGCACGTGACCGCCGAGCAAGGCCACTGAAGCTGGTCCACCTCCGCTGAACGGAACGTGCAGCAGCTTGATGCCGGCAGAATGGGCGAACAGTTCGCCAATGATGTGAGACGTGGTTCCCATACCCGGAGATGCAAAAGTGATCTTCCCCGGTGATGCCTTCGCGAGCTGAATCAATTCACCGATATTCCTCGCCGGAACTGAGATGTTCGCGGTGAGCAGGTTGGGAACCATGACCGCCAGTGCGATCGGTGAAAAATCGCGTTGCGGGTCATAGGGCAGCTTTGCACCCAAACTGGGGGCAAAGGAAAAGTTGCTGGAAGACGCCAACAGAATGGTATAGCCATCGGGTGCAGCTTTTGCCGCCAGTTCGACGCCGATATTCCCACCTGCCCCGGTACGATTATCAACAATGACCTGACGCCCCAATGAGGCCGTCATTTTTTCAGCCAGCAGACGCGACACCATGTCTGCCGCCCCGCCCGGCGGAAACGGACAGATCAGTCGAACCGGTTTCTCCGGATACGGTGCGGCATCTGCAATGGCCGCAAAAACTACCGATGTCAAAGCCACGATAACAAAGCGAAGGTTTTTTATGCCACAAGTCATGAAATCTCCTTAAACCTGCCGATTCATATAATCTGATGCCGGTATCGCCTCCAAACAATACAAAAATGACGGATCCGGTACACGGTCGCAATCATAAAGAGGATTGGGGAATAAGGATGTTCTTTTCTATAAAAATACGTCTGGCACTGGCCGGCATTGCAATGCTCCATGCAGGCGCCAATGTTTTTGCTGCCGAAGGTCCTCCGTCAAAACCTGTTCGTTTTATTGTGCCTTTTGCCCCAGGTGGCGGCACCGATATTGCCGCACGCGTGTATGCGGCTACCCTGACCAGACAAACGGGGCAAAATTTCGTCGTGGACAATCGACCAGGAGCGTCAGGCGCGGTCGGCGTCGACATCACGGCCAAAGCACCGCCGGACGGACAGACCATTTGCATCATTTCCGCATCCAATACCGTCAATTCCGCTGTCAATCCAAAGCTCACTTACGACTTGGCCAGAGATCTTCAGGGCATCAGTCAGATCACCTCTGCGTTTTTCGTTCTGGTAGTCCACCAGTCATCCCCCATCAAATCGACAAAGGATCTCATTGCAATAGCGAAAGTGCAGCCCGGCAAGCTAAATTACGGTTCATCCGGTGCCGGCGGAATCACTCACCTCGCCGGTGAGCTTTTTTCTAATCTCGCGGCCATCCGGATGGTTCATATTCCCTACCGTGGCGAATCGGCCGCAATCGCCGATTTACTCGGCGGACAGACACAATTGCAATTTGCATCACCATTGAATGCCGGGCCGCATCTGAATTCAGGAAAACTTCGTGCGCTTGGTATCTCCTCCGGAAAACGCAACCCAGCCCTGGCGGATATTCCCACCATTGCGGAATCTGGCCTGCCTGGTTATGACGTCAGCCAATGGTATGGGGTCATTACATCGGCCAAAGTCTCCCCGACTCAGATCAGCCGCCTATCCCGATCTTTTGCATCAGCGTCAAAAGAGCCAGAAATCATGCAAAGACTGCGTACCGATGGCGTTGATGCGGTCAGCAGCACCCCGGCCGAATTTCACAGCCATATCAAAGCAGAAATCGGAAAATGGGCGAAACTGGTCAAGGAAACCAATCTTCAGCTGCAATGATCCTGAGGGTAATGAATTGCACTAACCCCCACACCCGTACAACAAGAATCTGCCATTTTTATCGCTCAATCGTGCTGCTAATCAGGCACAAGAGCTTTATGACTGCTGCTTCAGCATGTCACCAATAGCCCGATCCAGATGCTGCAGCGTATTACACACCCGAACCAAACTGCAGAACGGCATGTAGCGGTTCATGTCAGAGTCACCAGTGCCCCAGCTGAACGGGTGTTCTGGATTTAACCAAATCAAGCGCTTCGAGCGCATGGACAAGCGATTAAAAACGTCCAATCGGGGATTCGCTCCGTTACCCCGGGCATCACCGACGATAATTACCGTCGTCTTTGGTGTAACCAGATGCATCCATTGATCCTCAAACTCGGCCAATGCATTCCCGTAGTTGGATGACTGGAATCCGATCTTATCCAGAATGCTGGCGATCGCCTCCTCTACCGGTTGCCGGTCCAAAAGTTCGCTCACATCAATGGTGGATCCGGCAAAAGCAAAGGAGTGGATGTCTGAGAGAGCTTCATTGAGTGCGTAGAGGAACATCAGCAGAAACTGGGAAACTTCTGCGACCGAACCTGAAACATCACAAAGCACCAGCACCCGCGGCTTTTCAATCTTCCGCTGCTTCCAGTGTGTCAGGAACGGCACCCCACCCCACCCGACATTCCGCCGCATCGTTTTGCGCACATCCAACTGGCCACGCAGCTGACGCCGACGGGTTCTGGCATAGCGCGAGGCAAGCTTTCGTGCCATTTGCCTGACCAAAGTACGCATCCTGATCATGTCCCGCTGGCTGATTCCGGACAATCGGGCCGTCTTGAGGCGATCCTCCCGAAACTGTTCGGCATCCTCCCTGCCGAACATCTCCAGCTGGCCATCAACAAATGTCCTTACTGCCTCTCGCAGGCCCTTCAAGTGCCCCTTAAGACGCTGTGCCCTTACCGTTTCCTCCGGTAACCCCGACCGCTCCATTGCATCAATATCGCCCTCCAGCTCGCCAAGGCCAGCCTGCCGCAGTATGCGCAGGCTATAGAGACCGGTTTGAGTGAAATAACGGATATTCTGAACACCGGTAGCCACTGCGGCAGCTTCTACGGCAGCAGTGACACCCACACGATCGTTGCTCTCGAGCATTTGCGCCAACGAGGACAGAACCCGCGAACCGGAGCCTGGGGCTTCCGACGCAACAGGATCGGAGCGATCCTCACCAGACCATAAAAATCCCTCGCGTCGAAAATAGCGCTCGAAAGCCTCGTCATAGAGGGCCTTTTCGGATGGAGTTTTTGCCAGAACCAGTCCGAGCGCATCCTTGAGAAACGCTTTATCGGAATATCCGACAACTTCCAGAGCCCTTATGGCGTCAATACTTTCTGCAGATGAAATCCGCAATCCGACGCCGCGTGCCACGTCAAGAAAACGTCGCAGGGGCTCGAAGGTGGAACGACCTGCTAATGACCCCCCTGCGTCCGGGATACTCACGCCACCCCCGCCTCCCGCCGTGCACGGTGGGTCAGCGTCGAGAGTTCATTTTGAGCAGCCGCAATGTCGGCCTCGAACTTCAGCAGCACATTCAGCGTATCGCGAACCGTTTCATCGCCAAGAACCTCGGTGTGCAGGAGGACAAGAACGCGTGCCCAGTCAATCGTCTCACTGACGGACGGAGGCTTCCGCAAGTCGAGCTGCCGCAATTGCTGGACAAAGCTGACTAATTGCGTGAGCAATCTCGGATCAATCCCGGGAACCCTCGAGGTCACAATACGAGCCTCCAGCCGGGGATCCGGAAAATCGATGTGCAAATGCAAGCAGCGCCGCTTCAGTGCATCACCAAGATCCCTTGTTGAGTTGGATGTAAGAAGCACCAATGGGGGTACGCGAGCAACCACAGTGCCGATCTCCGGAACGGTGACCTGATAATCCGAAAGGACTTCGAGCAGAAATGCCTCGAACTCCTGGTCAGCCTTATCGATTTCATCAATCAGCAACACTGCCCCTCGCGGCTCATCCAGGGCCTTGAGAAGCGGACGTGGTTCGAGAAAATCGCGCGAGAAAAAGATATCGTCAAATTGGTGAAGTTTGCCGAGCGCAACGCTCAAATCGTCAGAATCTCCGATTACCGAACTGATCTTGTTCTTGAGTATTTGTGTGTAAAGCAACTGCTTTCCGTATTTCCATTCATACAGTGCTTTCGACTCATCAAGCCCCTCATAACACTGCATACGAATCAGCGGCAATTCAAGCCAATGTGCGAGTGATTTCGCCAACTCTGTTTTACCGACACCGGCAGGCCCTTCGACCACGATCGGCTTTTGCAAATGACAGGCCAGATGGATTGCCATGGCAATCTGACGGCTCGCAATGTATCCAGCAGCACTGAGCCCTGCCTCAACTTCAGCCACCGACGTCGGCATGACGGGATTTGCAACAACCTTCAAATCTGACTTATTGGACATGATGCAATTTCTTTCTAATTCAGTGTTCAGTTGCCGGCATCACTCAATCGATGACAATGCCTGTTTTCTGCTGAACTTTTCTCCATTTTTCCAGGTCGCCGCGAATGCGTGCAGCAAGCTCCTCCGGACTGCTTTTAATCACTTCCGATCCAAGCTTGCTGAACGCATCTTTGGTCGCCGGCAATTCAACGGCCTTTATCACCGCCCCATATACCTTCTGCACAACATCCTTCTGTGTTGCCGCCGGAAGGAAAATACCCGTATAGGTCGATGCTTCAAACCCACGCATGCCGGTTTCATCCATGGTCGGCACTTCGGGATAGGCGGGACTGCGCCGCAGAGCTGCGACGGCAATCGCCCTTAATTTCCCGGCCTTTACGTACGGGCCGGATGTCGACACCTGATCAAACATGCATTGCATATGACCGCCGATCAACTCAATGGTCGCGGGGCCGCTACCCCGAAATGGAACATGGGTGAGCGTCGCACCGGTAATCACCTGAAACAACTCGCCGGTTAAATGCGTGGTACTACCCTGCCCGGCAGACGCCATCATGACCTGCCCCGGCCGCGCCTTCACGAGCGCAATAAATTCCTTAGTGTTTTTAGCGGGTAACGAAGGATGCACCACCAGAATCAGGGGTACGATCGACACCAGAGAAGTCGGCGCAAAGTCCTTGACCGGATCGTACGACTTCAAAGGAGAAAACACAGGATTCATGGTTAGCGCACCACTGGATCCCAGTAGCAAGGTGTAGCCATCAGGCGGCGCTTTCGCAGCTAATTCCGTGCCGATCCGGCCACCTGCGCCTCCTCGGTTATCGACCAACACCTGTTGCCCCAACCCCTCCGACAATGCCGGAGCGACAATACGAGCTGTAATGTCGATATTGCCTCCAGGCGCAAAAGGCACAATGAGGCGGATCGGCTTCTCCGGATATGCCGCTTGAGTACCGGAAAAAACAAACAACAGCGACAACAGACCGTACTTAATTTTCATGGAGATCTCAGTATTTATTGAACTGAAAGCCAAAGACGCCACTCAACATCCGGGCATTGAAAGATGCGCCCGACTAATCCTTGAAACGCTCCAGTTTGGCCTTCCAGGTATCCGACAACAGGCAGGGCAGCCAAGCCTCGTTCTCGGCCTGAATGCCGCCGGACAGCATGGTTTCCTGTGACGCATTCATGGCAATCTTGGCCTGAATGACGGCAATGCGCGGGTTCTTTGAGATGGATTTCGCAAGTTCCATCGTTGCAGCCATCAGCTCACTCCGTGATACGACCTTGAGCACAATGCCGAGCCGCTCAGCCTCTGCGGCATCGATATGTTTTCCGGTAAGTATCATCTCTTTGGCCTTCTGCAATCCAATTGCACGAGGCAAGCGTTGAGTACCGCCGGCGCCCGGCAAAAATCCAAGAGTGACCTCAGGCAGCCCGAATTTCGCATTGTCTGACGCAATCCTCAGATCACATTGCAATGCAACCTCCAGACCGCCCCCCAGACAATAGCCGTTGATTGCAGCAATCGTGGGTTTGGCGATATTGGCGATCGCGTTAACCCATTTGCCTCGAAAAAAGCGCCGTTCGTTATACATCTCCTCGGTGCTTCTCTGTCCACGCTCTTTCAGGTCTGCACCAGCGCAAAAAGCTTTATCTCCAGCCCCCGTAAACACGATGACATTCACGTCAGGATCCACATCCAGTTCGTGAGCCAATTGCATGATTTCCTCGCGCAACTGGATGTTCAAGGCATTCATCACCTTCGGCCGGTTGAAAGTAACAACAGCAACCCCGTCAGTAATCTCAACTGTTTTTACATCCGTATTTCTGGCTGTCACAAATTTCTCCTGAAAATCAATTGCCTGCAAATTCCCGCATGACCCAATTGGCAGTTGCACACAAGTCACCGTCCCGGTCGCCCAATCCAAGAAGCTGCAATCCAAACGGCAGTCCATTGGACTCGAGCAGCGGCAAAGAAAACGCGGGGAAGCCAAGCCATGACCCGTAGACCACAAAAGTACGGCTGCCACTGAATTCGAAGCCGGTAATTGCAGGGCCGGATGAAGCGAGCGTTACATAGCAATCAGCGCCGACATCCTCGACCAATTGCCGGCATTGCTGCTGAATGGCACGACGCTTTTCGAGCAGTAGCAGGTAATCGGATGGCGTCATCTCTCCGGCACGCTTGATCAGACCGTGTATGCGTTTGCCGATCAGGTCGCCGTACCGAACCAGATATTCCTCAAACGGCCACTTCATCTCGTAAGCGACAATGTCGAGCGCTCCGTCGACGCCCCGCTCCAGCGCATCCTCAAATGCTGCGATGCGCGGATCATCCGCCTTGCCGACAATCTCGACGCCTGCAGCCTCTAATGCGTCGATTGCGGTTTCGAAGGCGTCAATGGTGGATTGATCAATCTCACTCCAGCCTCTCGTATAAAGCCGGATCAGCTTTCGCGGCTTGGCAGCAGCGGGCAGTGACTGCGAGGCCCCCTGAAGAAAGCCATATCCCGGGCTACCCATGCGCAGGGAAATTTGAGACGCAATGCTCCATGTATCGGCAAGGGAAGCACCAATGATGCCCAGATGATCGCTGGTCGCCGACAATGGATGAATGCCTGCCATCGGCAATGCGCCTAGGGTTGGCTTGAACCCCACCGCCCCGCAATAAGAAGCCGGACGCAGCGTGGATCCTTGGGTTTGCGTTCCCAGCGCAACCGGCAACATCCCGGCCCCGACTGCCGCAGCCGATCCGCTCGATGATCCACCCGGCGTCCGCGTAACGTCAAACGGGTTGGTCGTTGGCCCTGAAAATCCGACCGCGAACTCGGTAGTAACCGTCTTGCCGAAAATAACCGCACCGCCCTGACGCAGCGCATGCACACAAGCCGCATCCTGTTGTGACTGCCAACCCTTAAACGCAGGACTGCCCATCTGAGTCGGCATGTCATGCGTTGCCATGATGTCCTTGATGCCCACGGGACAGCCGTCCACGGGAGACAAGGGCTTGCCAGCCTGGTAACGACGGGTCGAAGCATCCGCAGCTTTGCGGGCGGCTTCCAAATCCAAGGTGACGAAAGCCTGAAGCTGTGATTCGCGTTTTTCGACCTGCGCGATGCAAAGTTCGAGGAAATCCCTTGGCGTCTGACGACCTGACTTGAATTCCGAAACGACATCGGAGAAGGACACGACATTCGGATTACGCCATGACTTCATTACTCAACATCTCCTGTCAAAATAGCTCATGCGCGGAAAGTGCTTAGTTATACTGAAAATCGACATCCGCAATCTGGACCCCACGACTGCAATTCCTGCTCTGCACGCGTAGCATCCAAAAAGAATCATCTAATTTTACCCGAGCCCAAGAGGAACATCCGGCATGAGAACGATCTGCACTCTGGCAACGATTACAACATTGCTGCTTGCTAACTCCACAGCGTTTGCACTTGACTACCCTGCCAAGGCAATACGCCTGATCGTTCCCTTCCCGCCAGGCGGCAGTACTGATTTGGTTGCTCGCGTAGTGGGACAAAAAATGGCGGATTCATGGGGAAAGCAGGTCGTCATTGATAACCGCCCCGGCGCCAACGGAATGATCGGATCGGACATTGTCGCGAAGGCCAACCCTGACGGTTACACCATCGTTCTGGGTACCATCGGCCCGATGGCAATCAATGCAAGCCTCTACAAGATGCCTTACGACATCCTGAAAGATCTTGCACCGATCACCTACACGGCAAACATCGCCAATGTCCTGGTGGTTAACCCCACACTGGCAGCGAAGGATGTCCGCGAATTGATCGCCCTCGCCAGAACCCGGCCGGGTCAGCTGACCTTCGGCTCCAGTGGCACCGGTGGCGCACCACACATGGCTGTTGAACTCTTCAAACTACTTGCCAAAGTAAACGTCGTACACGTGCCCTACAAGGGCGGCGGGCCGGCAATGGCGGATTTGGTTAGCGGGCAGATTTCAGGCAGCTTCGCCAGCATGCCCTCTGCGATCGCTTTTATTAAGTCAGGGAAGCTTCGCGCCCTGGGCGTCAGCGGCACCGCACGTTCGCCTGCGCTGCCTGAGGTGCCTACGGTATCAGAAGCCGGCGTCAGTGGATTCTCGGTACTGGATTGGCAGGGACTTTTCACGACAGCAAAAACGCCACCGGAAATCGTGAACAAACTCAACACCGAATCGGTTCGCATCCTCGCACTGCCCGATGTCGTCGACCGGTTGACGGCTGCAGGCGTCGATATTCAGACCACCACCCCCAAAGCTTGGGGTGATTTTGTCGCCACGGAGATTTCAAAATGGGGCAAGGTCGTCAAGGAAGCCGGCGTGAAGGTGGAGTGATCCGAATGATTTTTCGCGCACTTGGATACTCAGCGTATCCATGCGCAGACCGATGGTTGAAAGTAAAAACCGCAATGCGATTGTTTATATCAAGGGTTTTAGCACCAGCCGTTTAATTTGAAGTGTGTATCTTTCTCGATAATTTCGGTATTAAGAATTGCCAAGAAATTAACGCACAAGATTCATCTCAACCAAAAGCCATAAGACTACCAATCAACCGCAAGCCGCATGTATTTGATGCATATCGGTGAGACCGAGCAATACTTTATCGATACCATCCTGCTTCAAGGTTCGCATCCCGAGGCTTATTGCCGTGGTTTTAATGTAGGAGCTGACCGCCCTCTTTTGAATGAGTGCTTTAACGACTTCATCTGCAGATAACAGCTCGTAGATACCCATTCGACCGGAATATCCACGATGGTCGCAACTCTCGCAGCCTTTGGCACGCCATAGCGAAACCTGCCCGTTAGCGCTCGAGTATTTCTGCCTCCATTCGACAATCTTGGCTTGGGGATCTTCGTCGGTTCCCGCACAATATTCATCAGCCATTGCATCCAACTCTTCTTTTTCCGGCTCATAGGAAACTCTGCAAAATTCGCAGAATTTTCTGGCCAATCGCTGAGAAAGAATTCCGATAAATGCATCGGAGAGACTGAAAGGGTCGAGTCCCCAGTCCAGAAGGCGCACAATCGATTCGGCCGCACTGTTGGTGTGCAGGGTTGATAAGACCAAATGGCCAGTAAGAGACGCTTCGATGCCGATTTTTGCAGTCTCAAGATCGCGCATTTCGCCGACCATGATGACGTCGGGATCCGCCCGCAAAAAACTTCTCAGGGCAGCCGCGAATGTCCAGCCAATTTTTGAATTGACCTGCACTTGGCATAACCCGGGCTGAGTAATTTCGATCGGATCCTCAGCCGTCCATATCTTGGTTGCACCCTCGTTGAGATGTGCCAAAACCGAGTGCAGTGTCGTTGTTTTGCCTGATCCCGTAGGTCCGCAAACAAGAAATAAGCCCTGCGGTTTGCCAATAATCCCACGCAAGATATCGAGGGCCTTTCGATCCAACCCCAGATACTCAAGCGATACAGCCGCAGTATTCGTCAACAACCGGATAACAACATCTTCAAGCCCATCGCGTGTGGGAATAATTGCAATACGCAACTCGATATCCACTGCGGCATAACGGCTGAAATCGATTTTCCCGTCCTGCGGTTTTCTTCGCTCTGTAATGTCGAGCTGACTCATGATTTTCAGGCGCGAGATAATCGCACTACGGAAACGGTCCGGAATCGGCAAATAGTGCTGAAGAATTCCGTCCTTGCGAAATCTGACTCGAAGATCTTTCTGGTTGGCGCTCGATTCAAAATGGATGTCTGACGCCTTTTGCATTACGGCATCAAAGATGATCTTATTCACTAACTTGACCAGCGTGCTGCTGCTCTCAACCAGTAATTCCTCAGGTACAGGACTGCTAATGTTTTCGGAGGATAGACGGGAAGCTAGGTCGATCGCCTTTAACTCTTCTTTTACCGAGTTTTGCGATATGAGCTGGTGGACTTTTGAGAGAATTAAATCGTTCATAATCAGTTATTTGACTTGATTTTCTTAATGTTTTTACCGTTCCGAAACCCAAGTCAGCCTTGCCTTTTATATTTTTTCATTTATATCATATTTTCGCTTAAGAAGCAGGCTCAT
>CANHZX010000080.1 GCA_947465215.1 Betaproteobacteria bacterium | reverse complement strand
GGTCAGCGACGCCGAGACCGGCGAAATCCTGTTCGATCTCGCACACGACGGCGACCGCGTCACGCTGGCGAAGGGCGGGCAAGGCGGACTGGGCAACCTCCACTTCAAATCCAGCACCAACCGCGCGCCGCGACAGTTCACTTTCGGCGAGCCGGGGGTTTCGCGTTATCTCCAGCTCGAACTCAAGGTGCTGGCCGACGTCGGCCTGCTGGGCATGCCCAACGCCGGCAAATCCACGTTGATCAGGGCCATCTCGGCGGCACGTCCGAAAGTCGCGGACTACCCGTTCACGACCCTGCAGCCGAACCTCGGCGTGGTCCGTGCCGACGAGAACCGCAGTTTTGTCGTCGCCGACATTCCGGGTCTGATCGAAGGCGCCGCGGAAGGCGCCGGACTGGGCCATCAGTTCCTGCGCCACCTGGCACGCACCAAACTGCTACTCCATGTCATCGATGTCGTGCCGCCGGATCCCGATGCCGATGTCGTGCGGGACGCCAAGGCGCTGGTACGTGAGCTGCGCAAGTATGATGAAGCCCTTTACCGCAAGCCGCGCTGGCTGGTATTCAACAAGCTCGATCTGGTCCCCGAGAAAGACCGCGAAAAACTCGTGCAGACACTGCTGAAAAAACTGGGCGTCAGCCGCAAGCACTTTGCCATCTCTGCAATCAGCGGCGATGGCTGCCGACCGCTGGTCTTTGCCGCGATGGAGCATCTGGAGCAGCAACAGGACAAACCGCAAAAGACCGCGCGAAAGAAAACGGTCAAGGCGGAAGCATGAGCAGCGCGGCGCAATCCGTGATCCACAAGGCCCAGCGGCTGGTGGTCAAAGTCGGCAGCGCGCTGGTCACCAACTCCGGGCTGGGGCTCGATCACGCCGCACTCACCGGCTGGGCCGAGCAGATCGCACGCCTGCGCCACGACGGCAGGGAAGTGGTTCTGGTTTCCAGCGGCGCCATCGCCGAAGGCATGCAGCGTCTGGGCTGGTCGCGCCGCCCGAACGCTCTGCACGAACTGCAGGCTGCAGCCGCTGTCGGCCAGATGGGCATGGTGCAAGTTTATGAATCCTGTTTCCGCAGCCACGGCCTGTTGGCTTCGCAGATCCTGCTGACCCATGAGGACCTCGCCGACCGCAAGCGTTATCTCAACGCGCGTTCGACGCTGCGCACCCTGCTCGACCTCGGCGTGATTCCGGTAATCAATGAGAATGACACCGTGGCGATTGATGAAATCCGCTTCGGCGATAACGACACCCTCGCGGCCCTGGTCACCAACCTGATTGAAGCCGACGCGCTGATCATCCTCACCGATCAGCAGGGCCTCTACAGCGCCGATCCGCGCAAGGATCCGGCTGCAACTCTGGTTTCAGAAGGCGTCGCCGGCGACCCATTCCTCGAAACCATCGCCGGTTCTACCGGCAGTACGATTGCCCGCGGCGGCATGCTGACCAAGATCCTCGCCGCGAAGCGCGCCGCACGCAGCGGTGCGCACACCATCATCGCTTCAGGACACGAAAAAGACGTGCTGCTGCGCCTCGCCAATGGCGAACGCGTCGGTACCCAGCTGATGGCCGGACAGGCCACGGTCGTCGCGCGCAAGCAATGGCTGGCCGATCATCTGCAGGTACGCGGCCGGGTCACGCTGGATGCCGGCGCCGTCAAAGCGCTGCTGGTGGACGGCAAAAGCCTGTTGCCGGTCGGCGTCTGTGAGGCGAGCGGCGATTTCGAACGCGGTGAAGTGGTCAGCTGCCTGGATGAAAGCGGGCGGGAGATTGCCCGCGGCCTGATCAATTACAGCTTTGCAGACACCATGCGCATTCTGCGCACACCGTCCAGCCAGATCGAAGCGAAGCTCGGTTATGTCGATGCCCCGGAGCTGATGCACCGGGATAATCTGGTATTACTGTAAGCAGTCCGGCCCCGGTCCATCAGGCGTTATTGCGCCGGCCGCGGTCCGGCGCGCAGGCCGCTGACGATCTTCTCTGCCGGGCTGATCATAAATTTACCGTCGCAGAAGTATTCACGGTACAAGGTATTGTGATGGGCAATCGAATCCCGGTATTCGACAGGTCGCCACTGCGGATTACGCGCACGGGCCCAGGTCTTATCGTTGCGCCCGATGGCATAGAACTTCTGCTCTCGCGACTCACAGCGCATGCCCTCAAAGGAAACGTTCGTTGCACCGCCGGAAGTCTTGATGACCATCGTATAGCGGACAACTCCGTCATTTCCCGTTGAAACCGACTTGCTGTCGACAAAATAGCGATGCGTGGTGATCGCACTGACATTCAGGGGTATCAGATTTTCATCAGAGGGATAAGCCGGCAACTGGGCCTGCATTTCCGACCAGGGAGTGATTTCCCTGTCGAAGGTATAGTCCCAGCCATCCCACTGCTTTTGCGCCATCGCTGCCGTGCAAAATAAAAAAAGCACAGCACCTGGCAACCAATGTGCGAATAATCTTTGCATGCCGCTCATTCTACTCTTGAGACGGCCCTGAATCCCATCAGGCGAGATCGGCCATGAGCGATGCGCGCATGGCGTCGGAAATCCGCGCCACGGTCGCCGAATAATTGGGATGGTCAACGCCCATGGCCAGGGTCCCGCCGCTACGCAAAGCCGAGACCATGGACGCGGTCAGCTCAAAACGCAGGAAATGTACTGAGGAAGTTTTCTGTTCGTTTTCACGTTCCAGATCCTCGTCGGCAATCGCGAAAACGCGGTCGCTGCCGGCTACCTGCACCCAGACTTTGTCTTCAATGCCGATCAGCTGCGCGAGCCGGGTACGACGCTCGTTCTCGTCGGGATATTCGATGAGCATGGTCGCCTTCCAGTTGCTGCCGTCCGGCACCAACGGATTGTAGGCGCCCAGCTCATCGAGAATGCCTTCTTGTTCGAAAATCCTCTCCACGCGCAGCATCTCCTGCACCTGGTAGCGGATGGTCAGCTCATCTTCAAAAATCAGCGTGAGGTTCTCGCCGAGCTGAAGCGTGCGGTCTTTTTTGTGCGCAATCACCTTGGCGCGAAAGTCAGGACGCGCCTTGGCATAAACCTCAAGCGGCATCAGGGTATCGGGTGAAATCTGCGGCATATTCGTTCTCACAGTCCGTATGCAATGCGTATCAGGGTAATGGGATGTTGCTTTTCGGCGCTGCCGCCGGCTCCACTTTCACCGGTTTTACTTTCATCGATACCCTGCTGGATATGACGTCCGGCGATGGCGCAGTCGGAACTGATGTAATCGGGCTCGGCATCGCCCATCAGGCGGAACACCGGGCGGCCGATTTTCATCGATTGATCAAAGAATTCGCTTTTCACGCCCCAGGTACCGTCATGACCGGCGCAGCGCTCGACCGTAGTGACCTTGGTCTCCGGCACCATCTCCAGCAACTCGCGCGTCTTCTGCCCCATGTTCTGCACGCGCAAATGACAGGGGATGTGGTACGACACCTTGCCCAGCGGTTTGCTGAACTCCTTTTTCAGCAAACCGTCCTTGTGGCGCAACACCAGATATTCAAAGGGGTCGAACATGGCGGCGGCAACGGCTTTGACATCAGCGTCATCCGGGAACATCAGCGGCAGCTCCTGCTTGAACATCAACGTGCACGACGGCACGGCACTGAGAATCGCATAACCTTCGTGCGCGAGTTTCGCCAGCACCGGAATATTGAGCTCCTTATTGCGCTGCACGGCCTCCAGATCACCCAATTCCAGCTTGGGCATACCGCAGCAGGCTTCCTTTTCGACCACAATCGAAGGCACTTCGTTGTGCGCGAGAATCTTCAGCAGATCGTGGCCGATACCCGGCTCGTTGTAATTCACATAGCAAGTCGAGAAGATCGCAACCTTGCCCGGCGTTTGCTGGCCGTCCCTGACCGGGAATGAAGCATCCGGTTTCGCGGTAGAGCGGAATTTTGCGCTGTCGTATTCGGGCAGTATGCGGTCCTGGTGGATGCCCAGCACACTGTCCATGACCTTGCGCACCGGCGCAGTCTTGTTTGCCGCATTGACCATCTGCACCACTACCGGAATCGAGGCAAGCTTGCCCAATGCGTCGGTGCTGGACAGCAGTTTGTCGCGGAAACTGGTGCCACCCTTGCGGAACTTCACCGCCTTGGCACGCAGCATCAGGTGGGGGAAATCCAGATTCCATTCGTGCGGCGGCACATACGGACATTTGGTCATGTAACACATGTCGCAGAGATAACAGCGGTCGATGACCTCCCAGTAATCCTTCTTGGGTATGCCGTCGACTTCAAGCGTAGGACTCTCATCAACCAGGTCAAACAGCTTGGGAAAGGCCGTGCACAGGTTCACGCAACGCCGGCAGCCATGGCAGATATCGAAAACCCGCTCGAGTTCCTTGTCGAGTTTCTCCTCGTTATAGAAATCATCGGATTTCCAGTCCAGGGGATGCCGGGTCGGGGCCTCAAGACTACCTTCGCGTGCGGTCATGGTCGGATCTATTACTCAATGGGTTGTGCTGAAAAGAAAGAGGCGCACACGCGCCCCTTTCTCCGCTTGATCCAGATTGCGGATCAGTCAGCCAGTGCGTCCAGGGCTTTCTGGAAACGGTTAGCGTGCGAGCGCTCGGCTTTCGCCAGAGTCTCGAACCAGTCGGCGATTTCGCCGAAACCTTCGTCGCGCGCGGTTTTCGCCATGCCCGGATACATGTCGGTGTATTCGTGGGTCTCGCCGGCAATTGCGGCTTTCAGGTTGTCGCGGGTACGGCCGATCGGCAGATCGGTCGCGGGATCACCGCAAACTTCCATGTATTCCAGGTGACCGTGGGCGTGACCGGTTTCGCCTTCCGCGGTGGAGCGGAACACGGCAGCCACATCGTTCTGGCCTTCAACGTCGGCTTTGGCTGCGAAATAGAGATAGCGGCGGTTGGCTTGTGATTCACCGGCAAAAGCGGCTTTCAGGTTGCCGTGGGTTTTCGAATTCTTGAGTTGCATAAAAACTCCTTTAAAAACAATAGGTTACTTAAATTCCACTTACATATTTCCTTGCTCAGGAAAAACCTACGACACAGATATTAGACTAAATCTAATCTGTGAATGAAGTGTAAGACCACCCCGCCACATAGTCAACAATCGGCGTCGTATTGACCATGACAAAACATGGTCAATGTCCGAGACTGGCCTCGATATCGGCAAAAGTGCGGGCGACCGCTTCAGTGGTGATGGCAATGCCCAGCTGGCGCGCAATCTGCGTTGCCGAAAAAACACCGCGGACACGCTGCCGCCCTTTCGCATCCTGATCCACCACCAGCGTGTGCTGGCGTCCGGCGGCTTTCAGCGTGGCGACGATGTGCCCGACAGTCGATGCTTCGACATCGCGGATATCCAGCGCCTCCAGCGCGTCCCGCGGCGTCATGATGTCGCGGACCTGCACTTCGCTGCGATGCACGCTCTGCTGCACCGCCGTCTTGACCGGCTTTTCGCCGAGCACGTCATTGGCCGTAACAAGACCGTGGACACGGCGATCCGCATCCACCACCAGCAGCAGGCGCACGCCGCGCTGGATCATCCGGCGATGGGCTTCATCAACGGTATCGCCGGGGAGAATGATGACTGCGGTGATCCTGGTGAGATCGGTCATCACATCGACCGCCGGACTGTCGATACGCACGCGTTCCAGAACGGCCTGGGTGGGCTGTGCGTAACCGCTGTCGACCAGCAGTGCTACGGGCTTGATTGCCGAATAGTCGCGAACCATTTCCGCCTCCGTTCTCTTCGAGAAACTTCGTTCGGAACCGTTGCCTTACCGGCCTTGCCGCACGTCCGCTGAAGAAAGGTAAGCTAGGCGCCTACCAGCGGCGTACGCTGATGCTTGCGCTGATCCTGACGTTTGACCAAGAACCGGGACAACTCGTTCAAGGCCTGCTCATAAACCGGGCGCTTGAATTCGATAACATCCTGCGTCGGCGCCCAATAGTCGTGCCAGCGCCAGGCGTCAAACTCGGGTTTTTCAGAGGCGCGCAGACAAACATCGCAATCACGACCGACCAGTCGCAGGAGAAACCAGATCTGCTTCTGCCCCCGGTAATTGCCACGCCATTCCCGGCGCAGCCAGCGTTCAGGCACCTCGTAGCGCAACCAGTCCCGCGTGCGCCCCAGCACCTGTACGTGTTCAGGCTTCAACCCGACTTCCTCATGCAATTCGCGGTACATCGCCGCCTCAGGACGCTCTCCGCCCTTGATTCCGCCTTGCGGAAACTGCCACGAATGCTCGCGAACCCGCTTACCCCAAAAAACCTCGTTTTTCCAATTGCACAAAACGATCCCGACGTTGGGGCGATAGCCATCTCTGTCGATCATGGTCATCCCCGAATGCGTTGAACATATGGACTGATTTTTTCACAAATCCCCCGGCATTGAAAGCCCGCAAATCGGGCTGTTGTCAGGGATAAAGCCGCTCTTCATCGTGCCGGTTCATGTCATGCAGGCCGGCCACGAACTGGGAAAACTCAAGACCGCCATAAAGCGGTTCAAGACCGGCCGCGCGCTGGCGCAAATCGGACCAGCGCTGCGGTCCCGGGGCATCCCGGAAAGCCAGAGCAATCACATTGCCCAATTTGCGCGCCTTCAGGCACAGCGTGCCGCCCGGAAAAGCCTCCTCAATGCGCTTGAGCACGTCATTGAATTCGCGGTCCCCGCCCCACAGATTCACCACCAGCATGCCGCCGGGATTCAGCCGTTCGTGGCAATCGGCGTAAAACTCCCGGGTCGCCAGCGCCTCGACATGGGATTCGGCGTCATAACCGTCCACCATGATCAGGTCGGCCTCAATGTCGTCGCGGGCCATGTATTCGGCGCCATCGCCAATGATCACCTCAAAGCGTTGTTCGTCAGCAGGCACCAGAAAACACTGCCGGGCAATCGCCACAACCTGGGGATCGATCTCCAGCACCCGCACACGCGCCGCCGGAATGTAGTGGCGCACAAACTTCGCCACCGACCCGCCGCCAAGCCCGACCATCAGCACATCGCGGGGCTCGGACTGAAACAGCAGGCAGGCCATCATCGAACGGGTATACGACAACTCCAGGTCGTTCGGACGCGAAATGCGCATCGAACTCTGCACCGTGTCGCTGCCGATGTGCAGGGAACGCACTCCGTATTTTTCGCTGACGTAAACAGTCTTGGCGTCCTCTGCGGGCTTGCGCAGGCGCCATTTCGGGACAAATCGCATCGTGTTTCCGGGGGAAGGTTGCTCTAGTGTCCTGTAGAATAAGGCCTTTCCCCGATCTGGAACAGGCATGCGCGTTACGCAATTTCTCATCTCCACGCTGAAGGAAGCCCCCTCCGAAGCCGAAGTCGTCAGCCACAAGCTCATGCTGCGTGCCGGGCTGATCAAACGCCTGACCAGCGGCGTTTACACCTGGATGCCCCTGGGCCTGCGCGTGCTGCGCAAAGTTGAAACCATCATCCGCGAGGAAATGAACAGCGGCGGCGCCATCGAACTGCTGATGCCGGCAGTGCAGCCGGCGGAGTTGTGGCAGGAGTCGACCCGCTGGGAGCAGTACGGCCCTGAACTGCTGCGTATCAAGGACCGCCACCAGCGTGATTTCTGCTTCGGCCCGACGCATGAAGAAGTGGTCTGCGACGTCGTCCGCCGCGAGATCAAAAGTTACCGGCAGCTGCCGCTGAACCTGTACCAGATCCAGACCAAGTTCCGCGACGAGATCCGCCCACGTTTCGGCGTGATGCGTGGCCGCGAGTTCCTGATGAAAGACGCTTATTCCTTTCACGTGAACTACGACGATCTGGTACGCGAATACCGCAATATGCATGACACCTATAGCCGCATCTTCACCCGGCTGGGATTAAAATTCCGTGCCGTCGCCGCGGATACAGGATCGATCGGCGGCACCGGTTCGCACGAATTCCACGTACTCGCCGACTCCGGCGAAGACGCCATCGCCTACTGCCCGCAGTCGGAATATGCCGCCAACGTCGAACTGGCCGAGGCCGTCGCCCCGGCAACACCGCGTCCGGCCGCAGCACAAACCTTGCAGAAGGTGCATACCCCCGGCGTCAAGACCATCGCTGAACTCAGCGCCTACCTGAAGCTGCCGGCGGAACGCACCGTCAAAGCAGTCGTCGTTGACGGCGCCGACGGTAAACCCGTGCTGCTGCTGGTACGCGGCGATCACGAGCTCAACATGATCAAGGCCGGCAAACTGACGCAGGTGCAGCAGCCGGTAACATTCGCCACGGCTGAAGCCATCAGCGCCGCATTCCAGGCAGCGCCCGGTTCGCTCGGCCCCGTCGGATTCAGCGGCACCGTGATCGCCGACCGCGCTGTCGGCGTAATGGCGGATTTTGTTGTCGGTGCCAATGACGACGATCACCACCTGACCGGCGTGAACATCGGCCGCGACTTTGCAGAACCGGTTTTTGCCGACATTCGCAACGTGGTCAACGGCGACGCTTCGCCCGACGGCAAGGGTGCTCTGGAACTCTGCCGTGGCATCGAAGTCGGCCACATTTTCCAGCTGCGCACAAAATATTCGAAGGCGCTTAACCTCGCCTTTCTCGACGATACCGGTAAATCGCAGATCATGGAAATGGGTTGCTACGGCATCGGCGCGACACGCGTTGTCGCTGCGGCGATCGAACAGAACTACGACGAGCGCGGCATCATTTTCCCGAAAGCCATCGCGCCTTTCGACGTCGCCATCGTGCCCATCGGCTACGGCAAAAGCGCACAAGTCCGCGAAGCCGCGGACCGTCTGCATGACGCCCTCACCGCTGCCGGCATCGATGTCATTCTCGACAACCGCGACGAACGCCCCGGCGTCATGTTCGCCGACATGGAACTGATCGGCGTACCGCATCGCGTGGTCATCGGTGATCGCGGCCTCAAGGAAGGCCAGATCGAATACAAGGGGCGTCGCGACGCAGAAGCCCGCACCATGCCGTTGACCGATGCAGAAAAATCATTAAAATCAATGATATGCGGAGAATCAGCACAACACTGATTATGACACTGAGCGGCCTGCTGGCGCTCACACCACTCTCCGTTCACAGCGGCGCGCAAAAATACGAACAGCTGTCCGCGAGCGTACAGGCGAGTCTGCACCGTGCAATCGCCGATCAGGCCGCGCCGGTGGTTGCCTTCGATGACGAACGCGAAGCCCGCGCCTGGCTGGTGGCGATGTCATCACGGCTGGTAAAAAAAATACCTGATCGGGTTGAGCGTGAAGAACTCCTGCTGACCGTGCACTACGAAGCGCGTCGCGCCGGACTCGACCCGCAACTGGTACTGGGTTTGATCCAGGTGGAAAGCGCATTCCGCAAATACGCGGTGTCGAGTGCCGGTGCCCGTGGCTATATGCAGGTCATGCCGTTCTGGATCAAGCTGATAGGTACTACCGAGCACAATCTGTTCAATCTGCGCTTCAACCTGCGTTACGGCTGCACGATTCTTCGACACTATGTTGATATCGAAGGCGGCAATCTCTTCCGTGCGCTGGGCCGTTACAACGGCAGCCTGGGCAAACCCGAATATCCGAACATGGTGCTGCGGGCCTGGGAAGGCAACTGGCGTTACACACCACCGGCCGGCGTGCGCACCGCTCAATAGTTTTCCGGAAACAACAGAACCCAATGCCTGAAATCCTGGTGCTTTATTACAGCCACCACGGTGCCACACGTGAGATGGCGCAGCTGATTGCCCGCGGTGTCGAACAGGCCGGTGCTTCGGCGCGTCTACGCACGGTACCCCGGGTTTCAACAGTTGCCGAAGCAAGCGAGCCTGACATCCCGCGCGAAGGCGCGCCTTACGCAGAACTCAGCGACCTGGAAGAATGCGCCGGTATCGCACTCGGCTCGCCGACACGATTCGGCAATATGGCGGCGCCGATGAAATATTTCTGGGATGGCACTGCCAGTCTATGGCTCAAGGGATCGCTCGCAGGCAAACCGGCGGCCGTATTCACCTCCACCGCCAGCCTGCACGGTGGACAGGAGACCACCCTGATTTCGATGATGCTTCCGCTGCTGCACCATGGCATGCTGATCGTCGGCTTGCCGTACTCGGTGCCGGAGTTGCTGACGACAACAACGGGAGGCACGCCTTACGGCCCCAGCCATCACGCCGGTGCAGCCAGCGATCTGCCGGTATCGGAACACGAACGCAAACTGTGTATCGCACTCGGCAAACGTCTCGCTGAAATCACACTGAAGCTCACGAAATGACCCGTTCGCGCGGCACACATCTGGCAGCCGCTGGCATGCTGTTGATGCTGATCCTGCTGTGTTTCGCTTGGGAGCTGTGGCTGGCGCCGTTGCGGCCGGGCGGCTCATGGCTCGCACTGAAAGTGCTGCCACTGTTATGGATCGCGCCCGGCATCGCCCGCGGCCGTCTGTACACCTTCCGCGCGTCAACAATGCTGATCCTGGTTTACTTCGCCGAAGGCACAGTCCGTGCGTATTCCGATCTGGGAATGAGCAGCATGCTGGCGCTCGCAGAAATTGCTCTGACCAGCCTGTTTTTTGTGCTGGCAATCGCCCATGTCCGGGCCAGCCGCGCCGTCAGATCCTGACCACGCGCAGGATGAGCATCAGAGCCAGCGACAATACGATGCTAGTCGCGACCGGAAAATAAAAACGGCGGCCGCGGCGCTCAACGCTGACGTCACCGGGCAGGCTCCCCAATCCCATCTTCGCCAGCCACGGGCCGGCGATACCGAGCACGAACAATACCACCGCGAGGGTCACCAGCCACTTCAGCATGCCGGCCACCCGGTTTCGCGATGTTGTCGTTTGTTCAAAGCTGGGGGTTCAGCCGCTCAGTCTTGGCACATAGCTTGTTGACCGCATTGATGTACGCCTTGGCCGAGGCGACAACAATGTCGGTATCCGCGCCCTGCCCGTTAACGACCCGACCGTCTTTCGACAGGCGCACCGTAACCTCGCCCTGCGCATCGGTGCCGGTAGTAATGGCGTTCACCGAGTAGAGCAGTAGTTCAGCCTTGCTGGTAACCAGTGCCTCGATGGCCTTAAATGCGGCATCGACCGGTCCACTGCCTTCCGACTTGGAAGGCAATTCCTTGCCGTTGTCGGAAATGACGATGCGGGCGTAAGGCTGCTCGCCGGTTTCCGAATGCGCAGTCAGCGATACCAGGTTGTAACGTTCGTTCTCGATATGCTCAAGATTTTCCTCGCTGATCAGTGCGTGCAAATCCTCGTCGAAAATCTCGCGTTTTTTGTCGGCCAGTTCCTTGAAGCGCTTGAACGCGGCATTGAGCGCCTCTTCAGATTCCAGTTCAACGCCGATTTCCTGCAGACGCGTCTTGAACGCATTACGGCCGGAAAGTTTGCCCAGCGTCAGCCGGTTGGTAGTCCAGCCCACCGATTCCGCACTCATGATTTCGTAGGTCTCGCGATGCTTGAGCACGCCATCCTGGTGGATGCCTGACTCATGGGCAAAAGCGTTGGCGCCGACAATCGCCTTGTTCGGCTGCACCGGATAACCGGTGATGCCGGAAACCAGCTTGGACGCCGGCACGATCTGGGTGGCATCGATGTTGGTATCGCAGGTGAACACATCCTGACGGGTACGGACCGCCATGACGATTTCCTCAAGCGCGGCATTACCTGCCCGTTCGCCAAGGCCGTTGATGGTGCACTCCACCTGGCGCGCGCCGTTCTGAACGGCGGACAGGGAGTTGGCCACAGCGAGGCCGAGGTCGTTGTGACAGTGTACCGACCAGATCACCTTATCGGCGTTGGGGACACGCTCGCGAAGACTCCTGATCAGCAAACCATACTGGTCAGGCAGCGTATAACCGACGGTATCGGGCACGTTGATCGTGCGCGCCCCGGCCTTGATCACCTGCTCTAGGATACGGCAGAGAAAATCCAGGTCTGATCGTCCAGCGTCCTCAGCTGAAAACTCGACGTTGTCGGTGTAATCGCGCGCCCACTTGATCGCACGCACGGCCTGGTCGATGACCTGCGAGGGCTCCATGCGCAGCTTCTTTTCCATGTGGATCGGCGAAGTGGCGATGAAGGTGTGGATCCGCGGCTGGGCCGCTACTTTCACAGCTTCACCGCAGCGGCGTACATCCTTCTCGTTGGCACGTGCCAGTCCGCAGATGGTGCTTTCCTTGATGGCCCTCGCCACCGCCTGTACCGAGTCAAAGTCGCCTTCGCTCGCCGCGGGAAAACCAGCCTCAATGACATCGACGCGCATACGCTCCAGCTGGCGCGCGATGCGCAACTTGTCTTCCTTGGTCATCGATGCGCCGGGGCTCTGCTCGCCGTCGCGCATCGTCGTGTCAAATATGATCAATTTCTCTTTAGCCACGGTTCATACCTCAGCATTCAATCGGGAGGCGGCAAAGGCATCCCTTAATTGGGTCTCCCGGCACCTGGGACATCGTGCCGGACGGGGAACTGCAATTCAGAAGTTGGAGTGGGTTTAGCGCGCGCGGCCGCGCAGCAGCAGACCGGCCAGCGCGAGCGCGGCGACGGGGGAAAACATTTGGGTCTGCGTTAAACGACACATAGTCTATGAAATATATCGGCTTTCCGAGGGTGCTGCAAGCCGGCCTAACCGGCTGCGGGCGGCTCCGGGGGCGGCTGCCGGCGAAACTTGTCGTAAACCCACATGGCATAGCCTGAAAGGCCATATACCATGAACAGTGCGAACAACATCTCGGGCAGCGTGCCCGCGAACGAGATCAGCAACACGAATCCCAGCGCAATCGCCACCACTGCAGAGAACGGCACGCTCTTGCGCAGGTTAATGTCCTTGCCGCTGTAGAAACGCAAATTGCTGACCATGGTCAGCCCGGCCACCAGCGTCAGCACCCAGGCCAGCCATTTCACATCGGCACCCCGGACCTGGTATTCGGACATCGCCAACACGAGCCCG
>CANHZX010000079.1 GCA_947465215.1 Betaproteobacteria bacterium | reverse complement strand
TCAGGCAATTGCCTGCAACTGGCGCGTTTTCTGGCTAAACATCCCAAGGTCACCAGGGTCTATTACCCCGGGCTTGAAGATCATCCGCAGCACAAGCTGGCCGGTGAGTTGTTCAGGACCTACGGTGCGCTGATGAGCATCGAGCTGGCCGACAACATCGATTGCCTGGATTTTCTCAACCGCCTGCAACTGGTGATTTCTTCCAGTCATCTCGGTGACAACCGGACGTTGGCGATCCCGGTCGCACAGACGATTTACTGGGAAATGGGGGCGGCACGTCGTGCCGAGATGGGCATCGCGGATTCGCTGATCCGGCTGTCGATCGGTATCGAGGATATCGACGACCTGATCGCGGATTTCACGCAGGCGCTAGGCTAGAACAGCAGTGCAGCCGGCGGCGTCGCAACGCAGGTAGCCGCCGCTGTCATACCAGTCGTTGAGCACCCAGCGTTCGCAGGCCTGCCCGTCGACCTGATGCAGATGCTGCGCCGGACGGTGGGTGTGGCCGTGGATCAAACGAGGATAGCCGTGCTGGCGCAACAGGGCTTCAACGGCAGCCGGTGCAACGTCCATGATGGCCTCGGTTTTCTGCTGCTTGCTGGCTTCGCTTTGCGCGCGCATGCCGCGCATCTGTTCACGTCGCGCTTCCAGTGACTGGGCCAGGAATTTCTGCTGATTGCCGGGATCGCGTGGATACAGACGGAAACGCTGGTAATCCACATCATCGGTGCACAATGCATCGCCATGGCTCAGCAGTGTCGGCGTCCCGTACAGATTGATCAGCACCGGATCCTCGAGCAGCGTCCCATGGCAGCGCGCCGCGAAGTCCGAACCCAGCAGCACGTCACGGTTGCCGCGCATCAGGAAAACCTTGGTGCCGCTGTCGGCCAGCGCGGAGAGGGCGCCGGAGACGGTGCCGTTCAGCGGGTCTTCCAGGTCATCATCACCAACCCAGTATTCGAACAGGTCCCCGAGGATGTACAGCGCATCGGCGCCCGCGGCAGTGCTGCGGATGAAGCGGAGAAATTGCCCGGTGGTCTGCGGCCGCTCTGGGGCGAGGTGCAGGTCTGAAATGAACAGTGTAGGCATGGATGGCGGGGCGTTACCGCCCCGCGATTTCGGGCTGCAGCGTCAGACGACTTCGGCTTTTTCGATGATCACGTCTTCGACCGGGACATCCTGGTGCATGCCCTTGCTGCCGGTCTTGACCTTGCGGATCTTGTCGACTACATCCGTGCCGTCGACCACTTTGCCGAATACACAGTATCCCCAGCCCTGCGGCGTCGGTGCCGAGTGGTTGAGGAAGTCGTTGTTGGAGACGTTGATGAAGAACTGCGCACTGGCCGAGTGCGGCGCCGAGGTGCGCGCCATGGCCACGGTGTACATGTCGTTCTTCAGGCCGTTGTTGGCTTCGTTCTGGATCGGGTCGCGCGTCGGCTTCTGTTTCATGCCGGGTTCGAAGCCGCCGCCCTGGACCATGAAGCCGTCGATGACGCGGTGGAACACCGTGTTGTTGTAGTGGCCGTCCTTGACGTACTGGGTGAAGTTGGCGGCGGTGTCCGGTGCTTTGTCGGCGTCGAGTTCGAGGGAGATGACGCCGTGGTTGGTGTGCAGCTTGATCATGGTGTTGTGTTCCTTGGGATGCGGTTTATTTGGTTTTTGCCGGATTGGCCGGCGCTTCAGGCAACAGGCGCGCGCGCTCGATGACCACGGGCTGGCGCGGAACGTTCTGGTGCGGACCCACGGTTGCGGTCGGCACCTGGACGATTTTGGCGACGACATCCATGCCGGCGGTCACGCGGGCAAATACGGTATAGCCGTAACCCTTGTCGTCGGGGGATTTGAAGTCCAGGAAATCATTTTCGGAGACGTTGATGAAAAACTGTGCCGTCGCGGAATGCGGGTCTGCAGTGCGCGCCATTGCTACCGTGCCGACGGCGTTGCGCAGGCCGTTACCGGCTTCATTACGGATCGCCGAGCGTGTTTTCTTCTCCTGCATATTCGCACCGAAACCGCCGCCCTGGATCATGAAGCCGGGAATCACGCGATGGAAAATCGTGCCGTCGTAGTGGCCGTCTTTTACATACTGCATGAAGTTTTCGACGGTCTTCGGCGCGTTGTCCGGATACAGTTCCAGCACCACCGCGCCCATCGACGTTTTGAGTTCGACTTTCGGGTTGGTGGCATAAGCGGTGGTGGCGGCAATCAGGGAGAGCAGGAATACAAAGAGACGAGTCATAAAATCACCAATAAAAACAAAGGGTTATTTGAATACTGCAAAGCCGGTTTGTGTTTCAGGCGGCGCCTTCGTGAACGATGCGCCAGGTATTGCCTTCGCGTTGCCAGTATTGGCGTTTGCGCATCTTGTTGCTGACATTGCTGCTGGCATAGTCCTGTTCGAATGACAACACGGCAAGGTTGTCATTGCCAGGGTAGAGGAACACGCTGACATGATCGATCCCTACCTTGATCCAGGATTTGCCGGCGTTGACACCGCGTTTCTGTTGCGCCCATGCCGCTAGATCGTGTTTGCCTGCGGCGAATTTGCCGGAGTAGTGGCGCAGGTATTTGTCAGTGTCGCGGCTTTCCCAGTCGGCGCGCCAGCCTTCCAGCGACTGCAGCAGCGCATCGCGAGTTTTTTGGCCGGCATCGGCGTCGACCCATTCCACCTTCGGTGAAATGATCACCGGCGTAACGCCAACCTGTACATGTTTTGAAATCGTCAGCAGGTCTTCATTGGTCAGTGCTACACAGCCGTCACTGGCTCGTGGGGGGCGGCTGTAGGTGTCGAAGGGAACGCCGTGCAACCAGATGCCGTGGCCGTTGCGGCCCAAGCGGCGGTCCCAGTCGTTTGGATAGTTCAGCGGGAATGCACCGTCACCGTACAGGGTACTCTGGTTACCGTAAGTCTTGACCAGATAATCTTTCTGAAGATTTCCGGTGACATGGTAGACGCCCAACGGCGTTTTTTTGTCGCCTTCGCGCGCTTTCTCGGTGCCGTTGCGGCCGATGGTGGTGTAGTAATCGGCGACGTATCGCGGCTTGCCGTTGTCGTTTTCAAAAACATACAGCGTGTATTTCGAAGCATCCACCACAAAGGCGAATTTCTGGTCGGGTTCCAGCTGGAGCAGGTAGCTCGGGACTTTGCCCACGGGGCGTTCCTGCTGGTGGCGCACCAGCCGTGCCATGGCTTCATCGCGCAGGTCGGCGATGCGGTCTGCCGGCGCATCCGAGGCCGTGCCGATGCTGCTGATCGGCCGCGCACGCGCCATCAACAGGTCACCGCGGATCAGGTGGGCGAGGCGGAAATTCGGATAACTTTCGAGTACCTTGTCGATTTCTGTCAGTGCCAGCTCGAATCGCGAGCTGGTGATCGCCAGCAGCGTCTGTGCCAGCATAGCCTCCGGCGCAGCCAGTGTCTTGCCGTGAAGACCGGAGTTGATGAAACTGCCGGGAACCGAGGTGATCGGACGGTTGCCCAGTGCAAGCGTGGTGGATGACGGCGTCAGCGCAGTGGCCAGCAGCGCTGTGGCCAGCGCGCAGCCGAGCAGCTGTCTTTTCATCCGCCGACCAGTTCCTGTTGAATCAGCCATTGATTACCCGACTTGATCAGGATCAGTGTCTTGCCGGCCGAGGCCTTGAAGCTGTTCGAGCGGTAATGCTGGCGGAAGCTGACACTCGCGGTGTTTGCATCCTTGAACGTCACTTTCGGCGCTTCGACCTTGACCTCGATTTTGCGCGGCTTGGCGATGCGCGCGCGGCGCTCCGTCTCCCAGGCCTTGCGTGACTCGCCATCCGGCGTTTTGAAGTTCGGGGCGTAACGTGCGAGATAACCTTCCACGTCGTTGCCCGACCACGCAGTTGCCCAGCGTTCGACAGACTTGAGTACTGCGCTTTCTTCGGTGGCTGGTGCCACTTTTGCGGGTTCAGTGGCCGGTTCCTTCACTGCCGGTTTTGCGGGTTCTTTGGCGGCGACTGCGACTGCGGCTGCCGGTGCGACTGCTGCGGCCGGTGCGGATGCAGCCGGTAAGGCCGGTTTTGCAGGCGCAGCGGCAGGTGCCGGTGTCGGTGCAGGTGCTGCCTTGCTTGTGACTTCGGTGCGGGCGGCGACCTTCGGTGGACGCTGGTTGTTGGAGAACAGGTCCTTGATCAGGTTGAGCTTGGTCTGAGCGCCCTGGTTGCCTTTGTCCAGCTGCAGTGCCTTGTCATAAGCCTGGCTGGCCATCTTGGCGTAGATGTCGCCGAGATTCTCATGGGCAGTGGCATAACTCGGGTGGGTGCGGATCGCCATTTCCAAAGCGGCGCGGGCCTTGTCGTACTGGCCCTGTGAGGCATGCAGCACGGCGAGGTTGTTGTAGGGCTCGGGCAGTTCGGGGTAGTCCTGCGTCAGGTCGGTAAATACCTTGATCGCTTCCTGCGGTTTGTTCTGCTCGGTGAGGAGAATGCCGCGCAAAAAACGGCCGCGTGCATCTTTGGGCTTGGTCTTGAGGAATTGATCGACGCGTTCCAGGGCGCGATCCACCTGCCCCTGTTTCAGCAATTGTTGGGCTTCCTGCAGATCGTCGCTCTGTGCGAAAACGGGGGTCGCAAGCAACAGGCAGATGGCGATTGCAGCGAGCCGCGCCGCGGCCAGTTTTTGGGTCATCGTGTTATTATTCCGGCGGTCGTTGTGGGCACAGTAATCATAGTCGAAACAATGGTCCAAGTGACGGCATTAGTCCTTGAATTTTCTGGATTTTACCAAGAACAACCGCCAATTCAACCTTCTCTTGCAGAGGGGGTCGCCGTACCGCGACGCCGTTGCGGAAACGGGGCTAGGCAAAACGCAGATTGAGCGCTTCCGGACCGGAGCGCCAGAAGCCCAAAATGCTCAAAATTTATAACACCCTTGCCCGGGACAAGCAGGAATTCAAACCCATCGAGCCCGGCAAAGTCCGTATGTACGTCTGCGGCATGACGGTCTATGACTACTGCCACCTCGGCCATGCCCGGGTGATGGTCATTTTCGACGTCGTGCAGCGCTGGCTGCGCAACTCGGGGTATGACGTGACCTATGTGCGCAACATTACCGACATCGATGACAAGATCATTAAGCGCGCCCAGGAAAACGGCGAAACCATGGAGCAGCTGACCGGACGTTTCATCCAGGCGATGGACGAGGATTCGGCGGCGCTGGGCGTGCAGCGGCCCGATGTCGAGCCGCGCGCCACGCACTATGTGCAGGGCATGCTCGACATGATTGGTTCGCTGCAGCAGCGCGGTTATGCCTACCAGGCAGTCGATGGCGACGTGAATTACGCGGTGCGCAAATTCGACGGCTACGGCAAGCTCTCGGGCAAGTCGCTTGAAGACCTGCGCGCCGGTGAGCGGGTCGCAGTCGATAACGCCAAGCAGGATCCGCTGGACTTTGTGCTGTGGAAACGCGCCAAGCCGGGCGAGCCGTCATGGCCGTCTCCCTGGGGCGCGGGGCGGCCGGGCTGGCACATTGAATGTTCAGTGATGTCGGGCTCGCTGCTCGGCAAACAGTTCGATATTCACGGTGGCGGTCAGGACCTGCAGTTCCCGCACCATGAAAACGAAATTGCCCAGTCCGAAGGTGCGCACGGCTGCACCTTCGTCAACTACTGGATGCATAACGGTTTTGTCCGTGTCGACAACGAGAAAATGTCGAAGTCACTGGGCAACTTTTTCACCGTGCGCGAAATTCTCGGTAAGTATGATGCTGAAGTGGTGCGTTTTTTCATCATCCGCGCCCAGTACCGCAGTCCGTTGAATTATTCCGATGCCCATCTTGATGACGCGCGGCTGGGACTGAGCCGGCTGTATACCGCGTTGAAAGGAATAACGGCGGTGGCTGGCCCGGTGGATTGGTCGAATGACTATGCGGCCCGGTTCCGTAACGCAATGGATGACGATTTCAACACCCCTGAAGCGGTTGCAGTGCTGTTTGATCTGGCGAATGAGTTGAATCGTACAAAATCCTCGGAGACTGCAGCGCTGCTGAGGTCTCTCGCGGCAATGCTGGGTTTGCTGCAGCGGGAACCGGATGCTTTCCTGCAGGGGGGGCCGGCCGGGGGTGGTGAATGGACGCCGGAACGTATTGAAGCCGAAATCGTTGCGCGTGTTGAAGCTAAAAAAGCCAAAAACTTTGCTGAAGCCGACCGTATTCGCAAGATGTTGCTGGATGCGGGGATTGTGCTTGAGGATAGTGCCAAGGGAACAAGCTGGCGGCGGGGTTGATGGTTGACGGTGTCGGGCTGGGCTGCCCCCGGCGGATCTGATTTTCAGAGGATGTGATTGCCAATGACGGATCCGGCTCTGCAAAGCGCTTTCGGGCTGATGGTATTGCTCGTCATCGCCTGGGGCATCAGCGAAAACCGGCGCGCCGTGCCGTGGCGCATCGTGCTGTCCGGCGTCGCGCTGACCTTGCTGCTGGCGGTGTTGTTGCTGAAGGTGTCACCGGTGCAGCAGTTTTTCCTCGCACTCAATGACGGATTGCTCGCACTGGAGCGGGCGACACAGGCGGGTACGAGTCTGGTCTTCGGTTACCTCGGCGGTGCGCCGCTGCCGTTTGAAACCAGGCCGTCATCATCGACCTTCATTCTCGCCTTACGCGCACTGCCGCTGGTGCTGGTGGTCAGTGCGTTGTCGGCACTACTGTTTTACTGGCGGGTATTGCCGTGGCTGGTGCGCCTGCTGTCTGCATTGCTGGAAAAGACGCTCGGGATCGGTGGCGCGGTGGGGCTGTCGACAGCCGCCAATATTTTCATCGGTATGGTCGAGGCGCCGCTGGTGGTGCGGCCTTACCTGGCAAAGCTTTCCCGCGGCGAACTGTTCATCGTAATGACCTGCGGCATGGCCGGTGTCGCGGGAACCGTGATGGTGTTGTATGCGAGCATCCTAGGACCTGCGGTGCCGGACGCCATCGGTCATATTCTGGCGGCATCGATCATTTCGGCGCCGGCGGCAATCGTGGTCGCAGCCCTGATGGTGCCGCCTCAGGGCGGTCCGACGCCGGCGCGACTGGATGTGCCGTCACCGGCGCGCAGCGCGATGGATGCGGTGACCCGCGGCACTGTCGATGGCCTGCAGTTATTGCTGAACATCGTCGCGTTGCTGATTGTGCTGGTGGCCCTGGTCACGTTGGTCAATCTGGGGCTGGCAGGGCTGCCTGCATTTGACGGCGCACCGATGTCGATGGAGCGTGCGTTGGGTTTTGTGATGGCGCCGCTGACCTGGCTGGCGGGTGTGCCTTGGGCCGAGGCGCAGGCGGCCGGTGCGCTGATGGGCGTGAAAACGGTGCTCAATGAATTCGTCGCCTATCTGCAACTGGCGCAGTTGCCCGCGGAGGCTTTGAGTCCGCGCAGCCGGGTGATCATGACTTACGCGTTGTGCGGTTTTGCGAATTTCGGCAGTCTGGGCATCATGCTGGGCGGACTGACGGCGATGGTGCCAGAGCGGCGCGATGACATCGTCGCGCTAGGCATGCGTTCCATTGTTTCCGGTACGCTGGCGACGCTGGTGACTGCGGCGGCTGTTGGTGTTTGTTTGTAGAGTTAATTGCAAGTATTTGTTTATTAATAATATTTAAGGATTTTTCATGACCCGCATTGCCTCCGTCAAAGCCCATGCCGTTTCCGCCAAGCTGAAACACACGCTGTGGACCGCACACGAAGAATTGCACAGCTCAAGCGTCGTGCTGGTGGAAATCAAGACGGATGACGGTCTGACCGGCATCGGTCAGATCCACGGTTCGCCGCTGAAGGACATCTGCAAATACGTCGAGCTCCTCGGCGAAGTGGCGCGCGGCATGGATGCCACCGCGCAGGTCGCGGTCTGGGAAAAACTGTTTTCACTGACTTCGCCGCGGGCGACCGGCATGGGCGGGCGCGACGGCCTGCCGCAGCCGCTGTCGCGTGGCGACCGGCCGCAGATCATGGCGGCGATCGGCGGCATCGACAGCGCGCTGTGGGATATCAAGGGCAAGGCGCTGGATGTGCCGGTGTGGAAACTGCTGGGCGGCGAGGGCAAGCCTTTGTTCTCCTATGCCACCGGCGGATATTACGAGCTCGATGCGCCGCTGCATGTCTGCGCCGATGAACTGGCGGATTTCGTCAAGCGCGGCTACAAGGCGGTGAAGCTGAAAACTGCAGGCTTGAGTATTGAAAAGGAAGTCGAGCGTATCCGCCTGACGCGAGCAGCGATCGGCAATGACGTGCACCTGATGCTCGACATGAACGCCGCCTACGATCTGGAAGACTGCATCCGTTTTGCCCATGCCGTCGAGCCTTACAACATTTACTGGCTGGAAGAGCCGCTGCACTGGTATCTGCAGCCCGCCGATTTTGTGGTGCTGGCAAAAAATACGACGATTCCGCTGGCGCATGGCGAGCGTGAAATGACGCGTTTTACCGCCAGAGATTTCATTACCAGCGGTGCGCTGGGTTTCATGCAGTTCGATTCGACGCGTTTTGCCGGATTCACCGAATCGCTGCGCGTCAGCTATCTCGCCGAACAGCACGGCGTGCGCATCGCGCCGCATCTGGTGCCCGAAGTGCATGCACACCTGATCTCGGCTTTCCCGCGTCTGGGCTTTGGCGTGGAGTCGCACGGCAACGCCGACCGTGACCCGCTGTGGTTTGAGCTGTTCACCGAGCGTGCGCAGGTCAAGGACGGCATGGTGCACCTCAGTGACCGACCGGGCTTCGGTTTCGAAGTCGACTGGAAAATCGTCAAGAAATACGCCGCCTGAAACGCAGCCTGAGCGTCGCTGTTATAGTTTCCGCCACTGAATATCGGGAGTAAGCATGAATATCGTAGTCATGGCCGGTGACGACATCGGTCCGGAAATCATCTCTGCGGCGATGGCAGTGGTGAATGCGGCGGATGCCGAATTTTCGCTGGGTCTGCGTTTTGCCGACATCGAAGTTGGCATGGCCAGCCATCGCAAGCATGGCATCACGCTGACCGATGCCGCGCTGCAAGCCGCGACCGACGCCGACGGCGTCATCGTCGGCCCTTGCGGCATGACCGATTACCCGCCGCTCTCTGAGGGGGGCGTCAACATTCCCGGCACCATCCGCAAGCGTCTTGATCTCTACGCCAATCTGCGTCCGGCTCGCAGCCGCTCCGGCATACCGGATGCGCGGCGCGACCTTGATGCGCTGATCGTGCGTGAAAATACCGAAGGTTTTTATTCCGATCGCACGATGTTCCAGGGCAACGGCGAGTTCATGCCGACTGAAGACGTTGCGCTGTCAGTACGCAAGATCACCCGCCAGGGTTCGGCGCGCATCGCCAAGGTTGCCTTTGAATATGCCGCTCGGCGCAGCAAACGTGTGACTGTGGTCGGCAAGCGCCATGTGCTGCAGATGACTGACGGCCTGTTCATGGCGCCTGCCTATGAACTGGCGAAAGTGCATCCGGAGATCACGCTGCGCGAAATGGACATTGATGCGATGGCGGCGGATATCTACACCCGTCCAGAGCGTCACGATGTGATCCTCATTTCCAATATGTTCGGCGACATTCTGTCGAATCTGGCGGTCGCGCTGTCTGGCGGATTGGGCCTGGCTGCGGCGATCAATGCAGGCGACAAACATGCCATTGCCAATGCCGGTCACGGCTCGGCGCCGGACATCGCGGGAAAAGGTATTGCGAATCCCAGCGGCATGATTCTGTCTGCGGGGATGCTGCTCGAATGGCTGGGCATCCGCCACAACAAGCCGGCGTTCCAGCAGGCGTATCAGGCGATCCAGGTTGCCGTGGATGCAGCACTGGCGGATGCCGATGTGCGCACCGGTGATCTTGGCGGGCGCGGCAATACGCAGGGCTTTGCCTCAGCGGTGGTCAAGCAGTTGCGCAGCAAAAAGGTGCAGGCCGCAGTTGCCTGATTTCCGGAAAACAATAAACGGAGGAGGTTTCACATGAGGCGTATCGTCATGGCGCTGTCAGCACTGGCTGCAGTTCTCGCGTCAGGTCAGGTTCTGGCGCAGGCCTATCCGGTGAAATCCATCCGCTTTCTCGTCGGATATGCGCCGGGTGGCGGTACCGACATCATGGCGCGGGTGGTCGGTGCCAAACTGACCGAGAGCCTTGGTCAGCAGTTGATCGTCGACAACCGGCCGGGCGCGAATGCCAACCTCGCTGCGGAAATTGCATCGAAAGCGACGCCGGACGGCTACACGGTGTTGTTCATTTCGGTATCGCATGCAATCAGCAAGCCACTGTACAAAAAACTAGGTTATGACCTTGAGCGGGATTTCACGCCGCTGGTCAATGTGTCGTCGGTGCCGATGTTCCTGGTGGTGCCACCGGCCTCGACCGCGAAAACGGTTGCTGACGTGGTGGCGCTTACGAAAGCCAAGCCGACCAACTACGCCTCTTCCGGTGACGGCAGCCCCGAGCACATTGCGGCGGAGATGTTCAAAAGCATGACCAAAACGGCGATAACGCATGTGGCCTACAAGGGCGGCGCACCGCTCGCGCTTGCGGTGATCGGAGGAGAGGTTCCGGTGGCTTTCAGTACTGCGCCGGTCGCGGTGCCGCATATCAAGGCCGGACGGTTGCGCGCAATTGCAGTGAGTAGCGCCAAGCGCAATCCGGCGCTGTCGGATGTCCCGACTGTTGCGGAGTCGGGTGTCGCCGGCTATGACATGATCAACTGGTATGGAACGGTGGTGCCCACCGGCACGCCGGCGGTCGCGATCAACCGGCTGAATGCGGATATCAACAAGGCGCTGAAATTGCCTGACGTGCAGCAGCGCCTCGCGGCACTCGGCGCTGATCCGCTGGGGGGCGGCGCTGCCGAATTCGGCGCTTACATCAAATCCGAAATTGCCAAATACACCAAGGTAGTGGTGGACGGGAAATTGCAGCAGCAATAGGCCGGATCGCATGTCAACAAAAAAGCCGGCGGGAGAGCCGGCTTTTTTGTTGCTGAGAAGTACCGCTTATTCCGCGAAGAACTCCTTGACCCGGTCCATCCATGATTTCGCGCGCGGGTTATGGCGTGCAGAATCCTTGTTACTGATCGACTCGAATTCCTGCAGTAGTTCCTTCTGGCGGGAGGTCAGGCTGACCGGCGTTTCGACGATGACATGGCACATCAGATCGCCGTGGGCCGTCGAGCGCACGCCTTTGATGCCCTTGCCGCGCAGACGGAACACCTTGCCGCTCTGGGTTTCTGCCGGAATCTTGATCTTGGCGTAGCCGTCGAGCGTGGGGATTTCGATTTCCCCGCCCAGCGCCGCCGTGGTGAAGCTGATCGGCATTTCGCAGTGCAGGTCGTTGTGGTCGCGGGTAAACACGCTGTGCTGCTTGATCTGGATGACCACATACAGGTCACCGGTCGGGCCGCCGTTGACGCCGGCTTCGCCTTCGCCGGAGAGACGTATGCGATCGCCTTCATCAACACCGGCTGGGATCTTCACCGCCAGCGTTTTGTGTTTCTTGACGCGACCGCTGCCGGAGCAGGTGCCGCAGGGATTGGCCACCATCTTGCCGGTGCCTTGGCAGCGCGGGCAGGTCTGCTGGATCGAAAAGAAACCCTGCTGCATGCGTACCTGACCGTGGCCGCTGCACGTCGTGCAGGTGGTCGGCTTGGTGCCCGGCTTTGCGCCGCTGCCGTGGCAGGTCTCGCATTCTTCCATTGCCGGAATGCGGATGCGTGTCTCGGTGCCGCGCGCGGCCTCTTCGAGAGAAATTTCGAGGTTGTAACGCAGGTCAGCGCCGCGATAGACAGTCGAACGTCCGCGCCCGCCACCACCACCACCACCACCGAAGATGTCACCGAAGATGTCGCCGAAGGCGTCGCCGAAGCCGCCGAAGCCCGCACCTGCGCCCGCGGCGCCGCCTGCGGAAGGATCCACACCGGCGTGACCGAACTGGTCATAGGCCGCGCGCTTTTGCGCGTCGGTCAGTATCTCGTAGGCTTCCTTGGCTTCCTTGAAATGCTCTTCCGCCTTGGGATTGTCCGGGTTACGGTCCGGATGCCACTTCATCGCGAGCTTGCGGTAAGCCTTTTTCAGCTCGTCCTCGGAGGCGTCACGTTTTACACCGAGTACTTCGTAATAGTCTTTTTTTGCCATTTCGTTCCGTTACCCTGAATACGCCAAAGGCGCAGGGCGCGGAGGAAATATCCTCAACACCGCTGCGCCCTGACCGGGGAAGTTAAGTGGGTTACTTTTTGCCGTCTTTCACTTCCTCGAACTCGGCATCAACCACATTGCCGTCATCTTTTTTGCCCGCTTCGGCTTGGGCCTCGCCACCCGGGGCGGCCTGCTGGGCCTTCTGCATCTCTTCACCGAGCTTCTGCGCAGCCTGTGCCAGCGCTTGGGTCTTGGCTTCGATCGCTTCCTTGTCTTCACCCTTGATCGCTTCCTCGGCTTCTTTCAGCGCGGCTTCGATCTTGGTCTTGTCGTCAGCGCCGATCTTGTCGCCGTAGTCAGTCAGCGATTTTTTTACGCTGTGGATCATCGCGTCGCACTGGTTGCGCGTGTCGACGAGTTCGCGCAGTTTCTTGTCTTCCTCGGCGTTGGCCTCGGCGTCCTTGACCATGCGCTGAATCTCTTCTTCCGATAGACCCGAGCTGGCCTGGATCTTGATCTTGTTTTCCTTGCCGGTCGCCTTGTCCTTGGCCGACACGTGCAGGATACCGTTGGCATCGATGTCGAAAGTGACTTCGATCTGCGGCATGCCACGCTGTGACGGCGGGATGTCGGTCAGGTTGAACTGGCCGAGCGACTTGTTGGCTTTTGCCATTTCGCGCTCACCCTGCAGCACGTGGATGGTCACCGCATTCTGGTTGTCTTCGGCGGTCGAGAACACCTGCGAGGCTTTGGTCGGGATCGTGGTGTTTTTCTGGATCAGCTTGGTCATCACGCTGCC
>CANHZX010000078.1 GCA_947465215.1 Betaproteobacteria bacterium | reverse complement strand
ATTGGTGATGGCGATGATGCGCATCAGGCTGCCGTCGCAAGCTGAAGCAGGGCGGCGTGACGCTCCGCGCCGAGACCCGGCACGTTCAGCGTCACCACGCTGCGCAAATTGAATTCGCCCGGCAGATGCGCCAGTTCGTCACGGGGATAAATCCCCTTCATCGCAATCATCACACCGTCCTTTGCGCAGTGTTTTCCGGCCAGCGCGAGAAACTCGGTAATTTCCGAAAACGCACGTGAGACCACCGTATTGAAGAGCTGCGGCGCAGACCAAGCTTCGACGCGCGCACAGGCCACTTCGACGTTGCCGAGTTTGAGTTCGATCATGGCCTGGCGCAGGAATGTGGTTTTCTTCTGGTTGGAATCGAGCAGGGTGATCTGCCAGTCGGGTCGCGCCAGCGCGAGCGGAATGCCGGGCAGACCGGCGCCGGTGCCGACATCCAGCACGCGCGGGCCGCGCACATGCGGCAACACCGCGAGGGAATCGAGCAGGTGGTGCGTCAGCATTTTTTCCGGCTCGCGCACCGCGGTCAGGTTATAGGCCTTGTTCCATTTGCCGATCAGTACGAGGTAGTCCAGCAGGCGTTGTTGCGCATCCGCCGTTACGGTAATGCCCAACGCGGCAATACCCGCAGCCAGATCCGCGGCCAGGCTCATGCGCTTTTCTTTAATGCAGCGGCGCTACGTTTCAAATGCACCAGCAACACCGATATCGCGGCCGGCGTCACACCGGAGACGCGCGACGCCTGTCCTACGGTTTCCGGTTTCGCTCGATTGAGTTTCTGCTGGACTTCGATCGACAGGCCGCGGACCTGGGCGTAATCCAGATTTGCCGGCAGACGTAAATCTTCCTGCCGGGCGCGATGCTCGATTTCCGTTTTCTGACGATCGATATAGCCCTGATACTTGGCCTGGATTTCCACCTGCTCGGCAACCTGCGGATCAGTGGTGCCGGGGCCTGCACCGGGTAAGGCCATCAGGCTGGTATAGCTGACCTCGGGGCGTCGGAGCAAATCTGAGAGTGAATACTCACGTTCTAATGATTTACCAATTAAATCAATTGCTTGCTGTTCAGGCAAAATCTGCGGATTGACCCAGATCGACTTCAGCCGCTCCTGCTCCAACGCGACTTCCTCGCGCTTGCGGGCGAAGCTTTCCCAGCGCTGATCGTCGACCAAACCGAGGCGCCGGCCGATCTCGGTCAGGCGCAAATCAGCGTTGTCTTCACGCAGGGACAGCCGGTATTCGGCACGGCTGGTGAACATGCGATAGGGCTCGGAAACGCCGCGGGTAATCAGGTCGTCGACCAGCACGCCGAGATAAGCCTGATCGCGAGTCGGGTGCCAGGATTCCTGTTCCGATGCCAGCAAACCGGCATTGATGCCGGCCAGCAAACCCTGTGCAGCGGCCTCTTCGTAACCGGTGGTGCCGTTGATCTGACCGGCAAAAAACAGTCCGGCAATGGCCTTGGTTTCCAGCGAAGCCTTCAGACCGCGTGGATCGAAGTAGTCGTATTCAATCGCGTAACCGGGACGCGTGATATGCGAGTGCTCCATGCCTTCGATCGAGCGCACCACGGCCAGCTGCACATCGAACGGCAGACTGGTGGAAATGCCATTGGGGTAATACTCGTGAACCGTCAGGCCTTCGGGCTCGAGGAAAATCTGGTGCGAAGACTTGTCGGCAAAGCGATGGATCTTGTCTTCAATCGACGGACAGTAGCGCGGTCCCACACCCTCGATCACGCCGGTGAACATCGGCGAGCGGTCCAGCCCGCCGCGGATCGCATCGTGTGTGCGTTCATTGGTATGGGTGATCCAGCACGGCACCTGCCGCGGATGCTGCTCGCGCCGGCCAAGGAAGGAAAACACCGGCGCCGGATCATCACCAGGCTGCTCGGTCAGTCGCGAAAAATCGATGGTGCGGCCGTCAATCCGCGGCGGCGTGCCGGTCTTCAGTCGCCCGACCGGCAACTTCAGTTCTCGCAGGCGTGCGGCCAGACTGACAGACGGCGGATCACCGGCACGTCCACCCTGATAGTTCTGCAGACCAACGTGAATCAGACCAGACAGGAAAGTGCCGGCCGTCAGTACCACGGCGCGGGCTTCAAAGCGCAAACCGATTTGTGTGACCACTCCGGTGACCCGGTCACCCTGAACGATCAGATCGTCCACGGCTTGTTGGAATACGCTCAGATTGGGCTGGCTCTCGATCCGGCCGCGGATGGCCTGCCGGTACAACACGCGGTCGGCCTGGGCGCGCGTGGCGCGCACTGCGGGGCCCTTGCGGGAATTGAGGATACGAAACTGGATGCCCGCCTCGTCAGTGGCCGCCGCCATCGCGCCACCCATGGCATCCACTTCCTTGACCAGATGGCCCTTGCCGATGCCGCCGATCGACGGATTACAAGACATTTGACCCAGGGTTTCGACGCTATGAGTCAGCAACAATGTACGACGACCCATGCGCGCGCTGGCCAGTGCCGCCTCGGTACCGGCGTGACCGCCACCGATTACGATTACGTCAAATTTTTCAGGATATTGCGTCATTGGGTGCGCTGCGATCTGGGGCTGCCGCCTGCCCCCGGGGCCGGGCGCGAATGATAGCCCAGTTTGACAGTGCAGCGAAAGCGCAAGGTTCGGTCAAACCCCTGTATTAAATTCTATTTTGTTCGTCAGCCTTCTGATTTTCTTCAACGCAGATATTGCACTTCAGAATGCAGCGTTTTTCGGGATTGCATCCGAGTTTAATCCGTTGACGCTGCTTCCTAAGCTCTAGTTGCTTATAAAACTCAGCATCGCGTGAAACGACAGACACTTCTGACATAATTTTCCTTGATATCGGGTTTAATTCGAAAATGCTGCCTGATTGAAACAGCAGCACCAGCAGATGTTCCCTGTGTAGTAGGGTTCAGAAGCTCGCGATGCCATCAGACATCGCTTTGAGTCTTGGAAATCGGTTCTTGTAAGTCTATTCTAAAGTCTTCAAAAACTACTATGTTCCACGTGAAACATGGACTTAGGACTGGCTCCTGTCAAACTGGATGTTCCACGTGGAACACCCCGAAGCCTGGCTACTTGCCGATACAGAACTTGGAGAAAATTTCGCCCAGCAAATCGTCCGGGGTGAATTCACCGGTGATCGCGCACAAGGCTTCATGGGCCAGCCGAAGTTCTTCCGCATACAACTCAAGATGGCGGGTCTGTGCCGCCGCTTGCGCAAGGTGGCCTTGAGCGGATTGCAAGGCCTCCATATGCCGCGCCCGGGCGGTGAACAGCCCCTCTCCCGACGGATACCAACCAGCTAGATCCCAGATCGCCTGCTTCAGCTGATTCACCCCGTCCCCGGTTTTAGCCGAGACCCACACCCGGTCTTCGTTGCCATACGTTTCCCGACCGGCCGGTCGCGCCGCCAGATCAATCTTGTTCAGGACGCGGATGCGCGCCAGCCCGGCGGGCAACTGATTAATGATCGCCTGATGACCGGAATCATCAACCCCGGCAGCATCCGATACCACCAACGCCAAGTCCGCCTTTTCAATCTGTGCCCAGGTGCGGCTGATGCCGATGCGCTCGACAGCATCCTCGGTCTCGCGCAGGCCGGCAGTATCGATGATGTGCACCGGTAATCCATCGATGTCGATCTGCTCACGCACCGCATCCCGCGTCGTGCCGGGCACATCGGTAACGATGGCCACATCCTCGCCGGCCAGCCGGTTCAGCAAACTGGATTTACCGACGTTGGGTTCACCGATCAGCACCGCCTGGATGCCCTCGCGCAACAGACTGCCCTGCCGGGTCGAGGCCATGACCCGGTCGAGCTGCTCGCGAATTCCGGCCAGTTGATCCGCGGCACGGCCGGCGGTTAGAAACTCGACTTCTTCCTCGGGAAAATCCAGTGTCGCTTCCAGCAGCGTGCGCAAAACGACGATTTTTGATGCAAGCTCTTGTATTAATTCAGAAAAATTGCCCTGCAAGGAGCGTAAGGCAGCACGGGCGGCGAGTGCTGTCGACGCCTCGATCAGATCAGCCACCCCTTCGGCTTGCGCCAGGTCCATGCGGCCATTGAGATAGGCGCGCTCGGTGAATTCGCCTGGACGCGCCAGGCGTGCGCCCAGTTCCACACAGCGCCGCAACAGTTCGCGCATGACCACGGGACCACCATGCCCCTGCAACTCGATGACGTCTTCGCCGGTGTAAGAATGCGGCGCAGGAAAAAACAGCGCGATGCCTTCATCGATGGATTCACCGGCGTGATCGCGAAACGCCGTGAGTACGGCGCGGCGCGCTTGCAACGGTTTTGAAATCAGGTCTGATGCGAAGCGCAAGAGATCGCGCCCGGAGATGCGCACGACACCGATACCGCCACGCCCTGGCGCGGTGGCGATTGCAGCGATGGTGTCGCGCGGAGTCATGCGCGGCGAGTATAACGCCGCGGAATTACGACTTGTTCGCCGCGGCTTTGCCGCCCTCGAGCGAGCGGTTGATATGCCACTGCTGCGCGATCGAGAGGACGTTGTTCACCAGCCAGTACAGCACCAGGCCTGCGGGGAACACAAAGAAGAAAATGCTGAATGCTACTGGCATGATCTTCATCACTTTCGCCTGCACGGGATCCGGCGGTTCCGGATTAAGCCGCGTCTGGATGATCATCGTCGCCCCCATCATGATCGGCAGCAGCCCGATGGGATAACCGAAGAACGAGAAATTGAACAACTCGTTGAAGAAGCGATCCGGAGCAGACAGATCCGTCACCCACAACGCGAACGGCGCCTGACGCATTTCTACGCTGCCCAGCAATACCCAGTACAGGGCGATGAACACAGGAATCTGCACCACGATCGGCAGACAGCCACCCAGCGGGTTGATCTTCTCGGTCTTGTAGAGCTCCATCATCGCCTGCTGCATGCGCTGGCGGTCATCGCCATACTGTTCCTTCAGCCGCTGCATTTTCGGAGCGACCACACGCATCTTCGCCATTGAACGATAGCTGGCTTCCGACAACGGATAGAACAGCAACTTGATCAGGACGGTGAGCAGGATGATCGCGACACCCCAGTTGCCGACCAGGCCGTGGATCCACTGCAGAACCCAGAACAGGGGGACGGCAATCACCGTCAGCCAACCGTAGTCCACCGCGAGATCCAGCCCCGGTGCGAGGGCAGCGAGCTTGTGCTGCTCCTGGGGACCGGCGTACAGCGGCACGGAAATCGACGCGCTGGCGCCTGGGGCAATGCTGCCGACCGGGAGAATCACGCCGGCGGCATACAGTCCCTGCTGCAACTGGCGCGTGTAGAACTCGCGCGGTGTGTTGCCTTTCGGCAGCCAGGCCCCGAGGAAATAGTGCTGCAGCATGCCGACCCAACCGTCATTGCTGTTTTTCGGATACGGCACCTTGCCTTTGTCGATGTCGCTGAAAGCAACCTTCTGGAATTTTTCCTTGTCGGTGTAAACCGCCGGGCCGGTGTAGGTCGGCACCATCGAGGAGTCACCCTCGGGCGGTTTCGAGTCACGCACCAGCTGGAAATAACCAGAGGTTTCCAACGGCGCGGTTCCGGAGTTGGTCACCTCATGCGCAATGTCGATGACATAGCTGTTGCGCTGGAAACGGTAAGTTTTCGCCGACTTGACGCCGGTGGCTTCGAGACGGATCTCCAGGGCATCGGCACCATCAGCCAGCTTGTATTCCTCGGCCTGGGCCACGTAGGCGGTCTGGTGATTGGGCAGGCCCGCACCGATCAGTCCCGACTGCGCGACATACATATGTTCGGCATCGCGGTTGAACAGCACAAAATTCTTTTTGGGATCGAGCGTGCCGCCGTGTTTCTTGAAACGCAGGCTGACCAGATCACCACCGGTTGCACTGATCTCGGCGAAATAAAGGTCGGTCTCTACCTTGATGGTTTTGCCGCTGCGGGCAACTGCAGCGGCAGCGGGCGCGGCAGGCGTGGCGACAGACGGTACTGCAGGGGTTGCGGGAGCCGAAGGTACAGGCACCGCGGCAGGCGTGGTGCTGCTTTGGGTAGGCACTGCGCCAGGGGCCGGAGCGACCGCAGCCGTTTTGGTGGCAAGCTCATCCCGCTGCCAGCCTTCGTACAGCAGAAACACTGACATCGTGAAAACAAAGAATAGAATCAGCCGTCGTGAATCCATAAGCCTCTTTGCGAAGAGCTGCGGCGCCTGGAAACCGGTTATGACACCAGTCCGCGCAGCAGATCCTCCAACTCCTTCAACAATGCTGCGTTATCACGGTTGCGGGGACTGCCCCTGAGTTGCACGACGACATCCAGATCGCAGAGTTCGGCGGCCAACAACCGGTGTACGGTGCGGGCCAGACGTTTGACTCGGTTGCGGTCGACGGATCTCGGGGCCGCTTTTTTGCCGACGATCAGACCAAGACGCGGGCCGTTTTCGATGTTAGGCAGTGCCCGGACCAGAAAAGTACGGCTGCCCTTCATGCGACCGCCGGCGAGTACAGCCTCAAACTGCGCCGGTTTCGTCAGACGACCCGGACGCGTACGGGGGACATTGCCATCCCCCGGACTGGTCAAACGCTGAGGCGAGCCCGCCCTTTTGCGCGGCGCGCACGGATGACAGCGCGGCCGCCGCGCGTTTTCATACGCACACGGAACCCGTGGGTCCGCTGGCGACGCGTTTTGGACGGTTGATAGGTGCGCTTCATGGTGGTTCCTGATTTGGTGTTCTGGAAAACCCGACATTAGACACGGGCCGCCCCCACTATGTCAACGTACGCGTAAAACGGCGTTTCCAGTCCATCCACCAGAATGCCGCCGTACGTTTGGTTGGCTTCGGCAATAAGGGGTAAAATCAGGGGTCGAATTTCCGCCCCACCCACGCTAACTCCGCTCCGCCCGATAGGGACGAATGAACGAATTCTGGCAACACTGTCTCTCGCTTTTTGCGAAAGAGATCGGGCAACAGCAGTTTGTCACCTGGATACAGCCGCTTCAATGCGGAGTTGCCGGCTCGCGGGTCACGATCACGGCACCTAACGGTTTTGTGCAGCGCTGGGTACGCGACCGCTTCCACGCGCGGATTCTGGAGCTGGCCCGCGAACGTCTGGGCAGCGAAGCAACGGTGGATCTGGTTCTCGCAGAACGGGGCGCCGCCGTTGCAGCACCATCAGTAGCTGTACCGGAAATGCCGGCAGTCAAGCCGGCGCCGCCTGTACGCGACATTTCGCGTCTGAATCCCGGATTCACCTTCGATACCTTTGTCACGGGTAAAGCCAACGATCTGGCACGGGCAGCTGCCCGTCAGGTGGCGGAAAAACCCGGCTCGGCCTACAACCCGCTTTTCGTCTACGGCGGTGTCGGGCTCGGCAAAACGCATTTGATCCACGCTATCGGCAATCACCTGCGCGCCCACGCACCGGAAAGCAAAATCCGCTATATCCACGCAGAGCAATATGTCTCTGACGTAGTGCGTGCCTACCAGCACAAGGCCTTTGACGATTTCAAACGCTATTACCACTCGCTCGATCTGCTGCTGATCGACGATATCCAGTTTTTCAGCGGCAAGAACCGCACGCAGGAAGAATTCTTTTACGCCTTCAACGCACTGGTCGAAGCCCACAAGCAGGTGATCATCACCTGCGATACCTACCCGAAGGAAATTTCCGGTATCGAGAACCGCCTGATTTCCCGCTTCGGCTGGGGCCTGACGGTTGCAGTGGAGCCGCCCGAACTCGAAATGCGCGTCGCCATCCTGCTGAAAAAAGCCGATGCCGACGGTCTGGCGCTGGATGAAAACGTAGCATTCTTTATTGCCAAACACATCCAGTCGAACATTCGTGAACTGGAGGGCGCTCTTAAACGGGTTCTGGCTTACTCACGGTTCACGGGGCAGCCGATCACGGTGGATCTGGCGCGCGAGGCGCTACGCGATGTTCTGGCTTCTCAAAGCCGTCAAGTAAGCATTGAGAACATCCAGAAAACCGTTGCGGACTACTACAAGATCAAAGTGTCCGAGATGTATTCAAAAAAGCGCACGCGTAATGTCGCACGCCCCCGCCAGGTCGCCATGGCACTGGCCAAGGAACTGACGCAGATGAGCCTGCCGGACATCGGCGAAGCTTTTGGCGGACGCGACCATACGACGGTACTCCATGCCTGCCGCAAGATCGCAGAACTGCGAGGCAGCAGTACCGACATCACGAGCGATATTGCTTCATTGCTGAAGGTATTACGCAGTTGATGACCGGTGCATACTTTGTGCATAACTAGTGAAATGGCTGTCAGGTCGTTATTTCATCCTTTTTTGTCCACAGGCAGTCCCCAGCTTAAACAGAGTTTCAGGATGACAATAAATGCTTTGCAATCAAGCCTTCAAGCAAGGTTTCAACAGCAAACGAGCCTCTCTATTAGCTATTACTATTCTTTTTAAAAGAAACTATTAATATGAAACTCGTCCAACTCCCGCGAGATGCCCTACTCAAACCGCTGCAAGCCGTCACTGGAATCGTCGAACGGCGGCATACGCTGCCCATCCTGTCCAACGTCCTGATCGAAAGGCATGAAGACAGCCTGCGCTTTGTCGCAACCGATCTGGAATTGCAAATCGCGACATCGAGTGCGATGGATAAAAAAGCCGGTGAAACACAGGCAGTCACCGTTTCAGCCCGTAAACTGGTCGACATTCTTCGTGCACTGCCGGACGGCAGCGATGTGGCTTTGGAACTCGCAAATAACCGTCTTCAGGTGAAAGCCGGAAAAAGCCGATTCAACTTGCAGACTTTGCCTGCTACCGACTTTCCGGCGCTGGCCGATCCCGGTAAACCGCAAAGCAGCTTCCAGATTTCACAGGGCGTTACGCGAAAGCTGCTGGCGCTGGTGCAATACGCCATGGCGCAGCAGGACATCCGCTACTACCTGAACGGTCTGCTTCTGGTTACCGAGGGCAAGGATCTGCGCGTAGTGGCCACTGATGGCCATCGTCTCAGCTATGCCGTTACCGCACTGTCCACCGAGCAGGAAAAAACCGAAGTCATCCTGCCGCGTAAAGCCATCCTCGAACTGGCTCGCCAGCTCAACGACAACGATGATCCACTGGATGTGGCGATTCATGCCAACCAGGTACGTTTCCGCTTCGGCGATGTTGATCTGACCACCAAGGTCATTGACGGCAAGTTTCCCGACTACCAGCGTGTCATTCCCAGCAACTACGAAAAGCACATTGCCCTGGACCGCGATGAACTGCAGCGTGCACTGCAACGTGCCGCCATTCTGTCGAACGAAAAATTCCGCGGCGTGCGCTGGATGCTGACCAAGGACAGTCTGCGCATTTCCTGCAGCAACAACGAGCAGGAAGAGGCCCAGGAAGAACTTGAAGTCGAATTCAGCGGTGACCCCCTGGATGTGGGTTTCAACGTCACCTACCTCCTCGACGTGCTCAGCAATGTGCCTCCGGGGAAAGTCACCTGCTCTTTCGGCGACGCCAACAGCAGCATGCTCATCACGCTACCGGGCCGCGACGATTTCCGTTATGTCGTGATGCCGATGCGGATCTAAGCAAACAACAAAGCAACAGAGAAAAGAGAAACAATGAGCGACAAAGAACCGCGCACCGGAAACGAATACGACGGCAACAGCATCAAGGTCCTCAAGGGACTTGAGGCCGTACGCAAACGTCCGGGCATGTATATCGGCGACACCAGCGACGGCACCGGTCTGCACCACATGGTGTTCGAGGTGGTCGACAACGCGATCGACGAGGCGCTTGCGGGTCACTGCGACGAAATATCCATCATCATCCACCCGGACAACTCGATTAGCGTGGCTGACAACGGTCGCGGCATTCCGACCGATATCCATCCGGAAGACGAGGAAAAACGCTCCACCGCCGAAGTGGTGATGACCGAACTGCATGCCGGCGGCAAATTCGACAGCAACTCGTACAAGATTTCCGGCGGCCTGCACGGCGTCGGTGTATCTGTGGTCAACGCGCTGTCGGAATGGCTGCGCCTGACTATCCGTCGTGACGGCAAGATGCACCAGATGGAATTCCGCATGGGCGAGGCCGTTGCTCCGCTCAAAAACACCGGCAAAAGCGAACGTCGCGGCACCGAAGTGCATTTCCTGGCCAGCAAGGAGATCTTCGGTACCGTCGAATTTCATTATGAAATTCTGGCGAAACGCCTGCGCGAACTGTCTTTCCTTAATCATGGCGTGAAAATCTCCATGACCGATCAGCGCACCGGCAAGGAAGAAAAATTCGCGTTCGCCGGCGGGGTCAAGGGCTTTGTCGAATACATGAACCGCAACAAGTCGGTTCTGCACCCGAACGTGTTCCACATCGAAGGCACCAAAGACGGCATCACGGTCGAAGTCGCAATGCAGTGGAATGACTCCTACCAGGAATCGATGCAGTGCTTCACCAATAACATCCCGCAGCGTGACGGCGGCACCCACCTGACCGGCTTGCGCGCCGCGATGACGCGCACCCTGAACAACTACATCGAATCAACCGAGCAGGCTAAAAAAGCCAAGGTTGAAACCAGCGGCGACGACATGAAAGAGGGCCTGACGGCCGTGCTGTCGGTCAAGGTGCCGGAGCCGAAATTCTCGTCACAGACCAAGGACAAGCTGGTGTCGTCGGAAGTGCGCCCGGTGGTCGAGGAAATCGTCGGCCAGAAACTGATGGAGTTTCTGCTCGAGAAACCGAATGACGCCAAAATCATCTGCGGCAAGATTGTCGACGCCGCAAGGGCGCGCGAAGCCGCACGCAAAGCGCGGGAACTGACCCGCCGCAAAGGTGTGCTCGATTCCTTCGGCCTGTCGGGCAAACTGGCGGACTGTCAGGAACGTGACCCGGCGCAGTGCGAACTGTATCTGGTCGAGGGTGACTCGGCAGGTGGCTCGGCGAAGCAGGGACGCGACCGGAAGAACCAAGCGATCCTGCCGCTGCGCGGCAAGATTCTCAACGTCGAGAAGGCCCGTTTCGACAAGCTGATTTCCTCGACGGAGATCACCACACTGATCAGCGTGCTCGGCACCGGCATCGGCAAGGATGAATACAACGCCGACAAGCTGCGTTACCACCGCATCATCATCATGACCGACGCGGACGTCGACGGTTCGCACATCCGCACGCTGCTGCTGACCTTCTTCTACCGGCAAATGCCGGAGCTGGTCGAGCGCGGCCATATCTATATCGCGCAGCCGCCGCTGTACAAGATCAAACACGGCAAGCAGGAGCGCTATCTGAAGGACGAGCACGAGCTAAAGCAGTATCTACTCAAGCTGGCGCTGTCCGAAGCCGAGCTCTATACCAAACCCGACGCGCCGGCACTGTCGAAAGACGCGCTGGAAGAGGTTGCCAAACATTACCTGCTGGCTGAGGCGGTGATCGAGCGCGAAAGCCGGATCATCGATTCTGAAGCCCTACATGCCCTGCTCAACAATCCGGTGACGCTGGACCTGTCGGATGAGGCGGCAGCGCAGAAAAGCGCGATGTCGCTAGCCGGCCTTTACAGCGACACCAAGAACATCAAAATCGACGCCAAGTACGACGACAAGAGCGAGTCGTACATCCTGCGCATTTCACGCACCCAGCACGGTGTTGCGCGCAGCACGATGATCGACAACGACTTCCTGCAGAGCGGCGACTACGCGCAGATCTGTAAAACCGCACAGATGCTCCACGGTCTGCTGGGCGACGGTGCCTACATCAAGCGTGGAGAGCAAATGCGCCCGGTGCGCGATTTCCGCGAAGCCATCGACTGGCTGCTGGCGGAAGTGCAGCGCGGAGTCGGCATCCAGCGTTACAAAGGTCTGGGCGAGATGAATCCCGAGCAGTTGTGGGATACGACGATGAATCCGAAAACGCGGCGACTGCTGCGCACGCGGATTGATGACGCCATCGGCGCTGATGAAATCTTCACGACGCTGATGGGTGATGCGGTCGAACCACGTCGTGCCTTCATCGAAACAAATGCATTGGGCGTACGCAACCTCGACGTCTGATTGATCTGCCCGCAATAAAAACGGCCACCATCGCGTTTGCGGTGGTGGCCGTAATTATTTGTTTTTATTGATTATTTCTTGGCTTTGCTGGCGCGCTTTTTGGCTGGTGCCGGTTTTTCAGTGACTGCGGCCGGCTCGGCTTTTTTGCCTTTGGCAGGTTTGGCGGAGCCGTCATCCGCACCCGGCTTCGCGGCACGCGGAGCAAATTCAAATCCCACCTTGCCGTCCGGCTGTCGCACCAGGAAGGCCTTGAAGCGGCGGCCGTTGCGATTGGAGACGAACGCATCCAGCAGATCGGTGCGCCCAGTCATCAGCAGTTTCTGCATCTGTTCGCGGGCGATTTCCTGACGCAGGATGACTTTGCCGGAACGGAAGTCACATTTTTTGGCAGGTGTGTTTTCACAGACGTAATTCATGCCGTGCTCGTAGACCTTGCCACCGCATTTCGGGCAATCGCCGAGTGTCTGCTGTGCGGAGAAATCGACTTCTTCCGGTTCATCATCCGGGTTGCTGTTGCCGAAATCGAACTCCAGCTTTAAGTTGCCGGTTTCCTTGTCGGGCACGATGCGCAGGATGGCGGCAAACGGCCGGCCCATCTTCGAGCGGAAACCTTGCAGCGGACCGATTTCGCGTTCCTGCAGCAGCTGTTCCACTTCGGATATTTCGAACTGGCGGCCGCCGGGGATTTTGGTAATCGAAAATTCGCAGCCATCGCAAGCGAAGCGCCGGTAGTTCTCCTTGATCACGCCGCCGCAATTCGGGCAGGGTGTCTTCAGGATGGCGTAATCGCCCGGAATGGTTTCGTTGTTGTATTCCTTAGCCGTCTTGACGATGCGCTCGGTCATGCGGGCGATTTCCTTCATGAAGGTCGCCCGCTTCAGCTTGCCGCGCTCCATCTGCAGCAGCTTGTATTCCCATTCGCCCGTCAGTTCCGGCTGCGTCAGTTCCTTGACGTCCAGTCCGTTCAGCAGCGTCAGCAGCTGGAAGGCCTT
>CANHZX010000077.1 GCA_947465215.1 Betaproteobacteria bacterium | reverse complement strand
TGCAGCTTGGCCAGCGTGTTGAGCAGGATCTGGTTGTCGCGCGGATGCAGGCCGATGGTCGGCTCATCGAGAATGTAGGCGACGCCGCGCAGATTGGAGCCCAGTTGCGCTGCCAGACGGATGCGCTGGGCTTCGCCGCCGGACAGCGTTGGCGCCGCGCGGTCGAGCGCCAGGTAGCCGAGACCGACTTCATCTAGAAAGCTCAGCCGGCTGCGGATTTCAGTGACGATATCGCGGGCAATCGCGGCCTCGCGACCTTTAAACGACACCTCGGTGAATTCGCCCGCCAGTTTCGCCACCGGCAACGCCGCCAGTTCGGCGATCGACCGTTTGCGGTAACGCACCGCCAGCGCTGTCGGGTTCAGCCGCTTCCCGCTGCAGGTTGGGCAGGGCTCGTCGACTTCCAGCCAGTTCAGCCAGGAATCCAGCACATGTTCTTCCGTGCCGGTTTTTTCGCGCTCCTCGTCCCAATCCACTTTCTCCAGCGACAGCCCGGTGCCGAAACAGGTCGCGCACCAGCCATGTTTGGAGTTGTATGAAAACAGTCGTGGATCGAGTTCCGGGAAACTCTTGTTGCAGGAAGGGCAGGCGCGTTTGACCGAATACACGGTTTCGGTGAGGTTGATGCGCTTCGCATCCTTTTTCGCCATCGCATCGGCCAGCGTATCGAGGCCGCCCAGCACATGTACCACGCCCTTGCCGTGCTCAAGTGCAGCGGCAAGACCGGCACGTAGCGCGGCTTCGTTCTCCGGTTTGACGCGGACATCGGCGACCGGCAGCTCGATGCTGTGTTCCTGGAAGCGCGCCAGCCGTGGCCACGGCGAGGTCGGAATGAATTCACCATCGACCCGCAGATGGGTGTGGCCCTTGCCCGCGGCCCACTTGGCGAGATCGGTGTAATAACCCTTGCGATTCACAACGAGAGGCGCCAGCAGGCCGATGCGGTCGTTGCGGCACTCTTTCATGATGCGCGCGGTGATCTGGTCGATGCTCTGCGGCTCAATGGCGACATCGCAATCGGGGCAGTATTGCGTGCCCAGCTTGACGTAGAGCAGGCGCAGGAAATGATAAATCTCGGTCAGCGTTGCCACCGTGCTGCGGCGGCCGCCGCGGCTGGTGCGCTGTTCGATGGCCACCGTCGGCGGAATTCCATAGATCGCATCCACTTCCGGTCGTGCCGCCGACTGCACGAACTGGCGGGCATACGCATTCAGCGATTCGAGATAACGGCGCTGGCCCTCGGCAAACACGATATCGAAGGCCAGCGTCGATTTACCTGAACCGGATACGCCGGTGACCACAGTGAACTTGCCGCGCGGGATGTCGACGCTGATGTTCTTCAGGTTGTGTTCGCGTGCGTGGCTTACGCTGATCGATTTGCCGTGCAGCGCGGCGGCGTGACGGGCCTTGGGGATCGCCGGCGGCACGCCGAGCGAGGCGGCGTAGTCGCGCATCGCCTTCGCGGTGTGCGAGGTCGGATGCTGCGTCACTTCATCCGGGGTGCCGGTGCAGACAATCAGGCCGCCGGCATCGCCGCCTTCGGGGCCGAGATCGATGATCCAGTCCGAGGCGCGGATCACATCCAGATTATGTTCGATGACAATGATCGAATGCCCTGCAAGCAGCAGCTTGTGGAAGGCGCCGAGCAGCTTGCGTACATCGTCGAAATGCAGGCCGGTGGTCGGTTCGTCGAACAGGAAGAGTTTTCCCTTGCCGCCAAGTGCATTGCGGCCGCTGTTCGCAGCTTCGGCGAGGAAGCCCGCGAGTTTCAGTCGCTGCGCTTCGCCGCCGGAAAGCGTCGGCACCGGCTGGCCCAGTTTCAGGTAATCGAGGCCGACATCGACCAGTGGCTGCAGCGCGCGCGCGATATCCGGCGCGTGATTGAAAAACGCCAGCGCATCAGCGATGGTCAGTTCCAGTACATCGGCAATCGATTTCCCGCCAATGGTGATTTCCAGCACCTCGGCACGGTAACGCCGGCCGTCGCAGTCCGGGCAGCGCAGGTAGACGTCGGAGAGGAACTGCATCTCCACATGCTCAAAACCATTACCGCTGCAGGTCGGGCAGCGGCCGGTGCCGGAATTGAAGCTGAAAGTACCCGCGGTATAACCGCGCGACTGCGCCAGCGGCGCTGATGAATAGCGACTGCGGATGGTGTCGAAGGCGCCGACATAACTCGCGGGATTCGAACGCGTGGTGCGTCCGATCGACGACTGATCGACCATCACCACATCGCTGATCTGGTCAACACCGTAAATACTGTCGTGCTTGCCCGGGGCTTCGGTCGGCTGGCCCAGCGCCTTGCGCAGGGCGGCATACAGCACGTCCTGCACCAGCGTGGATTTTCCCGAGCCCGAGACGCCGGTAACGCAGACCAGCCGGTCCAGCGGGAAGTCGGCATCGACGTTTTTCAGATTGTGTTCGCTCGCGCCGCGGATGCGGATATGCGGCGACTTCGGCGCCGGCGCTTTGACGATGCGTCGTTCCGATGCATGCAGTTCGCCGGCAAGATAACGCCCGGTGACCGAGGTTTTGCTGTCCATCAGCCGCGCTGGCGTATCGAATGCGACGATTTCACCGCCACGCGAGCCCGGCCCCGGGCCGATATCGAGCAGGCGGTCGGCAGCAAGCATCACCTGCGGATCATGTTCGACAACCACCAGCGAATTGCCGGCATCGCGCAGCTTGTGCATGACGCCGATGACGCGACCCATGTCTCGCGGATGCAGTCCGATCGACGGTTCATCCAGTACGAACAGCGTATTCACCAGCGAGGTGCCCAGCGCCGTGGTCAGATTGATCCGCTGCACTTCACCGCCGGACAGGGTGCGCGACTGGCGGTCGAGCGTCAGGTAGCCGAGGCCGACCTGATTGAGGTAGGCAAGCCGCGTGCGGATTTCACCGAGCAGCATGTCGGCGGCTTCATCCAGCGGCGCCGGCAGGGTCAGTGCATCAAAAAGTGTTTTCGTGCGTTCCAGCGGCAGCAGCATCACGTCATGCACGGTCAGGCCAGGCAGTTTCTGCAGCTGTTGATCGCTGAATTGCACGCCGTGCGGCTTGTAACGTGAGCGCCGGTGTTCACCCTGACCCAGTGCGGCCTCGGCGTTTTCCGATGTGCCGATGCGCCATAGCAGCGCGTCGGTTTTCAGGCGTGCGCCGCCGCAGGTCGTGCATTCGGTATAGGCGCGGTATTTCGACAACAGCACACGCACATGCATCTTGTACGACTTGGTTTCCAGCCACTTGAAAAAGCGCGCGACGCCGTACCAGGTCCCAGGCCAGGATTTGCGCCAGCCTTCCCATTCCGGTTCGCCGTCGAGCACCCAGCGTTTTTCCTTCTCCGACAGTTCGCGCCAGGGTTTGTCCACCGGGATGCCGCGCAGCCGCGCGTATTTCATCAGGTCGTCCTGGCATTCCTTGTTCGACGGCGTCTGCCACGGTTTCACTGCGCCGTCGCGCAGCGATTTAGATTCATCCGGCACCACCAGTCCGAAATCCAGTCCGATCACCCGTCCGAAACCGCGGCAGGTGTCGCAGGCGCCCATCGGCGAATTGAACGAAAACAGGCTCGGATTCGGTTCGGCATAATGAATGTCGCATTCGGCACAATGCAGGTCGGCGGAATATTTCCACACCGTGCCGCTGCTGGCGTTGGCGTCATCGGCCGCGAGCACATGCACGTTGATGCGGCCTTGGCCGACTTTCAGTGCGGCTTCCAGCGCCTCAACGACCCGGCCGCGTTCGGCATTGCCCATGCGCAGTCGGTCCTGAACCACTTCGAAACCGGTTTTGTCTTCGTTGAGGAAGCGGGTGTAGCCTTGCGCGCCGAGCAGCGCTTTGACTTCTTCGGCCTTGAAATTCGTCGGTACCGGCACCGGGAAGGCAATCGCCACCCGCGGATCACCCTCGGCTTTTGCGCGGGCCTGCAGTGCATCGAATATGGATTGCGGCGTGTCCAGCGTCACTTTCGCACCGCAGCCTTTGCAGTGCAGATGCGAAGCACGTGCGAACAGCAGCTTCAGGTGATCGTTGAGCTCGGTCATCGTGCCCACGGTCGAACGCGAGGTGCGCACCGGATTGACCTGATCGATGGCAATCGCCGGCGGAATACCGTCGATGGAATCGACCTGCGGCCGGTCCTGGCGGTCGAGGAACTGCCGTGCGTAGGGTGAGAAGGTTTCGACGTAACGGCGCTGGCCTTCGGCATACAGCGTATCGAATACCAGCGACGATTTGCCGCTGCCGGAAACGCCGGTGACCACCACCAGTTCGTTCAGCGGTACATCCAGCGACAGGTTTTTCAGGTTGTTCTGGCGTGCACCGCGGATGGCGATGTGCTCGCGGTCGTGTTCGGGAATATCCATGCGTGCAATCGGTGATCGCGTGTGATGCGACAGGGGTGTTGGGGGAAGCCGGCGAAGCAACGCTTGCGCGGAGCCAGCAAAAACGAGTTTTGATTCTACCGGCTTTCAGCGCGGGCGCGCCGTCCGCTCCGGGTCATGTCCATGACATCGTTACGGTGAAACTGGTCGCGGCTCATTCCTTTGGCGGGTCGCTCGCCGGGATGAACTCAATGTCGCCGCCAGCCCTGATTTTATTGGTGAAATCCAGCCCGGTTTCACCGCGGCGCACGATGGTGCCGCGCTGACCGAGGAGAATTTGTGCGGCATCTTCGAGCATGCCGATAGCTGCGAAACTGCCGCCGGATTCAACAAAGCGGCAGGCCGCTTCGACTTTCGGACGCATCGAACCCGAGGCAAAGTTGACTTTGCGCAGTTCGGCCGGCGTGGTTTCGCTGACCGGCATTGCGCCTTTCATGCCCCAGTTTTCATACACCGCTTCCACATCGGTGAGAAACAGCAGCGCATCGGCCTTTAACTGGTGTGCCAGTAAAGACGCCGAAAGATCCTTGTCGATCAGGGCTTCGACGCCGCGCATGCCGCCCTTGGGCGAAGCGACCACCGGAATACCGCCACCGCCGGCACACACCACCAGAACCCCGGCGTCAGACAGGAGTTTGATCGAGGGCAGTTCAAGGATACGCAGCGGTTCCGGAGAAGGCACTGTGCGTCGCCACTTGATGCCGTCCTGCGCGATCGTCCAGCCGTGTTCATGGGCGAGGCGTTCCGCTTCCAACTGGTTCAGGGCCGGTCCGAAGGCCTTAGACGGGTGACGGAAAGCCGCGTCGTTGCGATTGACCTCGACCTGCGTCAGCACCGTGACCACATGTTTGCCCGGCAGCAGGTTGCGCAGCTCCTGCTCAACCAGATATCCGATCATGCCCTCGGTTTCAGCACCGAGCATGTCCAGCGGATACGGTTTCAGGCCGGGATACGATTCCGACTGCATCGCCAGAAGGCCGACCTGCGGAGAATTGCCGTGGGTGATGACCACGCTGTGGGTGCGCGCGATGCCGGCAACGGCGCCGATGGCATGTGCGATGTTCCTGCGCTGCACCTCGGCATCCAGCGCTTCGCCGCGACGCGCCAGCGCGGTGCCGCCCAGGGCAACCACGACTCTCATGTTCGATCCTCCACAAGCTGCGGAGCGGCACCGCGACAGATCCTGTTTTTTACGAGGTTGCCCCGACGCTGCTGATGGTAATGGCCCGCCCGGTTCGGGTTTTGTCTTACATCAAGGTACTGGCGGGTCTGCCCCCTCTTGGCTGGCGCCGCCGGCGGGTTAAGATGCGCACCTGGAGGAAATGCCATGAAAGCCATGCTGTTGAAAGGAAAAAACCAGCCGCTGGTGCTGGAAACCGTTCCGGATCCGGTGCCCGGACCCGGTGAAGCCGTTGCCCGCGTGCTGTCCTGCGGCGCCGGCCTGACCATCCACCATGTGCGCGCGGGACGTGTGCCGGTGCAATACCCGCGCATCCTCGGCCACGAAATCACCGCCGAAATCGTCGCTACCGGCGCGGGCGTCAGCCGGCTCAAGGCCGGCGATGCGGTCACCGCTTATTTCTACCTGACCTGCGGCCATTGCTACTGGTGCCGCATCAATCGCGAAACGCTGTGTGAGAACTTCGGCGGTTACATCGGCCGAGAATGCGACGGCGGTTATGCCGAATACATCAAGCTGCCCTCGGAAAACTTCATCCCGCTTCCCGAGACCATGAATTACAAAAAACACGCCGCCGAGATCGGCGTGATCTGTGATGCCATTGCCACGCCGCTTAAAGTCACCCGCAAGGCGCGGGTGATGCCGACCGATACCGTGGCGGTGATCGGCGCCGGCGGCGGCCTCGGCGCGCACATGCTGATGGTGTCGCGCTGGGCGCATGCGCGCAAAGTGATTGCGGTCGACACCAAGGCTTCCAAGTTCGAGTCTTGTATCAAATGCGGCGCCGATGCGACCATCGACGCCAGTGACGGTAAGGTCAGCGAACAGCTGATCGAGATGACCGGCGGTAAGGGCGTCGATGTGGTGTTCGACTATGTCTGCACCAAGCAGAGCATCGAGTCCGCGATCGGCGGCCTCAATTTCGGCGGACGCCTGGTGCTGCTCGCCGGCAACAGCGCGCGATTCGATGCCGACGGCCCGGCGATCATGCGCAAGGAAATCGAAGTCATGGGCAGCCGTTACGCGACGCGCCAGGAAGTCATCGAATCGCTGGAACTGGTTGCGCGCGGCGACCTGTGGCCGCTGGTCACCGAAAAAGTGCCGATGGCGGAAGCGGAAGCCCTGCACCAGCGACTGGAAACCGGCTCGGTAACCGGTCGCGCGGCGCTGATCATGACCTGACGCCGGTATTTCCGCTGCGATGTTGCCCACGATATGCACTGTGGGCGCTGCGCGGCGCATGACAGGACTATAATTTTACCCGCGGGCCGCCTCATGCGGCCCGCCCTCTTTTGCACCGCATCCCGAGAAAGGTTCACCCATGTTTTCACCCCGTACCCTGACGGTCCTGCTGGGTGCGACGTTGTCCTTCGCTGCCGCGGCCCAGGGTTATCCCGACAAAGCCGTGCGCGTGATCGTGCCTTTCCCGCCGGGCGGCGCCGCAGACATCGTCGCGCGCCATGTCACCACGCGCCTGTCCGCAGTCATCGGCCAGCAGATCATCGTCGATAACCGTGGCGGTGCCGGCGGCATCATCGGCGGCGAAATCGCCGCGCGCGCCCCGGCCGACGGTTACAACCTGCTGTTCGCGTCATCCAGCGTGCTGTCGATCAATCCTCACCTCGGCGCCAAAGCGCCGTATGACGTACTCAAAAGTTTTACGCCCATCGTCAAAATCGGTGATGCGCCGAACGTGCTGACGGTGCATCCCTCGGTACCGGCAAAAACCGTCAAGGAGCTGATCACCATTGCCAAGGCCAAACCCGATGCGTTGGCCTATGCTTCCAACGGCGCGGGCACGCTGAGTCACCTCACCGGTGAACTGTTTTCACAGCGCGCCGGCGTAAAAATGCTGCATGTGCCGTACAAGGGCGCAGCGCCGGCGACCATCGACACGGTTGCAGGCAATGTGTCGGTGCTGTTCGCCGCCTATCCCAGCGTCTCCGCGCAGGTGCGCGCCGGCCGCTTGAAGGCGCTGGCTGTGACCAGCAGCAAACGCCTCGCCGTGGCGCCGGAACTGCCGACGGTGGCCGAAGCTGCGCTGAAAGATTTTGAATCCAGCCAGTGGTGGGGCCTGTATGGCCCGGCCGGCCTGCCCGCTGCAATGGTGGACCGTATGAACGCCGCTACCAACAAGGTGCTGGTGACCGACGACATCAAAAAAGCCCTGGCGCTGGATGGCGCCGAACCTTCGGGCGGTACGCCAGCTGGACTGGCCGCGTATCACAAGGCCGATTATGAAAAGTGGGGCAAGGTCATTACCACCGCTAACATCAAGGCCAACTGAGGCCACGACGATCCGCAGAAAGGTCCGCGAACATGACTGATCAAGCCTCTCCGATTGCTGCCACCCGTGAGTTTGCGCATTTCACCGCCGGCGTGCGTTATGCCCTGTTGCCTGAGACGGTGAAGGAACATCTGACGATCTTCCTGCTCGATTACCTGCGCGTGGCTTCACTAGGGCAGCGCATGCCCTGGAGCGCCTGGGCTACCAACCTCGGTCGCGAACTCGGCGGCAACGGCCAGTCCACCGTGATGTTTTCATCGGATCGCAGCGATCCCGAACGCGCGACTTTCATCAACACCACGTACTCCGGCAGCATCGATGCTGACGACGTGCATGTTGGCTCCATGCTGCACCCGGGTTGCATCGTCATTTCCGCGGCGCTGGCGGTGGGCGAGGCGCGCGGCCTCTCCGGCGAGCGCATTCTCGCGGCGATTGCCGCCGGTTACGAAAACATGATCCGCATCGGTCTGTCGATCCAGCCTTCGCATTTCCGCCGCGGTTTCCAGAGCACGGCGACCTGCGGTGGTTTCGGCGCTGGTACTGCCGCCGCGAGCCTGATGTTCAACGGCAAGGATCGCGCCGAGCGCATCGCTGAAACCATCGGCCTTGTCGCCTCGTTCAGCGGCGGACTGACGCAGTTCTATCACTCAGGATCCACCGTCAAACGTATCCATGCCGCGCATGCGGCGGGTGAGGGCGTGCATGCTGCATTGCTCGCGGGGGCGGGATTCTCCGGCCCGGCGGATATCCTCGAAGGCAAGGACGGATTTGCGCGCGCTTACGCCGACGGCCACGACTTCGGCAAAGGCCTCTCCGGCATTGGTGAAACCTGGCGGCTGCTTGAAACCGCGATCAAGCCGCACGCCACCAGTGCGCGCGTGCTTGCCGCCATCGAAACCACGGCCGACCTTTGCCATGAACACCAGCTGACCATCGCCGACATCAAGGCGATTCGCGTCGGCATCCCGAAAATCATTCAGGGCCGTCTCACCGTCAACGAACCCAAGGATGTCCAGGCTGCACAAATGAGTCTGCCGTTCTGCATGGCGATGGTGCTCGCCCGCGGCAAGGACCTGCCGCCCGGATTCACCATCAACATCGACGACTTCGATGCCGCATTGGCCGACGCGGCAGTGATGGATATTTCCAAACGTATTGCCTGCGAACTGGATCCCGATGCCGAACGCGTCAGCACCGAGCAGTCGGTGGGCGCGAAAGTGACCCTGACCCTGCAGTCCGGCAAGACCGTCGAGAAATTCATCGAAGCGCCGAAAGGCAGCGCGTCGCGGCCGTTTACGATGGAAGACCATATATCGCGCTTCCGCGCCGAGATGCTGCGCCGTTTTGCGCCGGCACAGGTCGATGCGCTGCTCGACGAAGTATGCAACTTCGACCGCGCCGCCAATCCGGACCGTCTCATGCAGTTGCTGGCCAGCCGGACCTGATGTGAGGCCGAGCCCACCATGCCGACACTGAAACTGCCCGATTGCGAGATGTTCTACCGCGTCGATGACTTCACCGACCCCTGGAAGAAACCTGAAACCGTGCTGATGCTTCACGGCAATGCCGAGAGCAGCCTGTCCTGGTATGCATGGACGCCGATTCTGGCGCGACATTTTCAGGTGGTTCGTCCCGACATGCGGGGTTACGGCCAGTCGACGCCGATGGCGCGCGAATATGAATGGACTCTCGACAAACTCGTCGATGACTACTGCCGGCTGATGGACAGCCTCGGCATTGAACGTTTCCATCTCATTGCCGCGAAAATCGGCGGCACCATCGCCCGCGCATTTGCCGGACGTCGCCCGGACCGCATGCTGTCGCTGACGGTGGTCGGAACGCCGCAGGCGCTGCGCCCCGGTGCCGAACACATTCCCGCGCTGATTGAGGAATTCGAAACTAAGGGCGCGGAACACTGGGCGCGGCGCACGATGGACGGCCGGCTCGGCGAACATTTTCCGGATGAGGGCGTGGAGTGGTGGACGAAATTCATGGGCCGCGCTCCGGTGTCGTCGCTGGTCGGTTTCAACCGCGGCGTCAATTACGCTGACATCCGCGCCGACCTGCCGAAAATCACCTGCCCGACGCTGGTGATCACCACTGAAGAAAGCGGTCTAGGCACCGTTGAGCGTACGCGCGAGTGGCAGGAAAAAATTCAGGATTCAAGACTGCTGGTGTTGCCGGGCAAGTCCTATCACGTGGCTGCCAGCGATGCTGAAGCCTGCGCGACCGAAACTCTGAAGTTCATGCAACAGGCCTGCGGCAAACGCTGAGCGGCCGGATCAACCCATACGAAAGTTACGGAAACAGTAATGGACAGAATGAAAGGCAAGGTGGCGTTCCTGACGGGCGCCGGTGCGGGCATCGCCAAGGCCACCGCAAAAGCGTTTGCGCGGGAAGGCGCCAAGGTCGCGCTATTTGAACTCAACCGGGAAGCGGGTGAGTCGGCCGAAAAGGAAATTCGCGCCGAAGGCGGAGACGCCATTTTCATTCAGACCGATGTTACCCGGGATGCCGCAGTCAAAAGCGCAGTGGATGCAACGATTGCTGCGTTTGGCAGGCTTGACGTCATCATGAACTGCGCCGGCGGATCGCTGCAGGAGGACAAGCCGGTGCATCAAATGGATCTCGATACCTGGCACAAGACCATTGCGCTGAATCTGCTGCATCCCTTCCTGTGCTGCCGCTACGCGATACCGCACATGATCAATGCAGGCGGCGGTTCGATCATCAACTTCGGTTCGCATCTCGGCACCAAGGGTACGGAGAAACCGGCTTATGCCGCGGCCAAGGGCGGCATCATGTCCTTCACCAAAACGCTCGCAGCGCAGTATGCCGATTACGGCATCCGCGCCAATGCCATTGCACCGGCGATTGTACGCACCGAGCGTTCGATCAAGCGCTGGGAAAACAAGGAATGGCTGCTGGCGGACAATCCGACGCCCGCCGCCCGTGCGCGCATCGCCATGCAGAAGCTTTATCCGTTTTCGGTGGGCGAGCCTGAACACATCGCGGCGATTGCGGTGTTCCTCGGCTCTGATGAATCACGCATGATCACCGGCACCACCATCACTGCCGACGGCGGACGTTCGTCGTATCTGAAGGTGGCGGTGGATTGAACGCAGAGCAGGAAACGGCGCGGGCCCGCTTGCCCGCAGGATCTGCAGGAGCCCCTATGAAAAATTCAATAAAAACAAATATTTACATCAATACCTTGGCGGCTGCGCTGGTGCTGGCTTCTGTCGCGCAAACGGCTGATGCGCAGAACACGGCCTATCCCAATAAGACGATACGCATGGTGGTGCCGATCGGCGCCGGCGGCGGTACCGACACCATGGCGCGGCTGATTGCGCAGCGCCTGAGCGAGCAGATGGGCGTGACCATTTTCATCGACAACCGTCCCGGCGCCGGCACGGTGATCGGCACTGAACATTTTTCAAAGACCGCGCCGGACGGCTACACGCTGATGACGGTGGCGCCGGAGTTTTCGATCCAGCCCAGCCTGCGCAAAGTGCCTTATGACCCGATCAAGGATTTCAGCTTCATCACCCAGCTCACCTCCGGCCAGTATTTTCTGACCACGCACCCGACCGTGCCGGTCAAAACGCCGCAGCAGTTTCTCGCACTGGCGAAGTCACGACCCGGGCAGATCGCTTTCGGTTCTTCCGGCAACGGCAGCGCCAATCATCTCGCCGGCGTGTTGTTCCAGCACATGACCGGCACCAAGATGATTCATGTGCCGTACAAGAGCGCCGGTGCCGCCGGCGCGTCGCTGATCGGCGGCGAGATCGATTTCATGTTCAGCAACGTCGCGTCCGCGATTGCCCATGTGCGTTCGGGCCGCATCCGCGCGATTGCCGCCACCGGTGAAAAACGTTCGCCTGTCGCGCCCGATGTGCCGACCATCAATGAAGCCGCGGTCAAAGGTTTCGTCGTCACCGGCTTCTACATCATGATGGCGCCCGCCGGTACGCCGCGCGACATCATCAGCAAGCTCAACGCTGAATCGGTGAAGGCATTGCAGTCGCCGCAATTCAAGGAGCGTCTCGCAACGCTGGGTCTTGAACCCGTCGGCAATTCGCCGGAAGCGGCAACTGCCTTCATCCAGGCGGAAATCACCAAGTGGGCACCGGTGGTCAAGGCAGCCGGCGCTACAACGGACTGATCGTTCATGAGCGCAGCCACTCCCGCCACGCTGCGCCTCGCGCAGTTCGCGGCGGATACGCCCGCGGCGCAGATACCCGACGTGGTTCTGCATCAGGGCAAGCGCTGCGTGATCAATATGCTGGCTGTGGCGCTGCACGCCACGCAGGACCCGGCGCTGGAGATGGCGTTAACGGTATTCCGTGCGGAAGGCGCGACGAAACGCGCTTCGGTGATTGGCGGCGGTTTGCGTACCAGTCTGCAGAATGCGGCATTTGCCAACGGGCTGCTCGCGCACCTCGACGATTACGACGACACGTTTTTCCCGACGGTTCTGCATCCTTCCGCGCCGACGATTCCGGTCGCGCTGGCGCTGGCCGAACACGGACAGCGCAGCGGGCGTGATTTTCTGGTCGCGAGCCTGCTCGGGCTCGAAGCCACCTGTCGCGTTGCACTGGCCATCCAGAACATGCGTCACGGTGCCGTCTGGCATATGACCGGAACCGCGGGTGTATTCGGCGGTGCTGCCGCAGCCGGTCGCCTGCTCGGCATGAATGCAGCGCAGATGGCCGTCACACTGGGCCTTGCCGGCACCCAGGCATCGGGGCTGCGCGAAACTTTCGGAACGATGACCAAGGCCTTTCATCCGGCCCGCGCCGCGCAATCCGGACTGCTCGCCGCGCTCCTGGTGCAGCAAGGCTTCACCAGCGCCGGCACCATCCTTGAAGGCCGCCACGGATTTGCCGCTGCCTTTGCGCCCAATGACACGGACTTCAACGCGATCACCGATGGTCTGGGTGAGCAGTGGCAGGTGATGAACAACGCGCCCAAACCTTATGCTTCGGCGATCCTCAGTCATCCGCTGGTGGATGCGATGCTGGAATTGCGCCGCCGTCCTGGCGTGGCGCCGGATCGCATCACGCGCATTCATGTGCGCGTGAACCCGCTGGCGATCAAACTCGAGAGCCGTCCCGAACCGGCGACCGGTCTTGAGGGTCGCCTGTCTTTTCAGCACGCGATGACGGCAGCGCTGGTAGACGGGGCCTGTCTGCCGGCGCAGTTCACTGATGAGCGTGTGCATGATCC
>CANHZX010000076.1 GCA_947465215.1 Betaproteobacteria bacterium | reverse complement strand
CCGCCGCCCCGAACTGGCTGCCACTGCGCAGCAGGTGGTGCTGATCGGCCTTGGCATCGCGACGATCTGGATCATCGGTTCCTGGGCGCACGGCCACTGATCACATCACCGGCGCAAAGCCTGTGATATTGTTGCCGCAGGCCCGTCCTGCATTCGGCCTGTCATAAAACCCCGTAGGCTGCCGCGCCGAACATGACCAAGACCACGCAAAAAAACCCCGCGGAAGCCTATGCCGAACTGAGCCGCATGCTGCTCGGTGATGCCGCCGCAAAACTGGGTTCGCAACAGGCGCTGCCCGACCCCGCGGAAATGATGAAACTGTTCACCGCCGGCTTCGCCGCAGACAACGGACGCTGGCTGGAACTGAACAACCGTTACTACCGCGAACAGCTGGAACTCTGGCAGGCCTGCGCCGGCCTCAAACCCGATGCTGAAAAACCCATGCCGCCGCAGGACCGGCGTTTCAAGGCGCCGGAATGGCAGGAACCCTATTTCAATTATCTGGCGCATTCCTATCTGCTGTCGGCACGATGGCTGGAAGAAATGACCACTGCCGCGTCGCTGGAACCGGCAGCGCGCAACAAACTCACGTTTTATACGCGGCAACTGATCGACGCCCTGTCGCCGGCGAATTTCCCCTGGTCCAATCCCGAAGCCATCAAGCTGGCTGCGGCAACCGAGGGCGAAAGCATCAACAGAGGACTGAAAAACCTCGCCGCCGACATCGACAAGGGACTGGTGTCGATGACCGACGAATCTGCCTTTGAAGTCGGACGCAATCTCGCGATCACGCCGGGAGCGGTGGTTTACGAAAATGAATTCATCCAGCTAATACAGTACCGCCCGCTGACCGAGACCGTTCACGAACGGCCGCTGGTCATCGTGCCGCCCTGCATCAACAAGTACTACATCCTCGACCTGCAACCCGACAATTCATTTGTGCGCCATGCACTGGCGCAGGGACATACGGTGTTCATGGTGTCCTGGCGCAACATGCCCCCAGAAATGGGCAAGGCGACCTGGGATGACTATCTGCAACACGGCGTGATGCGCGCGCTTGGGGTTGCCCGACAGATCTGCGGCGTAAAACAAGTCAATGCGCTGGGTTTCTGCGTCGGTGGCACGCTGCTCGCCAGCGCGCTGGCCGTGCTGCGTGCGCGTGGTGAAGACCCCGTCTCCAGCGTCACCTTCCTGACCACAATGCTCGACTTCAGCGACACCGGTGAACTGTCGGTTTTTGTCGACGACGCCTATGTCAAAACCCGCGAAGCCGAATTTGCCGAAGGCGGCGTGCTGCGCGGCCGCGAACTGGCACTGACCTTCGCCAGCCTGCGCGCCAACGACCTGATATGGCCCTATGTGGTCAACAACTACCTTAAGGGCAACACTCCCCCGCCCTTCGACCTGCTCTACTGGAACGGCGATAGCACCAATCTCCCCGGCACGATGTACGCCTATTACGTACGCAACACCTATCTTGAAAACAATCTGCGTATTCCCGGCAAGCTGACCATGTGCAGCGTACCGGTCGACTTAGACCGCATCGACATGCCGGCCTATGTGCTCGCCGCGCGAGAAGACCACATCGTACCCTGGCGCACCGCTTACGCCACGAACAGCCTGCTCGGCGGCAAAACGCAGTTCGTGCTGGCGGCCAGCGGCCATATCGCCGGGGTCATCAATCCACCGGCACGCCAGAAGCGCAATTACTGGCTGAATGCGGATACCGGCACCCAAGCCGAACCCTGGCTGGAAGCCGCAAGCTCGCAACCCGGTAGTTGGTGGCCGCACTGGACTGACTGGCTCGCCCCGCAGTCAGGACCTCAGCTTCCCGCACGCACCAATTTGGGCAGCACGGAATTCCCCGCAGGCGAAGCCGCACCAGGCCGCTACGTCAAAGACAAATGCGGCTGATGACCGCGGGCCCCGCCGCCTTCAATTGCTGTTAAATTATTAAACGTCGTCAATCGGAGGAGATTTCAATATGTCACGTGTCGCTGTGGTTACCGGTGGTATGGGCGGTCTGGGTGAAGCCATCTGCATGAAGCTGGGCAAAATGGGCTACAAGGTGGTCGCAACCTATTCCCCGGGCAACACAAAACACAATGAATGGCTCGCGGAAATGAAAAAGCAGGGTTATGAATTCCGTGCCGAGCCGGTAGACGTCACCAATTTCGAATCCTGCCAGCAGGCCATCGCACAGATCGCCAAGGACGTCGGTCCGGTCGACGTGCTGGTCAACAATGCCGGCATCACCCGCGACACCACCTTCCGCAAAATGGATCAGGAAGCCTGGCATGCGGTGATCAACACCAACCTCGACAGCGTGTTCAACATGACCAAGCCGGTCATCGACGCGATGGCCGAGCGCGGCTGGGGCCGCATCATCAACGTGTCTTCGGTCAACGGCCAGAAAGGCGCCTTCGGCCAGACCAACTATTCCGCCGCCAAGGCCGGCATGCACGGCTTCACCAAGGCCGCCGCGCTGGAATACGCGAAAAAAGGCGTCACTGTGAACACCATCTCGCCTGGTTACATCGGCACCAAAATGGTGATGGCGATCCCCAAGGAAGTGCTCGATTCCAAGATCATTCCGCAGATTCCGGTCGGCCGTCTTGGCAAGCCGGAAGAAGTCGCCGGTCTGGTTGCCTATCTGTGCTCGGAAGAGGCAGCCTTCGTCACCGGCGCCAACATCGCCATCAATGGCGGCCAGCACATGCAGTAAGCGCGTCCGGTCTTTTCCGTACGAAAAAAGGCCCGTCGGGAAACCCGGCGGGCTAAGTCCTTTAGAGCATTGGGGCGCTAAAGGTAGGAGGTTCGGTCGGGCGACTCAGCCGCCCTTGCCACCCTTGGCGGCTGCATCGGCCGCGACCTTTATGGCCGATTCCGCGGATTTGGCAAATTGCTGTGCAGTTTTGGTCATGGTGTCTGCCAGCGAATTGGCCGCCGCCAGTGTCTGCTTCATCGCTGCCACCGCAGATTCCGACCCCGGAGGCGCGGACTTGGCCATCTCATCGACCATCGACTGAAACTGCGCATTCATCGCACTGGCACGGGATTCGACGAGATCGCCGATTTCCTTCTGTGTCTTACCGGCGAGATCCTGCACGCTGCGCGAGTAATCAGTCATCCGCGCCAGCATGCCCTGCATATTCTTCTGCTGCAGCGCGCTCCATTGCTGCGGATCGCGCGCCTCCATCAACGACTTTGCACCCTTCATGCTATCGTCGATCATGCCGCGCACCGCTTCAAGTTGAAGCTTCATCAGCCGCTCGCCCTGCTCCATCGACAACTGCGTCAGTTTCAATGCTGCCTCGGTGGCTTTCTGGTTCAGTTCATTCAGCTTCTCTGGTCCCTTGGACATGATCGCCTCCGTCGTGTTGGCCGAATTCGGCATTAACTACGATTCAGTATCCCACCCGGACAGTTCCGAAAGCTTGATAAGCATCAAGGTACGGTAAGGCACAAAGTGCAGCACAACGGAACTTCATAAACCATTGATTTAATTGATAAATTTATTGCGCTTTGGTTGCAACGCAACATTGGCTTGTGCGATAATGCCTGATCATCTTCTTGAGGCAACCCATGAGCGCACAGGCCCGCACCATCAAGAAATATCCGAACCGCCGTCTCTATGACACCGAGACCAGCAGCTACATCACACTGGCTGACGTCAAAAAACTGGTTCTGGAAAATATCGAGTTCAAGGTTGAAGATGCCAAGACCAAGGAAGACCTGACACGCAGCATTCTGTTGCAGATCATTCTTGAAGAAGAAAGCGCCGGCACGCCGATGTTCACCAGCGACTCGCTGTCACAGATCATCCGTTTTTACGGCAACGCCATGCAGGGCATGATGGGCGGCTATCTGGAAAAAAATATCCAGACCTTCATGCAGATTCAGAACAAGCTGCAGGATCAGTCCCGTCAGGTTTACGGCCAGAACCCGATGCTCAATTCCGAAACCTGGAATGAGTTCGTCAAAATGCAGGGCCCCGCGATGCAGGGCCTGATGAGCCGCTACCTCGAACAGAGCGCGAGCACCTTCCTCGACATGCAGAACCAGCTGACAACGCAGACGCGCAACCTGTGGGGCAACTTCCCCTTCCCCGGCTTCCCCGGAGCAGCGGCAGGCAAAAAAGACGGCGAAGAGCCGAAGTCTTAAGTCCCATCTCCTTACACGTTCAGCAATTCCATAGTGGCCACTCCCCCGCGTAAAGTCGGTTTCGTTTCGCTCGGCTGTCCGAAAGCGCTCGTTGATTCCGAGCACATCCTGACCCAGCTGCGTGCCGAGGGTTATATCGTTTCTGGCACCTATCAGGATGCCGACCTCGTCGTGGTCAACACCTGCGGCTTCATCGATGCCGCCGTCGAGGAATCGCTCGACGCCATCGGCGAAGCACTGCATGAAAACGGCCGCGTCATTGTCACCGGCTGCCTCGGCGCCAAGGGCGACATCGTCCGCGAAACCCATCCCAAGGTACTCGCCGTCACCGGTCCGCATGCCACTGCCGCCGTGATGGAAGCGGTTCACACGCACCTGCCGAAACCGCACGACCCTTATACCGATCTGGTGCCGCCGCAGGGCATCCGTCTGACGCCGCGGCATTACGCTTATCTGAAGATTTCCGAAGGCTGCAATCACCGCTGCACCTTCTGCATCATCCCTGCGATGCGCGGCGATCTGGTCAGCCGTCCGGTCGGCGACGTCATGCAGGAAGCGCAGAACCTGGTCAAAGCCGGCGTGAAAGAACTGCTGGTGATTTCTCAGGACACCAGCGCCTACGGCGTTGACGTCAAATACCGCACCGGCTTCTGGAACGGCCGTCCGATAAAGACGCGCATGACCGAGCTGGTGCAGGCGCTGTCGGGTCTCGGCGTCTGGGTGCGACTGCATTACGTCTATCCTTACCCGCATGTCGACGAAGTCATTCCGATGATGGCGGACGGCAAGCTACTGCCTTATCTGGATGTACCCTTCCAGCACGCCAGCCCGCGCATCCTCAAACTGATGAAGCGCCCGGCCAATGCAGAAGGCACGCTGAAGCGCATCCGCGACTGGCGCGCGATTTGCCCCGACCTCACCATACGCAGCACCTTCGTCGTCGGTTTCCCCGGGGAGACCGAGCGCGAATTTGAGGAACTGCTGGAATTCCTGGAGGAAGCCCAGCTCGACCGCGTCGGCTGCTTTGCCTATTCGCCGGTCGAAGGTGCGGCCGCCAATGCCCTGCCCGATCCGGTACCGGAAGAAGAAAAGCAGGAACGTCAGGCGCGGTTCATGGCGGTGCAGGAAAAAATCAGCGCAGCACGGCTCAAACGCAAAATCGGCCAGACCATGACGGTACTGGTTGATGAAGTCGGCAAAGACGGCGCCATTGCGCGCTCCGCTGCTGATGCACCGGAAATCGATGGCCGCGTGATCATCCGCCAGGGTAGCAAACTCAAAGCTGGCGAATTCGCCGAAGTCAAAGTCACCCGCGCCGATGCCCATGACCTGTGGGCGGCGCCGACCGGATTGCGTTCAGCCTGATGTTCGAGCGCCTGAAAAACCGGGCGCGAGGGGTAAGGCGCGATGTGGTTACCCTGTGGTTTGCCTATCGCCATCCGCAGATGCCGATGATCGCGAAAATCGCGGCTGTCCTGATCGTCGCCTACGCCTTCAGTCCGATCGACCTGATTCCGGATTTCATCCCGGTTCTGGGTTTTCTGGATGAAGTGATCCTGCTGCCGGTTTTCATCTGGCTGACACTGAATCTCGCTCCTGAAACGGTTGTCGTAGAATCCCGAAGCGCCGCGCTGGCCTGGATGGATGCGCACCGCCCGAAACCGAAAAACTATATCGCCGCCGCGGTAATCATTGGACTGTGGTCGTTCGGGGCATGGCTGCTGTGGCGCTGGCTGGCGAACTGAATACCGGAGACACGAATGACGAAAGCCCCATCAATACTGAAACGCGTGGCACGGCTGCTACGGCGGCGGCGCGATGACGCCGACTCCACCAACGTTTCAGTACGCGAACTGGCCTTCGTAATCCTCATCGCCATTTTGGTGGTCGGCAGCGCTTTCATGATTGCCTACCACTTCGTTCGCCCGGCACCGCCCAATCATTTCGTCATCTCGACCGGCAATGAATCTGGCGCATATCACCTTTTTGCCCAGCGCTACAAGGAGCTGCTGGCCCATGAAAAAATCGACGTGGAACTGCGAACATCCTCGGGCTCCGTCGAAAACCTCAAACGTCTCAGCGACCCCGAAGGTGGCTACGACGTCGCGCTGATTCAGAGCGGCATCACCACTGTAAACGAGGAAAACCCGCCGGCTCGCTCGCTGGGCGCGCTGTATTACGAACCGCTGTGGGTGTTCTATCGCGCACCGGTCGAATTCACGCGATTGACGCAACTCGCCGGCAAACGTATTGCCGCAGGCCCGGAAGGCAGTGGCACCCGTGTGCTGGCCGTCAACATGCTGAAGGCCACTGGCGCCGACAAACCCGCATTGAAGCTGCTGCCTCTGGGCGGCATGGCCGCAGCCGAAGCGCTGATCAACGGGGACATCGACACTGCCATTTTTGTCGCGGCACCTGACGCGCCGATCGTGCAGCGCCTGCTCAAGGCCCCGGGCGTGCGCCTGATGAACATGGCACACGCCGACGCGCTGGCCCAGCGCTACGGCTATCTGTCGGCGGTGACGCTGCTGCGCGGCACGGTGGACCTCGCAGCCGACATTCCGCCCGCCAATGTCAAAATGGTCGCTGTCACCGCGCATCTGGTCGCGCGCGACGATTTCCATCCGGCGCTGGTCTCGGTTCTACTGCAGGCGGCCACCAAGGTGCATAACGGCGCCGGCATCTTCCACAAAGCCGGTGAATTTCCCGCAGCGCGCGCTGGTGATTTCCCGATCAGCGAGGATGCTGTTCGTTACTACAAATCCGGCCCGCCCTTCCTTCAGCGTTACATGCCCTTCTGGGTCGCCAACCTGATCGAGCGCCTACTGGTGTTGCTGGTGCCGCTGATTGCCGTGCTGATTCCGATGATGCGTATCATGCCGGCGCTTTATGACTGGCGCATCAAACGACGCATCTTCCGCTGGTATCGCGAACTCAAGGAGTTTGAGGTCAGCGTCAACAAAGCCGGCGACCCGGCCAATCTGCTCGCTCGCCTTGATGAAATCGAAAAGGGCGTAGCGCAGACAAAAGTGCCGCTGACCTACTGGGACTATATCTATACGCTGCGCGGCCACATTGATCTGGTCCGCGCCCACCTCACCGGTGGCCACGTGACTGCAATAACGCCACTACCGACGCCACCCGAACGCTGATCAGGACGCCGCGGGTTCCTGCGCAAAAAAAGCCGCGACATCGGCAATATCCCTCGAACGCGTCATCGGCGGCAGGCTGCGCCAGATGCGTTTGCCATAGGATTTCGAAATCAGCCGAGGATCGCAGATCATCAGCACACCGCGGTCGGATTCGTCACGGATCAACCGCCCGGCGCCCTGCTTCAGTGAAATCACCGCGCGCGGCAGCTGATATTCCATGAAGGCATTGCGGCCCTCGGCGTTGATTTTCTCGATGCGTGCCGCCAGTACCGGATCATCGGGCGGCGCAAACGGCAACTTGTCGATCATCACCAGTGACAGCGCATCACCCCGTACATCGATGCCCTCCCAGAAAGACTGACTGCCGATCAGCACGGCATTACCCAGTTCCCGGAAACGCAGCAGCAACTCGGTGCGTGAACCCTCACCCTGGACCAGCAGCGGATAGTCCCAGCCGCGGCGTTTGAATTCCTCCGTCAGCAGGCCATGCGCCTCGCGCATCGCACGCAGACTCGTAAACAGCAGGAAGGCGCGGCCGCGACTCGCTTCAACCGCCGGCAATGCCGCTTCAACCACAGCGCGGGTGTAATCCGGCGTATTCGGCTCGGGCAGCTGCTGCGGCACATAGAGCAGCCCCTGATTGGCGAAATCAAAGGGGCTCGCCCAGCTTTCGGTTTGGGCCGATTCAATGCCGAGTTCGTTGACGTAATGCGCGAAGTTGCCGTTGACCGACAATGTCGCCGACGTGAATATCCAGGCCTTGGCCTGCGCCTCGACCTGCTTGCGGAAAATCTCAGCAATCGACAGCGGTGTGGCGTTGAACTGCACCGACTGGTGGAACACCTCCACCCAGCGCACCAGGCTGGCATCGCTGTCTTCACGCCATCCCGCCAACTGCGCGCGCAGGCCGTCGGCACGTTCAAAACACTGGGTCAGACCCTCGCTGCGCGCGGCCTGCGCATGCAGGGTTTCCGCGAGATGAGTCAATTTTTCCGTAGCGACCGTCAGCGCCTCGGTCACCGTCTTGCGATTGCGCAGCGCGACAGCCGGCAGACGCGAACCGCTGTCTTCAAACGCCAGCCGCAGGTCACGCGCTGCCTTCTCCAGCGCACTGGCCATTACCGGCAACTCGGCGGCATCCTTGGCGCTGGTTGCCGCTTCGATGCGCGCGTCGCGCGCCAGATCGACCAGCTGCGTGGTCGACACCGACTGCCCGAAAAACAGGCTCGCGGTTTCCGGCAACTGGTGCGCCTCATCAAAAATCACCGTATTGCAGGCAGGCAGGATTTCCGCGACGCCTTCGTCGCGCAGCATCACGTCAGCAAAAAACAGATGATGGTTGACCACCACAACATCTGACTCCAGCGCCTGCTTACGCGCCTTCATCACAAAACATTTGTCGTAATGCTCGCACTGCGATCCGAGGCAGTTGTCGCGGGTGGAAGTCACCAGCGGCCACACGCCGGCGTTTTCCGGCACCTCGGCAAGATCGGCGCGGTCACCGGTATTGGAAATGCGCGCAAAACTTTCGATGCGTGCGAGATAGACCACGTCATCGCGCGTCGGCAGCCGACCGTCGTCCTTGGCATGTTCGAGGTGATGGTGGCAGACATAATTGGCGCGGCCCTTCAGCAGCGCCACGGTGACCGGTACTTTCAATGCATCACGTACCGTCGGAATGTCGCGTCCGAACAACTGGTCCTGCAGCGTCTTGGTACCGGTGGAGATGATCACCTTGCCGCCGGAGAGTAGCGCAGGCACCAGATAGGCAAAGGTTTTACCAGTGCCCGTACCCGCCTCGGCAACTATAACGGATTGATTTTTAATAACATTTTCTATGGCCTCAGCCATTTCCAACTGGAACGGCCGCGCCCGGAAGCCGGGCACCACCTGCGCGAGGGCGCCGGTTTCGGAGAAGACGGATGCGAGATCAGACACGCACGGATTTTATCGTGCGCGAGGGTGAAAGACTATCGCGAGAAACAACCCTCATCCGATGGGTTACATCCGGTAAACGAGGGCCTTGGACAGCAACAGTTAACCTCACGCAATGCACAACATCTTGCCAATAACGAGAGGACGCATCAATAAAATACCGTTTGATACAGCCATATTTTTACAACCTTAGTTTGCACCATAGCTTTCAATTAATGGGCAAGAAAAAATTCACAGTGGAAGCCGACTTCTGGTGGAGTGCCGGATAACGCAAACAATACTGAAATGTTTCCGGTATTTTCGTAAAATATGGTGAGGCGACAATAAACCACCAACAAGGACACCGCATGCCTTTACCCACCCTGCCGGCCAAACTCGACGCAATCTTCAACGCTCATATGAGCGCTGAACTGGCTGGCGATCTCGATCAAACATTGTCCACTATGGCACCGAATCCGCATCTCTTGAACGTACCTACAATGGTTGGCGGTCAAGGCCCGAAAAGTGTCCGTACCTTCTACGCGAAACGCCTGATAGGTCAGTTCTTCCCTCCCGACGTCAAGTTCGAAACTGTGTCCCGTACTTACAGTGAGGAAAGACTCGTTGATGAACTCATCATCTCTTTCACCCACACCTGCAAGATTGATTGGATGCTGCCGGGAGTAGAGCCCACCGGTAAACGGGTCGAGGTGGTTTTCGTAGTAATCGTCGGAATCGAGGGTGAAAAAGTCTCCTACGAACATATCCTTTGGGATCAGGCAAGTGTGCTCGTGCAGATTGGCCTACTGGATCCGACAGGCCTCCCCGTCACTGGAGCAGGTGCCGCCCAAAAACTGAGAAATCCGGCTTTGCCAGACCCTTTCTTTAATGAGGGCTAAAAGCAGGCACGGGACTGAAGCCCGCGACTAAGAGGTTGCAATGCACGAGCGTCCGAGAATCGCCAAATAAAGCGATATGGAAAATATCGCTGGCTTTAGGCAACTGACCGGCAAGCTTAGCCCTTTAGGAACATGGCGGATTACGGGGTAATCAACGTGAGCCCTGCAATGCGCTTTGTTCCTTACAGGCTACCTGCCTAACTCCAAAGCCAAAGAAAATCGGGCCTATTCATTCGACCCTCCGGCCGCTAAAACAATCTGCCATGCCTCTTTGAATATCCTAAACAGCACTACCTGCCCGATCTGCAGTCCCCCTCCCCCCGCGCGAAGCGATCAGCCGGACGCCGGCGACCGCTACAACCTGATCACTGTTTTCGAGATCTTCGAGTATGTGCCGCAGCCTTAAGCGATGATGGCCGCGCTGGCGAAGCTGCTGGAAGACCCGGGACTACTGCTGTTCTCGACACTGGTCTTCGACGGCCAGATCCAGCCGGGCAAGCGCCATCAGCTGAAGTTCGGGAGCTTCAATGACAACCTGCACTTCTGCGCCCGCCAGATACCTGACTGGGCGCGGCACATTATCAAGTTGTCTTTACATCACCAGTTCAACCAGATACGGCCCCGGAGTCGCCAGTCCGCGTTTGAACTGCACAGCCAGATCATCGAGCGTGGTTGCGCGCCCAGCGGCCACACCGAAGCCTTTGGCCAGCGATACCCAATCCAGTGCCGGATTATCCAGCGTCAGCATCGCGGTGGCATTGCGTCCTGCAGTGGCTGCACCGACATTAGTCAGTTCACCCAGCAGAATCTTGTAGGCGCGGTTGGCAAAAATCACCACCGTCACGTCCAGATTCTCGCGGGCCATGGTCCACAGAGCCTGCTGGGTATACAGCGCGCTGCCGTCACCTTCAAAAGCAATGACTTTGCGATCCGGCGCGGCGATCGACGCACCCACTGCGGCGGCCAGCCCCCAACCGATGGAGCCGCCCATGATGTTGAGCCAGTCATGAGGACGCGCGCCCAGCGTGGCGCCGGTAAAGGCCCGGCCGCTGGTCACTGCTTCGTCAATGATGATGGCGTGTTCCGGAATCAGCGCATTAAACAGCGCACCGAGACCATCGAGCGTGACCTTACCCGTCGGCAGCGCCATATCGTAAGCCGGCGCATTGACCCGCGGCAGTGTATTGCGCGCACCCAGCGCATCGGCCATCGCCTCCAGCGCGCCTTCAAGGTCCGCTTCAACCCCGGCGACCTTGGTTACCTTGCAGCCTTCCGGCACCAGCACGCTGGGTTTACCGGGGTAGGCAAAAAACGATACCGGCGATTTGGCGCCAACCAGCAACAGTTGCCGCACGTCCTTCAGCATCGCCAGCGCGTTGTCGACGACGAAGGGCAGTTGTTTGACCACCGCACGCCCCGCGCCGCGTTCCATGCGCGCGTTGTTGTATTCGGAAATCAGCGTGCAGCCGGTTTGGGCGGCAATGCGCGCCGCATAATCCAGCGCCTTGCCGCGCAGCGCCGCACCGCCGAGCAGGATCGCCGCGGGTTGACCGGCGGTCAGCGCATGCACGCCATCGGCAATCGCCGTGTCCGCCACGCGCTCGCGGGGCGCGGGCGCTTTCGCGTTCACCGGACCTTCCGCTTCGCCCCAGGCCGTATCGGCGGGCAGGATCAGTGTCGCAATCTGCCCCGGCGCCTTGCGCGCCGCCTCCACCGCAAGTGCGCCGTCTGCGGCTACTGCAATCGATGAACGGGAAGTCTTGATCCAATCCGACATCGGTCGCGCCACACCTTCGATATCCGCGGTGAGCGGCGCATCGTGCTGGATGTGATAACTCGCGTGTTCACCGACGATGTTGACGATGCCCGAGCGCGCCTTTTTTGCGTTATGAAGATTGGCAAGACCGTTGCCGAGACCGGGCCCGAGGTGCAGTAGCGTCGCCGCCGGTTTGCCTGCCATGCGGTAATAACCATCGGCAGCGCCGGTTACCACACCTTCAAACAAACCAAGGATGCAGCGCACGCCTACGACGCGATCAAGCGCCGACACAAAATGCATTTCCGAAGTGCCGGGATTGGCAAAACAGACATTCACATCGCCATTCAGCAGCGTGCGCACCAGGCTTTCCGCACCGTTCATAAAATTCCTTTAAAAACAATTACCTATTGTTATTACTCGGCGCATTCATCAACGTTGGTCTTCGTTACTACTTTATTGCGGCATGCGCGCCGCAGTGTAACGGCCGCGCCGCAAGCTGACCACTGCGCGCCGCGCACGTGAATGACGCGGGCTCCACGTTCCGGACGCCTTGACGCTGCCGCCGGTTCGTCATTGAATCGGGCTTCCTGAAACCGGAGAACAATATGCTAATTGTTGATTCACAAGTACACATTTGGGGCGCCAATACACCGGAGCGGCCCTGGCCCGGGCGCGCGCATGCGCAGCGCGACATCCCGCTCGGCCATGAACAACTGCTCAAGGACATGGACGGTGCCGGCATTGACCGCGTCATCATCGTGCCCCCGTCCTGGGAAGGCGACCGCAACGACCTCGCCACCGAAGCTGTCAAAAAACACCCCGACCGTTTCGCAATCATGGGCCGCTTCAATCCCGAAGCACCCGATGCGAAGACCACGATAAAGACCTGGCTCCAGCAACCCGGCATGCTCGGCATGCGCTTCTCCTTCCACATCCCCGTGTTGCAACAGCCGCTGGTCGAAGGCAAATTCGACTGGGTGTGGGCGGAAGCCGAAAAACTCGGCATCAAACTGATGATCCTGGTACCACAGAATTTCGTACATGCCATCGACGACATCGCCGGACGTTACCCCGGCCTGAAAATCATCATGGACCACATGTCGCTGACCAGCGGCAAGCCCGAAGATGAAACCTTCCGCGACTTCGACAAGCTGCTGCCGATCGCCAAACGACCCAATGTCGCGGTTAAGGCCAGCGCACTGCCCAGCTAT
>CANHZX010000075.1 GCA_947465215.1 Betaproteobacteria bacterium | reverse complement strand
GACAGCAATGTCGCGGCCTTTCAGATCGGCAATGGTCTTAATGCCGGGCGCCACTACCAGCGACAGTTCCGGTGCATGGCCCTGCGCCATCACGATGCACAGGTCGCTGCCGGTTTCGACGGCGCGCACCACGTGATCGGACTGCTGGAAACCGATGTCATAACCGCCGCTGCGCATCTGCTCCAGCTGGTGATTGGAAGAACCGGTCAGCGTCACATCAACCGCAACGCCCTCCTGCTCAAACAGTTTGCGGCTTTGGGCCACATACAGGGGCCAGGCATTGACCCCCTCGGAAATGATTGCCAGTTTGACCGGCGTTGCAGCTGCTGCAGGCATGGCTCCTCGCGGATTTTCTTGGAATGGTTGCGTATTGTCGTTGATCAACGGCGGTCGTTGCGCGCGGCGTCCAGACCACGGTCCGTGCCCGCAAAAACAGCGGCGACAGCGCCCGAAACTTTAGACTTGGTTCAACCAATAGTCAATGATTGAGCCAAATTGGTTGAGTAATTCAACCAGCGAATTTACCCTTGGATGACGCATTGCACAAGAGTGAGAAAGCACTCCAGATGAATCCGGATGACCGGATCATGGTTGCGAATTGGGTGATTTTAACGAACCAATTGACCTGAATTGGTTTAAAGCGGCACAATCCGCCGCAACCGGAAAAATCATGACCACGATCCGCCGTTCAGAACCCGACAACTACCGCCGCAGCAGCAAGCGAGACGGCGTGCAGGAAATCCGCGCCTATCTGCTCGAGACGGTTGCCCAGGGAGCGCTGGGTCCCGGCGGCAAACTGCCGACTGAACGGGAACTGGCGACGCGCTTCGCCCTGCCGCGCAACACCGTGCGCAAGACGCTGTCGCAACTCGAAGCCGAAGGTGCAATCACCCGCCACGTCGGCCGTGGCACCTTTCTCGCCGACATCGGTGGTTTCCCCGCCGACAGCATCACGCATACCAGCCCCGCCGAACTGATGGAAGCGCGGATGCGCCTTGAACCGACCATGGCGGAACTGATTGTCATCAATGCCACACCCGCGGATTTCGAGCGCATGGAAACCTGCCTCGACCGCGCCGAACGCGGCACTTCACTGGATGATTTTGAAGTCTGGGACGCGGCGCTGCATCAGGCACTGGCCGCCGCCACGCACAACCGCTTCATGATCCGCGTTTTCGACATGGCCACCGCAGTGCGCCACCAGACGGAATGGGGCAAGCTCAAGGATCGCGTGGTCACCGCCGAGCGCCGCCTCCAATACCAGCAAGAACACCGCGCCATCGTCGAAGCGCTGAAAGCACGCGACGCCGACCGCGCGCGCGCAGCGATCCTCACGCATCTGCAGCACGCAAGACGCAACCTCTTCGGTTTTTAGTCCGCGCGGCGCTACACTGCGCCCATGGAAGTCTCTTTCACCTCAACGCTGGTCGTGCTGCTACTGGTCATGGATCCGGTCGGCAATATTCCGGTATTCGCCGCACTGCTGCGAAATCTCGATCCGGCGCGGCGCCGGCTGGTCATCGTGCGCGAATGCGCGATCGCCTTCTGCCTGCTGCTGTTCTTCGTATTTTTCGGCCGGACCATACTGGATCTCTTCGGCCTGTCCGATTCGTCTTTGAACATCGCCGGCGGCGTGATCCTGTTCCTGATCGCGATCCGGCTGATCTTCCAGCACCCCGAAGGCGCCTTCGGCACCGACAGCGTTGATTCAGAACCCTTTATCGTGCCGCTGGCGATTCCGTCGATTGCCGGGCCCTCGGCCATTGCCACCATTGTGCTGGTGGTATCACGCTCGCCGGAACGCATCACCGACTGGATCATGGCTCTGACCATCGCCAGCACGATCACCCTGCTGTTGCTGCTGGCCGCGGACCGCATTGCCCGCCACATCGGCCGCCGCGGCCTGGCCGCGCTGGACCGGATGATGGGGCTGGTTCTGACCGCCATCGCCGTGGAAATGCTGCTCAAGGGTATCGAGAGCTTCGTCCGCGGACTCTGAGCCCCATCAGCCCCGTTTCCAGCCTCCCGAAATGGCTTGACAGCGCCGGGATTGCAGCATGTTGATATCTCACGCATCGCAACACAACGCGGCAGCTACAAAAGTCGAACAGCACTGTCAATATCCGGGGTGCCATTCAAATGTCTCAAGGGGCAAACACGCGCTAAGTGATTGACGCAATTACGCTTTTGCGACACTTTTTTGACACAATGCAAGTTATTGTTTTTAATGAATAATTCGGCACTCTCCCCTTGCGAAAATCTGATCGAAATATATTTTCGCGGGTTCCGAGAGCGGTCCGCGCCGGATGCACAGGAACCGCGCTCCCCGTTCTGGTGCATGCCCCGAAAAAGCATGCACAATTTCTGTGGATAACTCTGTGAACAAGCTCAAAAATACGGGGCCGGGACTGCGCCACACAGGCGCACAACTTAGGTTGCCTAAAATTTCATCAATCACGCCACCATCTGCACCATGAACGTCCGGCAGTCCCTCCATCCCCTCATCGCCACCCTCACCGCTCTGCTCATCACGGCAGTTAGTGCACACGAACCCTTGCCGCTGCGCATCGAACACCGCACTGCAATACGCGACCTGCCGGCACCCGCCGCGGCAACACAGGCCCTGGAGTTGCGTGTCATCAATCTCGATCAATGGCCCGAGGCTGAAATCCACGCAGCCCTGCGCAGCACCGCGCAAATCCTCGGCCAGTGCGGCATCCGTGTCACCCGCGCCGACCTGCTGCAGGTCACTGCACCCGAAACACATCGCCATTTCGACACGCCGCGCTCGCGTGAACTGGCACGCGAACTGGCGCTGCCGAAACCCGCGGTATTTTTTACCGCCGGCACGCGCCAGATCCCGGCCTTTGATGCCGAAGCCATCGGCCGCGGCAATAGCCGCACGCGCCCGGAACTCGCCGACACCGTATGGATCGCCAAAGGCGCACGCGATCTCGGCATCGTCGTTGCGCATGAACTCGCGCATGTGCTGATGGACAGCGGAGAACACAAAAGCGACACCGGCAATTTGATGGCGGAATCGACCACGCCGCAGAACACGCAACTCACCGCCGTGCAATGCGAACGCATCAACAGCACCGGCCGGCGCAACGGTCTGCTGCGCGGCGTAGACTGACGCCCATGCCCACCGCCCTGCAGCCGCCGGCAACTGAAGGTCCATGGAACCCGGGACTGCAGTCGCAGATCCCCGCCGACCTGCTGCCGCTGGCGACAATCTACCGGCCCGAATACGTGCGCACCACGCTACGCGAAGCGCGCGAACTCGCCGACCTCACCGGCCTGCCGATGGAAGACCTGGTGACCTTCCGCCCCGAACGCCTGGTCGTGCATGAATTACTCGCCCTCGTCACTGCCGATTTCACCGTTGAAGACGGCCAGAAAACCGAGGACCTCGGCATTAACTTCCGGCGCATGACCGATGCGCTGCTGACACGTCACATCGCGCCGCAGATGCCGCAGATCGTTGCCGCTTACGATACCGTCCGCACCCAACTGCATCAAGCCGCCATCGCAGAACTCGAACGCTGCCTGCATGACGACATCACCACGACCAAACCGGGGCGCGGCTTCTGGTCACAACTGTTCGGCAAAAACAAAACCGCACCAATCATTGATGAAGGCGAAACTACTGACGTGCGTGCGATCCGCAGATGGGAAACGCAGTCTCAGACCTCCCCCGATCCGGTGATCCGCGCCGCGGCCACGGAACTGGCCCGCGTCGCCACCGCAATGCTCAACCGCCACGGCCGGCTGTGGCGCGACCGCGCACTGATCGCCAGCGTCGCCACCGACCTTGCCTGTAATGAATATGGCAGCGAAGAAATCGGCCGCCTGATCGAACCCTATGTGCAGCGCGGAGCCAACATCGAAGGTTTCCGCCGCCTGCCGGTGCAGGCGCAGCCGGTAGTGATGAACACCAAGGGCGCTTCCGCCGCCGGCAAAAGCACGCTGCGCCCGCTACAGCGGGCGCTCGCCGCGCGCATCGGCGTCAGCTGGCAGGACTTCGCGCTGATCAGCCCGGATATTTTCCGCAAGTTTCTGCTCGACTATTCAACGCTGGGTCCGGCCTACAAATACGCCGGCTCGTTCAGCGGTCACGAGCTGCAGATCGTCGACCACAAGCTCGACCGCACGATGGCGCGCAAGGCCGAACGCGGCCTGATGTCACATCTGCTGATCGACCGTTTCCGCTTTGATACCTTCGCCCCGGCATCGGATGTCGCCGGCAGCAATCTGCTGACCCGATTCGGAAGTCTGGTTTATTTATTCTTCATGATCACACCACCGGACGCCACCGTCGACCGCGCCTGGTACCGCGGCCTTGAAGTCGGCCGTTACAAGGCCGTCGATGATCTGCTCGCTCATAACATTGAAGCCTTCTCCGGCGTGCCCGAGGTGTTTTTCACCTGGGCACTGGCCGCAGACAAGAAGGTGCATTACGAATTCCTCGACAACAGCGTTCCCCTCGGCCAGACGCCGCGCACGGTCGCCTTCGGCTGGAACGGCGAGATGCATGTGCTGGATGTCGGTGGCATGCTCGACATTGAGCGTTACCGCAAAATCCATGTCGAAGCGCGCACGCCGCGCGAGGTTTATCCCGGCGCTGCGGAAATGACGCCCGAGAACAACACGCAATTTCTCGCACAATGCATCCGGCGCCTGCCCGTCGTCAATTTCGCCGACCGCAGCAGCCAACGCATCTGGCTGCGCATGGAACAAGGCAAACCGGCGTGGTTCGATCCCGCCGCACTCTCCCTCGCCATCACCGATCCCGAAACCCGTGCCGGTATCGCCGCCATTGCACCGGAAGCACTGAGCGACCACAACCTGCCGGAAGCCACCGCACGCATCCTCGACAGCGAGCGCATGCACACGCTGGGCAACTGGGGCCTCGCATGCGAAGATGTCACAAAAAATTCCTGAATAAAAACATCACGCTATGAATATCCTGCTGCCCGGTGCCGATGGCACCCTGAAGCCCTACGCGCTGCGCGGTCCCGGCGCTTTTGATGCCCCCAAAGCGCCGTTCAGCCGCATCGCCTACGCTGCGGCGCATGTCGTCGCCGATCCGCGTGCGGCGATCAACCCCTGGCAGCAGACCGCCATCGACTGGGACGCCACACTCGCCTACCGCCATTACCTGTGGAGCCTTGGCTTCGGCGTCGCCGAAGCGATGGACACCGCGCAGCGCGGCATGGGCATGGACTGGAAAGACTCACTGGAACTGATCCAGCGTTCAGCGGCAGCAGCGCGGGATGTACCCGGCGCGCTGCTCGCCTCTGGCTGCGGCACCGATCAGCTCGCCATCGAAGACACCAAAACTCTCGACGACGTGATCCGCGCCTATGAAGAACAGATGGCCGCGATCGAACGCGCCGGCGGGCGGCTGATCCTGATGGCCAGCCGCGCGCTGGTGCGTGTCGCGCGCAGCCCTGCTGATTACGAAAAGGTTTACGACCGTTTGCTGCGTCAGGCCCGCGAACCGGTGATCCTGCACTGGCTGGGCGGCATGTTCGACCCGGCGCTGGAAGGTTACTGGGGCAGCCTCGAACTCCCGGGTGCGATCAACACCGCACTGGGCTTGATCAAGGCGAATGCGTCCAAGGTCGACGGCATCAAGATGTCGCTGCTCGACAAGGACATCGAAATCGCGATGCGCCGCCGCCTGCCTGCGGGCGTGCGCATGTATACCGGCGACGACTTCAATTACACCGAACTGATTGCCGGCGACGACGCAGGATCACTGCCCAACCATGGCCACAGCGATGCGTTGCTGGGCATTTTCGACACCATCGCACCGGCCGCCAGCGCTGCCCTCGGAAAACTCGCGCAAGGCGATACCGCCGGGTTCCACCGCATTCTCGAACCGACAGTGCCGCTGTCACGCCATATGTTCCGCACACCAACTTGGCATTACAAAACCGGCGTGGTGTTCATGGCCTGGTTGAACGGCCATCAGGATCATTTCGTGATGGTCGGCGGCCAGCAAAGTGCGCGGTCGCTGATGCACTTCGTGGAATTATTCAGGCTGGCGGATGTGGCAGGCTTGCTCCTGAAACCGGAGGTGGCGGTAACGCGAATGAAAACGCTGTTGACGGTTCACGGCATCCAATAATCAGCCATTACCTACGAGAGCTTCGCAGCTTTCTTGATCGCCGCAACCTTCACCATCTCCGGCGACTTCTTGTAATGCGCATCCAGCGGATAACAGCCTGACACCACACCGTGGCGCGGCGCGGTGGTACAGTCGCTGAAGGTGCGGCACAGGCGCTTTCTTTGCAGCGGCCGTCCGGCGAGCACATCGGCGGGCAGATCGGGATAGGAGAGCATCATGCGGCCGAGGCCGACGCTGTCGGTCCAGCCGGCACGCACCGCCGCCTGCGCGACGTTGGGCAGGAATTCCTGCAGGTAGGTGTAACCGCTGCCTACAAATACCGCGCCCGGGAAAGCCTGCTTCAGTTCACGCACGACGTTCAAATGGCGCATTACGCCGATCAGCGGGTCTTCCGGCGGATGATAACCATCGGAGGGCGGATACAGCGCGGGACGCGTCAGGTGCGGGTTGTAATAGGGACTGCCCAGCGTGATATTAAACAGGTGGATGCCGAGTTCGCGGGCGATCGCAATCACCGATTTGGTTTCGCTGAGATCGAAGGCCAGCGGATCGGATTCCTTCGTGCCGAAGCTGTATCGGTAGGGCAGCAGATTCGCAAAATCCTCCGGTGCGCCGGGCCCCATCGCTTCAGCCGTGGTCAGCGCGGGATCCGGGCGGAAAGGCACCAGATCCGCAGCCGAGATGCGCATGCCGAACTTCATGCCCGGCGCTTCGGCTTTGATGCCGGCGACGATTTCGCGCATGAAACGGGTGCGGTTTTCCAAAGAACCGCCGAATTCGCCGTCACGGGTTTTTGCGGACAGGAATTCGTGGCCAAGGTAGCCGTGGCAGGCCTTCACATCGACAAACTCGAAGCCCAGCTTCGCCGCGCGTTTCGCGGTCTGCACGTAGTCATCAATCAGGCGGCGGATTTCGCCATCGCTGATCAGCGGGTAGTCGGGGCCGAGCTTCTGCCGGCGGTCGAGCAGCGGATGACGGTAGAGGATCATCGGTTCCATCTTGTGATGATCATTGGGTTTGCAGAAACGGCCGGAGTGCGTCAGTTGCAGGCCGACGGCGAGCCACTTGTCATCCCCCATCGCCGTGCGGTGCGCGGCGACCAGCGATTCGCGCATCGCACCGATTTCTGCCTCGGTGTGCGCGTTCAACATCAGCTGGTTCGGATTGGCACGGCCGTCTGGTCGCACCGCAATCGCTTCGCAGCCCCAGATCAGCTTGGCGCCGGACGAACCGAAACGTTCCCAGCGCCGCCGTGTGTTGTCAGAGGGGCGACCGTCATTCAGCGCATCCCAGCCTTCCATCGGGTGCACGGTGTAACGGTTGCCGATGGTCAGGCCATCGACCTGCAGCGGTGCTGCCATTGGCGACGCGGGCCCGGCTTCGAGCGCATCGTCACATGGCATGTCGAGCCCGAGACGCTGCAGGTTTTCACGGAATCCCGCTGCGGTCTGCAACGATTTCACTTTGACGTAATCACCGAACTTCATGGCTCTCCCCGTTCTGCCGCGCCATTGCCTGGACTTTGTTGTCGGGCGGCAACAGCCGCCCGCAGGGATTGTCGCCGCAAGCCGACACACTGGCAAGAAATCAGCCCTGAAAAACGCCACCGCAACATCTGTTTACACATTGATACAGCATGGCACGGGACAAGCCCCTAATCTGTGTCCGTGGTCAGCAGCAAAGGACCACGAATAACAATAGTGAACACAGGGGTAAGCGGCACACGAAACCGTGGCCGTATAAAGGAGACCAAAATGAAGCTGGTAACAGGTGCAGTGTTGGCGGCGGTGATGCTGGCAGCAGCGACCGCCTGGGCAGATCGCGGCGATGATCATGGCCGCGGACATGGTCACGGGCATGGACACTGGAAAGAGGCGCGGCATTACCAGCCTCACTATGCCCCGCCCCGCGTGGTGTACCGGGAAGTGGTGCGTTACCAGAACTACTACGCCGCCGGTGTATTACGCACCGCAGCCGGCGGCGGGCATCCACATCATGCTGCCGAACATCTATATCCCGATTCGTTAACAGCTGCAGGCCATAAAAAACGGCAGGGCGTCATGCCCTGCCGTTTTTTTTGCACGAACCGGATTATTTCTTGAGCAGTGACTTGATGCCGGTCAGCGCGAACTTGTAGCTTTCGATGCCAAAGCCGTAAACGCAGGCCTTGCACACCGGCAGCATCACCGAGGTGGTGCCGCGCGCCGTCGGGTTGCTCAGATGGACTTCGATCACCGGGAATTTCATCTGCGCAACCGCTGCGCGCAGCGGCCCGGTCACCATCGTGAAGCCACCCGGGTTCATCACCACGCCGGCGATGTCGCTGTCGAAGGCCTGATACAGCTTGTTGACGACTTCACCTTCGATATTGGAGTGGAAAAACGACACTTCAATACCCAGCTCCTTGGCATAGCCGCGGATGTGCTCCTCATACTGCGGCAGCGTCATCGGCCCGAAGACATCGAGCTGCACCTTGCCGCGCATGTCGAGGCCGGCACCGTGGATGACCAGTATTTTCATCGCATTTCTTTCATTGTTATTCTTCCTTGATGTTGGCGGCCCGGACGACCTTGCGCCATTTTTCGATTTCGGCCTTGATGAAGGCCTGACTCGCCGCCGGCGTCGTGCCAATCATCTCCGCACTGTATTTGGCGAAGTTCTGCTGCACCTGCGGCGTTTTCATGACCTTGTTCATGTCTTCATTGACGCGGGTAACAATGGCCTTGGGCGTTTTCGCCGGAGCCAGCATCGCGGTGAAGGTGCCCGCCTCAACTCCGGCCACACCAGCCTCTTTGGTCGTTGGCACTTCCGGCAGTTCAGCAGAACGGTTGAAGGCGTTCACCGCCAGCGCCCGCACCTTGCCGCCCTTGATATGACCGATGGCCGAGGAGATCTGGTCGAACATCACGTCGATGCGGCCGCCGATCAGATCAAGCATCGCCGGATTGCCGCCCTTGTACGGCACATGCGTAAACTTTGTGCCGGTGAGCCCCTGGAACAGTTCACCCGCAAGACGGCCGGTGGAAAAGTTACCCGAAGAACCCATGATCAGTTCACCGCGCGATTTGGCATAAGGAATGAATTCCTTAACCGTTTTCGCCGGCGATGACAGTGGCACCAGCATGATCACCGGCACGTTGGACGCGAGGTTGATGGTTTCGAAATCCTTCACCGGGTCGTAGCGCAACTTGGTCGACACTACCGGTGCAATGGTCAGCGAGCCGGTCGATGAAAACAGCAGCGTGTAACCATCGGCCGGCGAAGTTGCCGCAATTTCGGAACCAACGGCACCGCCGGCACCAGCACGGTTGTCGATGATGATATTGCGGCCCAGCAGTTCACCGAGGCCCGGCGTGATCGCGCGTGCAGTCAGGTCGACATTGCCGCCCGGCGCAAAGGGCACGATGACGCGGATCGGGCGTTCGGGCCAGGCTGCAATGGCGGAAGTCATTCCCGCCACCACCATCACGACGGCACATAAAGTTTCGGCAATTCGGTATTTCATGCTGACTCCAGATCAGACTTCACGAAAAAGCCTTGTTGAGAATGGGTTGCAGGTCGCTACGGCGCTTGCCTGGAGAAACCCGCTTGGGCGAATCAGGGGCTTCCGCTAAACTGCGGCTGAATTTTACAGGCATCCAGCCGGTATTTTAATCACGGAGCAAACATGGACCCGAAAAACATCGAAGCCGGTCTCGCTATCCGCCGCAAAGTCATGGGCGATCAGCATGTCAACAAGCGTCAGACCAGCACGGACAAATACACCAAACAACAACAGGAACTGGTCAACGGATTTTCCTGGGGGCAGATCTGGACAAGGCCGCAACTGACGCTCAAGGAACGCAGCCTCGTTACTCTGGCCTTCATCTGCGCCGCCGACAGGATGGATGAACTGCCAGGACATATCCGGGGCGCCCTCAACAACGGCGCGACCCCTGATGAAATCGTCGAGGTTTTCGTGCAAGGCGCCGTTTACTGCGGCTTCCCCTCCTCAAACACCGCTGTGCGGCGGTGCGTGGAGGTTTTCAAGGAGCTGGGCGTCGTTACTTGACGGACATACCCAGGTCGTCGAGGGCTTTTTTCAGTTCGCCGTACTGCGCCTTCAGGTAGGCCTGGGTCTCCCTGCTCGTCATGAACAGGGCTTCGAACTCGTTGTCGTCGATGTCCTTTTTCCATTCCGGCGTTACCGCCATCCGGCCCAGCGTCGCCTCCCAGTAGGCGACCTGCGGCGGGGTCATGGCCTTGGGGCCCACCATCATGCGGCCGTTGCTGATTACCACGTTGTAACCCTGCTCGCGCAACGTCGGCACAGCAGCAAAGGAACCCTCAAGCCGTTTCTCCGATGTCACGCCAAGGACGCGAATCTTGCCCCCCTGCAGGTGGGGCACGACATTGTTGGCTGCTGAAGCCATCAAATCGACATGTCCGCCCAGTACGGCAGTCATGGCCTGCCCGCCGCCCTGAAAAACGACCGCACGCATTTTTCGTGGATCCGCTCCCGACAACCTCGCCAGCCGCGCCATCGCGATATGGTTGGCGCTGCCGAGACTGCTGCCGACCGAGAAACTGACCGAAGCAGGATCCTTGCGCAAACGTTCCGAAAGATCCTTGATTGAGCGGATCGGAGATTCGGCGCGCACGCTGATCGCCACAGATTCGGTAAACAAGTTGGCGACCATCGTCAGGTCGGTGTAATTGATGTTCGAACGACCGGTGATGTGATTGGTCAGAAGCGTAGGATTGGCAATCGCGATGAAATGCCCGTCGGCGGCCTTCTGATTGAGATAAGTCCAGGCCACCAGACCGCCGCCACCCGGCTTATTCTGCACAGTGGCGGCCACCGGCAAAATCCGGCCTTCCTGCAGAATCCGCTGAACCGTACGTGCTGACTTGTCCTGCCCGCCACCGGCGCCGGTGGCAACAATGATCTCGACCACGCGGTCCGGCTTCCAATCAGCCGCGCCGACTGCACCGGGTATCACCACCATCGCACAACAGGTCGCGATCCCCAACCACTGCACACCCCTGAACCCAGCTGCCATCATCTCCTCCTACCCTGAAAAATCACGCTACTACATTCACCTTGACCGGTTGACCGGTTCTAAGCGATTCCTCCATGGCCAGTGTCACCGCAAGCGTCTGGCGTGCCTGGGGTGGCGTTGAATGCAGCGCAGGCGTCCCGGCTGTCAGGTGGTCAATCCAGGCACGGGTTTCGTTTGCCACCGGCCCGAGAAACTCGTCCATGGCCCAGTCGCCCGGGGTACCGCTGCCGAGAAAAGCCATATTGACCTCGTGTCCGGGAATATAGACATGCCCGACGCCGTGATCGCTGTAGAGCATGCGGTCGGTATGGTCATCATCGAGCAGCATCACACCGTCGGGGCCGAGCAGTTCGACGCGCGCCGCATGTCCCAGCACCGGGAAGCCTTTGGGCAAAGCGTAGCTGACGCTCATCGCGATCACCGCACCATCAGCACAGGTCAGAATCGCATGTGCGAGATCGGTTGTGTTATGCCCCGAATTCAGCAGAACGCCGCGCTTGCCACGGGCAATAACTTCAACGACAGGATTGTTCTCGAAAAACCAGCCCATCAGGTCAATATAGTAGGTAAGCCCGGAAGTGGGACTGTTCTCCGGCAGGCGCGAGAGGGTTTGCATTGCCTGCGAACGGGTGTTGAACAGCCTGACCACCGCACCCGTCAGGGACCCCAGCCGGCCGCGCCTGAGCTGTTCCTTCGCAATCATGTAGCGCTTCTTGAACCGGCGACTGAAGCCTACATGCAGGCTCGCACCGCGATCCGCATTACGGCGCGCAGTGTCAATCAACAGGTCGGCATCAGTGAGCGTGAGGGCAATCGGTTTTTCAACAAAAACTTTTTTCCCCATCTCCAGCGCCTGCACCACCGGCCGTACATGCTCAAGTTCGATTGTGGAGACCACGACTGCACCGACCTCGGCCCTCGAAATCACTTCCAGATTGTCACCGGACCAGCAATTGGCGCCGCATTGCGCGGCCAGTTTCTCCGCTTTTGCCGGATCCCGATCGGACACGGCGACAAAATCCACTGCCGGATGGCGGGAAGCCATAACCGCACGCAAGGTGCCGATCCGCCCGGATCCGACTACTGCAACCCCTATCGTTTTCTGATGCATCGACTCTGAACTCCGTAAATCATGCACTCAGCGCCGCAACAATGCGGTCGCGTGTGAAGGGCATGTCACGCAGCCGCGCCCCAATGGCATTGTAAATGGCATTACCGATCGCCCCCGACACGGGCCCTTGCGTACCCTCGCCCGCCCCAACCGGCGGCGCTTCGGGCCGATTGATCAGTGCCACTTCAATCTCCGGCACTTCGACAAAGCTGAGGATCGGGTAATCGAGCCAGTTGCGTGTGGTGATGCCGGCCTTGTCGAAATCGACACGCTCCTTCAGCGTCCAGCTGGCGCTCTGGATCATGCCGCCTTCGATCTGATTAATCACGCCGTCGGGGTTGATCGCCTGACCGACGTCGACTGCGCCCCACAGCTTGGTCACGCGCACGTCTTCGGCAATTTGCACGTCGGCAATCACCGCAATGTACGCCGCGAGGTTCTTGTAACGCGCGAAACCGATGCCGCGACCGCGTTCGCCGTCACCCTTCTCATTAGGTTTCCACTTCGCCATCTGTGCCACTTTTTCGATGACAGCCTTGGCGCGGGCATCTTTCAGATGACGGAGGCGGAATTCCACCGGATCGGCACCCGCCGCTTCGGCCAGCTCATCAATGAAACATTCAATGGCATAAGCATTGGCATGACCGCCCAGCGCGCGCAACGCGGAAGTACGTATTGGCGACTGGCGGATCAGGTGGTTGATGACTTTCTGGTTGGGGAAGTCATACAAGGGCACTGCATTACGGTGGCTGCCACCGCCGGGCAGCGGCGGATTGCCGGGCTTGGCCGCAGGCAGCGGTTTTTCGAGATGCCAGGCCGCCAGCAGGTTGACGCCGCCCTTGCCGCCGG
>CANHZX010000074.1 GCA_947465215.1 Betaproteobacteria bacterium | reverse complement strand
TCCCGGTGGACACCTGGCAATCGCGGATGCCGCAGCCGCTGGCCGCCGAATACAACAAGCGGCTGATGCGGCAACCGCTGGGCATCCACACGGCGCCTGCCGGCGGCATTGTCGTCGTGCCGATCGCCGCGCTGGACATCTCTGCGACGTTGATCAGGGATTCAATCCGCGCCGGCGCCAATCCACGTTATCTGTTGCCCGAGCAGATAATCAAATATATTCAGGACAACGACTTGTACAACGACAATAGCTCGTATATTGGAGACTGATGGGACCCGAAAAGCTTGCCAAGATCGCTGTTGCTGCCCTGGAGGACATCAAGGGTCGCGACATCGTCGTGTTCAACGTCAAGAAAATGACCGCTCTGTTCGACAAGGTCATCATCGTCAGCGGCGATTCCAACCGGCAGCTGCGTGCGCTGGCCAACAACGTCTGTGAAGAAGTGAAAAAGGCGGGCGGCAGCGTGCTTAGCACTGAAGGTGAACAGACCGGTGAGTGGGTGCTGGTCGACCTCGGTGCGGTGATCGTGCATGTGATGCAGCCGGCGATCCGGCAGTACTACAACCTTGAAGAGATCTGGGGTTCGTCGCAGCCCAAGCCGCGAAAAACTGCAGTCCGCAAAACAACGGCGGTCAAAGCACCAGCGGGCAAAACAGCGGGCCGCGCCGCGAAGTGAAGCTGGCCATACTCGCGGTCGGTCATCGCATGCCGGCGTGGGTGAACGAGGCGTTCGGGGAGTATGCGAAACGCATGCCGCGCGAAATGCCGTTGCAGCTGAAAGAACTCAAGCCCGCGCAGCGCAGCAATGCGACCGGCGATACCCCGCGGTGGTTGAAAACCGAGGCCGAACACATCGAGGCCGCGCTTCCCCAGGGAGTGCTGCGGGTAGTGCTGGACGAACGCGGCCGCGGTTTTCCGACTCGCTCCCTGGCCGATTATCTCGAACGCTGGCGAAACGACGGTCGTGACATTGCCTTTGTCATCGGTGGTGCCGATGGCCTGGACGACTCGATCAAGTCGCGCGCGGATCTACTGTGGTCGCTGTCGCCGCTGACGCTGCCGCACGGGCTGGTACGGGTGGTGCTGGCCGAGCAGCTGTACCGGGCGTCGTCGCTGCTCTCGGGTCATCCCTATCACCGTGACTGATCTGCGCAGAGACATGCTCCGATGAACGACAGATCCATTTATCTGGCTTCACGAAGTCCGCGACGCTGCGAACTGCTGCGGCAGATCGGCGTGACCTTTGAACTTTTACCGTTGCGCGAGGGGCCGGGGCGCAGCGCTGATATCGACGAGACGCCGCATCAAGGAGAACGCGCTGACGACTATGTGCTTCGGGTGACCGGCGATAAAGCGCGCGCCGCAGCCAGAATCATTGCTGCTCGCCGTGCTGTATTACGGCCGGTACTGGCGGCTGATACCACGGTCGTCTGCGATGACAACATTCTCGGTAAGCCGGCCAACGCCGATGAGGCGGCGCACATGCTGGGCCGGCTGGCGGGGCGTGAGCATCGCGTGCTGACCGCAGTCGCTGTTGCCGCTGAAGACCGGATGGAGACCCGGGTGTCGGAATCGCGGGTCTGGTTCCGTCCGCTGGATGCTGCAGAAATACGCCGTTATGTCGCCACCGGTGAATCCCATGACAAGGCCGGCGGCTATGCAGTGCAGGGACTGGCTGCTGCCTTCATCACCCGTATCGACGGCAGCTATTCCGGTATCATGGGACTCCCCCTCGCAGAAACCGCAGAGCTGCTGCGCAGCTACGGCATCAGCATCCCCTGAGATTCGCCATGAGCGAAGACATACTGATCAACGTCACACCGCAGGAAACCCGGGTCGCCGTCATTGAACACGGCGTGACCCAGGAACTGCATATCGAGCGGGCCTCGGCGCGCGGCTTTGTCGGCAATATTTACATGGGCAAGGTGGTGCGCGTGCTGCCCGGCATGCAGTCCGCCTTTGTCGACATCGGCGGCGAACGCGCTGCGTTTCTGCACGTTGCCGACATCTGGGGCAATCGCGTCAACGGCGAACCGGGTCTGCCGATTGAGCGGCTGCTCAACGAAGGTCAGAGCCTGATGGTGCAGGTGATCAAGGATCCGATCGGCACCAAGGGTGCGCGATTGTCGACGCAGATCAGCATTGCCGGGCGCCTGCTGGTTTACCTGCCGCAGGAATCGCATATCGGTATTTCCCAGCGCATCGAAGACGAAGAAGAGCGCGTGCATCTGCGCGAGAAGCTGCAGCAGCTGATGCCGCCTGATGAGAAGGGCGGATTCATCATCCGCACCATGGCCGAAGCGGCGTCCGACCGCGAGCTCGCATCTGACGTTGAATACCTGCGCAAACTCTGGCACGACATCCAGGCACAGGCGCGCAAGGCGGCGCCGTTGGCGCTGCTCTATCAGGATCTCAATCTCAGCTTGCGCGTGCTGCGCGATTTTGCACACGAGGATACCGGGCGGATTTACGTTGACTCGAATGAAACGCATCAGGCGATGAGCCATTTTGCCCGGCAGTTCACACCCAACGTGGTGCCGCGGCTGGCGCATTACCAGGGCGAGCGCCCGTTATTCGATCTGCACAATGTCGAAGACGATATCGAGCGTGCACTCGCGCGGCGGGTTGATCTTAAATCGGGCGGTTATCTGATCATCGACCAGACGGAAGCCCTGACCACGGTGGACGTCAATACCGGCGGCTTTGTCGGCGGGCGCACTTTTGATGACACGATCTTCAAGACCAACCTCGAGGCGGCACAGGTCATCGCCCGCCAGCTGAGACTGCGTAACCTCGGCGGCATTGTCATTATTGATTTCATCGACATGGACACCGAGGAGCATCGTAATGCCGTGCTCAACGAGTTCCGCAAGGCGCTGGCCCGTGACCGCACGCGGATGACCATCAACGGCTTCACCCAGCTCGGTCTGGTGGAAATGACGCGCAAACGCACGCGCGAGAGCCTCGCGCACATTCTTTGTGAATCCTGCCCGACCTGTGCCGGCCGTGGTGCGCTGAAGACGGCGCAGACCGTCTGTTACGAAGTGCTGCGCGAACTGCTGCGCGAATCGCGGCAGTTCGATGCACGAGAATTCCGTATTCTCGCCTCGCAGCAGGTTGTCGACATGTTTCTCGACGAGGAGTCCCACAATCTGGCCATGCTGTCGGACTTCATCGGTAAGCCGATTTCACTGCAGGTGGAGTCGGCCTACAATCAGGAGCAGTTCGACATCGTCCTGATGTAACACGATCCGTTCTGTTTCAAGGCGAACCATGGCTCTTTCAGCTTCACCGCAGGTCCGCAAAAACGCCTTGCCACGCGCCAGCGCCGAACTGCGCCAGATTGCGGGCCAGATGTTCGCGCGGGCTGCAGGTGCCCCGTTGGTCGGTGGCAATGCGGTTCGTGTGTTGCGCGATGCCGGCGGGAACTTTCCCGCATGGCTGTCGGCAATTGCCGCGGCCCGGCAATCCATCCTGTTTGAAAACTACATTCTTGCCGACGACAGGACCGGCCGCGAATTTGTGGCGGCGATGACCGAGCGCGCACGTGCCGGTGTTGCTGTGCGCCTGATTTATGACTGGATGGGCGCGCTGGGCGTCGGCACGCAACGCTTGCTGCAGCCGTTGATCGAAGCCGGCGGAAAGGTTCGCTGTTTCAACAGGCCGCGGTTTGACAGTCCCTTCGGCTGGCTGACGCGGGACCATCGCAAGATGGTTGCCGTTGACAGCGAGGTCGGTTATGTCACCGGACTCTGTGTCAGTGACAAATGGCACGGCGATGCGCAACGCGGCATCGCGCCCTGGCGTGATACCGGTATCGAGATTCGTGGTCCGGTTGTTGCCGATATTGAGCGGGCGTTTGCACAGACATGGGCCGCTACCGGAGAGGGTGTGCTGGATGTTCTGCCGGTGACGGCGCCGCCGGCGGGTGATGTCATGCTGCGCGTTCTCGCTTCGGAACCTAATATCGCCGGACTGTACCGCCTCGATCAGATGATCGCAGCACTGGCACGAGAGACGCTGTGGCTGACCGATGCCTATTTTGTCGGCATTGCGCCTTATGTGCAGGCGCTACGGGCCGCGGCTTACGACGGGGTTGATGTGCGGTTGCTGGTGCCCGGCACCAGCGACATTCCCTTCATCGGACAGGTTTCGCGTTCGGGGTACCGGCCGCTGCTTGAGGCGGGAATCCGCGTGTTTGAGTGGAATGGCGCCATGCTGCATGCCAAGACCGCTGTGGCCGACGGACGCTGGGCACGTGTCGGTTCCACCAACTTGAATATCGCCAGCTGGATCGGCAACTACGAACTGGATATCGCCATCGAAGATCAGGCCTGCGCTGGCGAGATGCAGCAGATGTATGAAGAGGATCTCGACAATGCCACGGAAATCGTGCTCGGCCCGAGGCATCGCGTCAGCCATTCCGGTTCACGGACCAGGCTCCGTCTTGCATCCGGATCCGGCGGCCGCGCTTCGCGCGCCGCTGCCGGTGCGCTGCGCATCGGAAATACCGTAGGCGCGGCGTTCAGCAACCGCCGCATGCTGGGGCCGGCCGAGTCCGGGATGATGCTCAGCGTTGCCTTGGGGTGTCTCGGATTCGCCGCCGTCGCATTGCTGTTGCCGCTGGCGTTGACGGTGCCGCTGGCAATGCTGGCCTCGTGGATCGGCCTGACGCTGCTGGTAAGAGCCTGGCGGGTGCGCAAAGGCGGTTCCGAAGAAGAACGCTGACCAGAAACGCTTATTCTTCGGCCAGACGCGCGGCCCGCGCAGCAATGGCGGCATCCGCCGGCTGAATTTCAACCACTTTGCGCCGCGAGGTCGCGCCGGAGCGGATTTTCAGCACAGTACGCGGCAGATTCAATGCCGTTCCCAGCCAGGCAAGGAGAGCGGTATTGGCCTTGTCATCAAGCGCCGGTGCAGCAATACGCACTTTCAGCGCGTCGCCATGCAGACTGGCAGCGCCGGTGGATTTGGCATTGGGTTGGGCGTGGATTTGCAGCGTCAGGCGCGCGCTTTCAGCGTGAAAGCGCAGCCATCCGTCGTTCATCGCAGCAGGCGCAGCGCGACGGATTCCAGCCACGCAATGGGCAGCATCAGCATCAACTGGCAGGCCACCATCAGAAACAGCGGTGACAGATCCACGTTGCCGATCGGCGGAATGTTCCGGCGGAACATGCGCAGAAAGGGCCGTGTCATGGCATCAAGCAGCGGTGCAATCGGGCTGCCGGGATTGATCCATGACAGCACCGCTTGCAGCAGCGTCGAAAACAGCACGATGTAGACCAGCATCTGCAGCACGGCTACCGCAGCCACAGCGGTAATACCGACGAGCGCCATACCGATTTCGGCGCCGAAGCGGAAACCGCGGACCTGCAGCACGATCAGCCATTCCAGCAGCTGCATCAGCCACGCCAGCAGCAACGTCGGCAGGTCGATGCCCCACAACCCGGGCAGCACGCGCCGCGCGGGGCGCACCATGAAATCCGTCAGAGCATTGACGAAATCCGCGAGCGGATTGCGATAGGGCGCGCGTACCCACTGCAGATAGAAACGCAGCAGCAGGGTCAGTGTCAGCAGCCCGAATACGACTTGTGCGATGAAAATCAGTGCATTGCCCAACATGTCGTCCGCTGCTCCCGGTTCCTAGTCTTTGCCCAGTTCGTCGCCGAGTTCGTCAGCACGTTCGGCGGCACCGCGCACGGCCCGCACAAATGCCGCCTTGACAGCGGCTTGATCCAGAAGGCCGATGGCGCGCTCCGTGGTGCCGCCCTTGGAAGTGACGCGGGCACGCAGCGTAGCGGGGTCGGCGCTGTCGGCCAGCGCCAGTTTGACCGCGCCGGCGAATGTGGCCAGCGCGCTCTGGCGCGCCGTTTCCGCGGGCAGGCCCAGCTCGAGCGCCGCCTGTTCCAGCGCCTCGATGAAATAAAACACATAGGCGGGGCCACTGCCGGAAACCGCGGTGACCGCATCCAGATCGCGTTCGCTGCCGACCCAGAAGGTGGTGCCGACGGCGGCAAGAATGCGCTCTGCATCCCGCTTCTGGGTATCGCTGACACCGGGCATGGCGTGCAATCCGGTAATGCCGGCGGATACCAGCGCCGGCGTGTTGGGCATGGCACGCACGATGCGTGCCGCGGGGCCGAGCCAGCGTGCGAGATCGATGCCACGGATGCCGGCGGCAATGCTGATGACCAGTTTGCCGGCGATGGCGGGGGCGAGACTGCGCGCGACATCGCGCAATTGCTGCGGCTTGACCGCGAGCACAATGCAGTCGGCATTGCGCGCCGCTGCGGCGCCGTCGCCGGAAGTGCGGATGCCGAATTGCTGCTCCAGCCGCTTCAGGGCTTCGGGCAGTACGTCAACGGCATGAATGGCGGCTGCCGGCCAGTCTTTGGCGATCAACCCGCCGATGATCGCGGCCGCCATATTGCCGCCGCCGATGAATAGGATGTTCATTTGTTGAAGCAAAAAACGCGAAATGTGACCGTGATGTGAAGCGGATCCCCGGGAGCGGCCGCAAACCCGCTCGTCGCATTATACGGTTCAGGTGTCGCTTTTCGCGGTTTTCCGCGAACCGAAGATGGCGGTGCCGATCCTGACCATGGTCGAACCTTCGGCGATGGCGGCTTCCAGATCGTCGGACATGCCCATCGACAGCGTGTCCACGCCCCTGTCATCCGCCTGCAATCCTTGTTGCAGGCTGTGCAACAGTGCAAAACGCCGGCGTTGCTGGTCGGCATCCGGTGTCGGTTCCGGAATGGTCATCAAGCCGCGCAGGCGCAGGCGCGGCAGACCGCGGATGGCCTTGGCCAGAGCGCGTTCTTCACCGGGGGCAACCCCGCTTTTGCTGGCTTCGCCGCTGACGTTGACCTGGATCAGCACATTTAACGGCGGCAGCTCTGGTGGCCGGGAATCGTTGAGGCGGCGGGCGATCTTTTCCCGTTCGATGCTGTGCACCCAGGCAAAGTGTTCAGCTATCGGCCGCGTTTTGTTGCTCTGGACCGGACCGATGAAATGCCATTCGATGTCGAAGTGCCCCAGTCCGGTGATTTTGTCGAGGGCTTCCTGCACGAAATTTTCGCCGAATGCGTGCTGTCCGGCCTGCCATGCGGCGGCTACTTCCGCGCTGCCGAAGGTTTTGCTGACGGCCAGCAGCTGCACGCTGTCCGGTGCGCGATTTGCAGAGGCCGCAGCACGCAGGATGCGGTCGTGTACGGCTTGCAAGTTCTCGGCGATTGTGGTCATAATTTCAGCACGCTCAGAGGCTGGTTGGCGCATGTTCCAGCGCTTGGGTGGGCGCATACGGCACCCCGCATAGCCCGCATGGCAACACTTCCCAGGGAATTATAAATGGACATCTCCGAACTGCTGGCCTTTGTTGTCAAAAACAAGGCGTCCGACCTGCATCTGTCCTCCGGGCTGCCGCCGATGATTCGCGTGCATGGCGACATCCGCCGCATCAATCTGCCGGCACTGGAGCATAAAGACGTTCATGCCATGGTGTATGACATCATGAACGATGGCCAGCGCAAATTTTACGAAGAAAACCTCGAGTGCGACTTCTCGTTCTCGATCCCCAATCTGGCGCGATTCCGCGTCAACGCCTTTGTGCAGCAGCGTGGCGCCGGCGCAGTGTTCCGGACCATTCCGTCGAAGGTGCTGAGCCTGGAAGACCTGAAGGCGCCCAAGGTATTCGTGGAAATTGCCAATCAGCCTCGTGGCGTGGTGCTGGTGACCGGCCCGACCGGCTCGGGCAAGTCGACCACGCTGGCCGCCATCGTCGACCATATCAATTCAAACGAACAGGGCCACATTCTGACGGTGGAAGACCCGATCGAGTTCGTGCACGAATCGAAGAAATGCCTGATCAACCAGCGTGAGGTCGGACCGCATACCTTGTCGTTCGCCAATGCGCTGCGTTCGGCGCTGCGTGAAGACCCGGACATCATCCTCGTTGGCGAGATGCGCGATCTGGAAACCATCCGGCTGGCGCTGACGGCAGCTGAAACCGGTCACCTGGTGTTCGGCACGCTGCATACGAGTTCTGCCGCCAAGACCATCGACCGGATCATCGACGTGTTCCCGGCTGAAGAGAAGGAAATGATGCGCGCGATGCTGTCGGAATCCCTGCGCGCGGTGATTTCGCAGACGCTGCTCAAGACCAAGGACGGCAGCGGCCGTGCCGCCGCCCATGAAATCATGGTCGGCACGCCGGCGATCCGCAACCTGATCCGCGAGAACAAGGTCGCGCAGATGTATTCCGCGATCCAGACCGGCGCCCAGCTGGGCATGCAGACGCTGGACCAGAATCTGCAGGATCTGGTCAAACGCAACATCGTGTCGGTCGAGGAAGCTCGCGGCAAAGCCATGAACAAGGACTCGTTCCGCTGAACCGGCGGTCGATGCTGAGAAGACGGGAGTAAAAAGATGGAAAGAGAACAGGCAGTCAAGTTCATGCACGACCTGCTGCGGGCGATGGTCGCGAAAAAGGCCTCTGACCTTTTCATCACGGTGGGTTTCCCGCCGGCGATCAAGCTCGACGGCAAGATGACGCCGGTGGCGCAGCAGTCGCTGACCGCGCAGCATACTTCCGAACTCGCGCGCGGCATCATGAACGACAAGCAGGCCGGCGAATTCGAGGCGACCAAGGAATGCAATTTCGCGGTCAGCCCGGGCGATATCGGGCGCTTCCGCGTCAATGCTTTCATGCAGCAGGGCCGCGTGGGCATGGTGCTGCGGACCATCAACACCACGATCCCCAAGTTCGACGACATGAAACTGCCGCCGGTGCTTAAGGACGTGGTGATGACCAAGCGCGGTCTGGTGATCCTGGTCGGCGGCACGGGTTCGGGCAAGTCGACCTCGCTGGCGGCGATGATCGGCTACCGCAATGAGAACAGCTATGGCCACATCATCACCATCGAAGACCCGATCGAATACGTGCACGATCACAAGAACTGCGTGGTCACCCAGCGCGAGGTCGGTGTCGATACCGAAAACTGGCATGCCGCGCTGAAAAACACCCTGCGTCAGGCGCCCGACGTGATCCTGATCGGCGAGATCCGCGATCGCGACACCATGGACCACGCCATCGCGTTTGCCGAAACGGGTCACCTGGCGATGGCAACGTTGCATGCCAACAGCGCCAACCAGGCACTGGACCGGATCATCAACTTCTTTCCGGAAGAACGGAAACAGCAGTTGCTGATGGATCTGTCGCTGAATATCCGCGCGCTGGTATCACAACGGCTGATCCCGAAAAAGGACGGCAAGGGCCGCGCCGCTGCGGTCGAGATCCTGCTCAATTCACCGCTGATTTCGGACATGATCTTCAAGGGCGAGGTGCACGAGATCAAGGGCATCATGGCCAAATCCCGCGAGCTCGGCATGCAGACCTTCGACCAGCATCTGTTCGATCTGTATGAGGCTGGCGAGATCAGCTATGAAGATGCGCTGCGCAACGCCGACTCGATGAATGAACTGCGGCTGATGATCAAGCTCAACAGCAAGGACGCCAAGGACAAGGATGTGATGACCGGCATCGAGCATCTGAATCTTGTCTGATTTTCATCATCATGCAAGGGAACGCCGGCCGCAGCGCCGGCGTTTTTCTTGATGGATATCCCTTTCAGTATCCCCTTCGATCTGCCGACCTATGCCGCCTGTGCGGCAATCATTCTCGGCGCGTACGTCATTTTCGGCATTACCACCTTCGGTGCGGCGATGTTCACGGTGCCTGCGCTGTCCTACTTTTTTCCGCTGAATTTTGTGCTGCCAATGTGCGTGCTGCTCGACGTGTCTGCGGCACTGGCGCTGGGATCGCGCTTTTCGAAAGAGGCGGATCGCGGCGAACTCAAATGGATGGCGCCGTGCTCACTTGCCGGCGCCGTTGCCGGCGTTACCGCGCTGGTGACGATTCCGCAGCAGGCGACAATTGCCGCCTTCGGCCTGTTCCTGTTCTGTTATGGCCTGTATTCCTTGTTTGCCGGCGCGCCGCAGATCGGTATTGCGCGCCATCCCTGGGCGGTGATTTCCGGATTCTGCGGCGGCGCGGCCGGCACGCTGTTCGGTGTCGGTGCGCCGCCTTACGCGATTTATCTGTCGCGCCGTCTGCCGGACAAGGCGGTGCTACGCGCGACGCTGTCGAATATGGTGCTGCTGTCGACGTCGATCCGTGCGCTGGTGTTCCTGTTCGGCGGACTGATCCTGATCGATCGTATCATCGGCGCCGCACTGCTGCTGCCCTTTGCCCTCGGCGGCATCTGGGCCGGGCATCACATCCAGCTCAGCGTGTCGCGCGAAACCTTGTTGAAAGTGATCGGTGTGCTGCTGTTGCTGATCGGCGGGTCGCTGATCATCCGGGTGCTGCGCAGCTAGGTTTTGGGCGGTGCGTCCTTGCGCATGAAGCCCGCCACCATTTCAAAGCGGAACAGGCGGCATTCCAGCGCACCGTTGAACAGCGGAGTGCGTTTCGACGGTTTTAATCCGATCAGCTTGGCCATACGCAGATCGCCAGTGAGGATGAAAGCCGTCCAGCCGGCGTAACGTTGTTTCAGCACATCGCCGACTCTCGGATACCAGTCCGCGAGGTCATCGAGTTCTTCCATGCGTACACCGTACGGCGGATTGGTGATCAGCAGACCTGCAGCGACCGGTGGTTTCGAGTCTTCGAAGCTGCATTGCTTGAGCGCAATCTGCGACTCCAGGCCAAGCGAAGTGACGTTACGGGTGGCGATGGCGATCGCATCACCACTGCGGTCGTAACCATAAATATCTGTTTTTATTGACTTATTTTCACGAGCCGCTGCTTGTTCGCGCAGTGCGCTCCAGTTTTTGGCGTCATGATTGCGCAGCTTCTCGAAACCGAAATTGCGACCCAGTCCCGGTGCGCGGTTGCGCGCCATCAGCGCGGCTTCGACGAGAAAAGTACCGCTGCCGCACATCGGATCGAGCAGCGCCTGCTCCGGCGTCCAGCCCGCGAGCTTGAGGATGCCCGCTGCGAGGTTCTCGCGCAGCGGCGCTTCACCGGCGACGGTGCGCCAGCCGCGCTTGAACAGCGCATCGCCCGAAGTGTCGAGATAAAACACCGCATCATCGCGGGTCAGGAAAACATGGATGCGCACGTCAGGCGCGCGGGTATCGACATCGGGGCGCAGGCCTTCGCTATCGCGCAGCACGTCACAGACCGCGTCTTTGACGCGCAGCGTAACGAAATCGATGCTCTGCAGCGGGCTTTTGATCGCCGCAGTATCGACGCGGATGGTTTGTTTCGGGCCGAACCATTGCGCCCAGCGGATTTTTTTGGCCGCAGCAAAAATATCATTTTCGCTGCGGTAGCTGCAGTGGCCGACCCGCCACAACACCCGGCTGGCAATGCGGCTTTCGAGGTTGACGCTGCGGCACAGCGCATAGGGGCCGCGGAAGCCGGTGCCGCCATCGGCGGTCTGGATCTCAGCCGCGCCGAGGATCTTGAGCTCTTCGGCAAGTACGCCTTCGAGGCCGCGCGGGCAGGTGGCGAAAAAGTGTTCCATGTCAGGGTCGGGCGACGGCCAGTTCCACAAAAATTTCGAATTCGACGCGTTGCCAGGGGTTGCGCGCGTCCTTCAGATTCACGATGCGTGCCTGTACGGCAACGCCGCGATCCATCTGCCGTGCCACATCGCGATTGTCGCGGCGCGGTACGTAGCCCAGCGGCTGGCCTTTCCATTCCACGCGTACCGCGTTGCTGTCATGTGGATTCTGCGGTTCGCGCACCAGTGTCAGCGCATCACCGACACGCATGTTGTCCCACAATACCTTGCCGTCGTAGTACTGGAATCCGGCCAGCGGCGATTGCTGCACGATGATGCGCGCTTCGGCGGCGCAGGCGGGTTGCAGCGCCAGTGACAGCGCGATGGTTGCGGCGAGGCGGAACACGGGGTCAGAACGGCTTCAGTACCACGAGGATCAGTGTGGCGAACAGCACCAGCACCGGCACCTCGTTGAACCAGCGGAACCAGACATGCGAGCGGGTATTGCGCTTCTGCTCGAATTTTTTCAGCAGGCTGCCGCAGGCATGGTGATAGCCGATCAGCAACACCACCAGCACCAGCTTGGCGTGCAGCCAGCCGCCGCTGATGCCGTAGCCCAGCCACAGCCACAGGCCGAATACCAGTGCCGGGACGGCGAGCACGGTCATGAAACGATAGAGTTTGCGTGCCATCAGCAGCAGGCGCGCATAGGAGGTCTCGTTGTCCTCCATCGCCAGATTGACGAGGATGCGCGGCATGTAGAACAGGCCGGCGAACCAGGAGATGACAAACAGCAGGTGGAAGGTTTTGACCCAGAGCATGGCGTCGATGTTACTGCAGAAGCCGGCGTCGGGTCAGTGCCAGTGCAACGTAGGCGCTACCGGCGGCATAAGCCGCCAATACGGCGATGTGCAGCAGCCAATCCGCGGGAATCGTGCCGTTGACCAGAGGGCGTGCGAGAGCGACGGCATGCGTTAACGGTAACAGCTGGGCCAGAATCTGCGCTGCGGCCGGCAATTCATTGAGCGGGAAAAATACCCCGCACAACAGCATCATCGGCGTCACACACAGCGTGAAGTAATACATGAAAAAATCGTAACTCGGTGACAACGCAGTCATGATCAGTCCGAGTCCCGAAAATGCGAGGCCGGTCAGGAAAATGACCGGTATCACGGCAATCGCCATGGGTGAGGGCACCAGACCGAGCACGGCGGCGACGATGAGCACCGCGCTGCCGGAAAGAAAACTCTTGCTGGCCGCCCACACCCATTCGCCGAGCAGCACATCGTCCAGCGTCAGCGGTGCGTTGAGGATGGCATCCCAGGTTTTCTGCATGTGCATGCGCGAGAACGCCGAATACATGGCTTCGAATGACGCACTCATCATCGTGCTCGAACAGATTACGCCGGAAGCGAGGAAGGCGATGTAGGACAGACCGCCGACGTCTTCGAGCATGCGGCCCAGTCCGTAACCGAGGCCGAACATATAGAGCAGCGGATCGGCGAGGTTGCCGAGCATCGACGGAATCGCCAGCTTGCGCCAGACCAGAAGGTTGCGCCGCCAAACATGCAGAAAGCGCAGGCTCAAACGGGGCGGGGACCAGTGTTGTGCGGCCATATCAGTCCCTGAGGTCGCGCCCGGTGAGTTTCAGAAACACGTCTTCGATATTG
>CANHZX010000073.1 GCA_947465215.1 Betaproteobacteria bacterium | reverse complement strand
TGGTTGCACCACGGCGCCGCTGTCCTTCACCGACTGCGAAGTGCCGGCGGAGAATCTGCTCGGCGCCGAAGGCATGGGTTATGTGCAGGCGATGAAAACGCTGACCGCCGGGCGCGTGACGGTGTCGGCGCGCTGCTGCGGCATGATGGACAAGCTGATCGACCAGACCGCGGAGTATATGAAGACGCGGACCCAGGGCGGCAAACGGCTGGCTGATCATCAGGGCCTGCAATGGATGCTTGCCGATATGGCGGTGGCGCGCGACGCGGCACGCGGCCTGACCTACCGTGCGATCGACGCCCTGATGCGCGGCGAACGCGGCTCGATGGAAGCGTCGACTGCGAAAGTGTTTTCCACCGAAGCGCTCGGCCGAGTAGTCGATGCCGCGGTGCAGATTCACGGCGGTATGGGTTATATGCGCGAGGTCGGCATCGAAACGACCTTCCGCGACGCGCGCATCGTGCGCATCTACGAAGGCTCGTCGGAGATCCAGCGCAACATCATCGCCGGCCTGCTGCTCAAGGATTAATCAGCATTGAATGGGTTAGTAATCCAATAAAAACAAGGAGTTACTGATGTCCTCTGTCAAGGAACTGTTTGACCTCTCCGGTCAGGTGGCTGTGGTTACCGGCGGTGCGACCGGTATCGGCCTGCAGATGGCCAAGGGTCTGGCCGAGGCCGGCGCCAATATCGTGATCTGTTCGCGTCGTTTCGATGTCTGCGAGCAGGCGATTGCCGAAATTGAAAAAATCGGTGTGCAGGGGCTGGCGGTCGCTTGTGATGTCACCAAAGCCGAGCAGGTAGAGTCGCTGAAAGACGCCGTGCTGAAAAAATTCGGCCGCGTCGACATCCTCGTCAACAATGCCGGCCGTGCCTGGGTGGCGCCGCCCGAAGACACGCCGCTGGAGCGCTGGCAGCAGGTGTTCGATCTCAATATCACCGCACCTTTTCTTTGCGCTCAGGCTTTCGGCCGCGAGTTCATTAAGCAAAAGCGCGGCAAGATCGTCAACATCGCGTCGATCGCCGGTCTCGTCGGTCGTAATCCCGCAGCTTACAACTCGATTGCCTACGGCTCGAGCAAGGGTGCGCTGGTCAACTTCACGCGTGACCTCGCGGTGAAGTGGGCGCAGCACAACATCCAGGTCAATTGCATCTGTCCGGGATTCTTCGTGACGCCGATCAACGAAAAGATGTACGTGAAGAATAAGGAAAACGTTGACCGCGAAATTCCGCTGAAGCGCACCGGCGGGCCGGATGATCTCAAGGGCATCGCCGTACTGCTGTCGTCAGGCGCATCCAATTTCATGACCGGGGCGATCATTCCGGTGGATGGCGGGGCAGTGGCCTGGTAGGGCGTCATGCAATTCCTGCGCTGGAAATAGAAATAAAAAGGGCTCCGCAAGGAGCCCTTTCCATTGATGGTCGTGGTTCAGCTAGGCTGTATGCCCGCAGCCCTGATCACCTTGCGCCACTTGTCGATTTCGCTTTGCATGTATTTGCTGAATTCGGCCGGGCTGTTGCCCACCGGATCCGCACCTTCACGCGTCAGGCGCTCGTTCAGGTCCGGGCTTTTGAGTCCGGCCACGACTTCGGCATTGAGCCGGTTGACGATATCGGACGGTGTGCCGGCGGGCGCGACCAGTCCATACCAGGTCGACGATTCGTAACCCTTGATGCCGGCTTCGATCATCGTCGGCAGTTCCTTGGCCGCGGGTGAGCGTTGCGCGCCGGTCACTGCCAGCGGAAACAGCCGCTTGTTGGCGACCTGTGCCATGCCGGAGGCGATGCTGGCGAAAACCATCGTGACCTGGCCGCCAACGACATCCATCATCGCCGGCTGCACGCCTTTGTACGGGATATGCAGGATGTCGATCTGCGCCAGCATCTTGAACAGTTCGCCCGACAGGTGTCCGCCGACGCCGTTACCTGCCGACGCGAAAGTCAGTTTGCCCGGCTGCTTTTTCGCCAGCGCCACCAGTTCTTTGACCGATCGGGACGGGATTGACGGGTGTACCAGAAGCACCAGGTTCTGTGTGGCGACCAGCGTGATCGGTGCGAAATCCTTCACCGGATCGTAAGGCAGTGATTTGTACAGACTGACGTTGGTGGCGAGTGAGGCGATGGTGCCCATCATCAGCGTGTAACCGTCCGGCGGGGCTTTGGCCACCAGCTCCGCGGCGATCGCGCCACCGGCGCCGGGCCGGTTGTCGACCAGTACCTGCTGACTCCACTTTGAAGACAATCTCGGCGCGATGGCGCGGGCGAGGGTGTCGACGCTGCCTCCGGGTGTACTGACGACAACGATGCGCACGGGTTTGCTCGGATAGTTCTGCGCCGCTGCCGGCAAAACCACGGCCAGCGTTGCAGCAATCAGCAATGCGGACAGGTTACGCATGAGTGCCTCCTCCTTGAATCGGCGCATTGTAGACCTGCCGTATCGCCTTTGCGCCGGCGGAGTCCATGATCCGGTAATTCAATGCCGGCGCATTGTCCGGGGTTCTACAATCACCGGCATTCACTGATACGGAGGAGCGCACCATGACGAGCCGCGGCAAGCAGTTCAAGGAGTTGATGCACGCAAAGGAAATCCTGATCCAGCCCGGTGTTTACGACGGTTATAGCGTGCGGCTGATCGAGCAGGCGGGATTCAAGACCGCATCGATTTCCGGCGCCGGTGTCTCCGAAAGCCGGATGGGCTGGGCTGATCGCGGTGTGATGACCTTTGAAGAGAACCTCAATAATGCGCGGCGGTTGGCTGACTGCTCGGATCTGCTGTTGCGCGCTGATGCCGACACCGGTTACGGCAATGCGATGACCGTGCACTTTGTGGTGCGTGCTTTCGAAAAAGCCGGTGTTGCCGCGCTGATGATCGAGGATCAGGTGTGGCCCAAGCGTTGCGGTCATATGGCCGGCAAGGCCTGCATTCCTGCCGAGGAAATGGTGCAGAAGGTCAAGGCTGCGGTCGATGCGCGTCGCGACAACGACTTTGTGATCGTTTCGCGCACCGATGCCGCCGGCCCTCATGGCGTGGATGAGGCGATCCGTCGCCTCAATATGTATGCCGAAGCCGGCGCCGACGTGGTGTATGCCGATGCGCTGCTGTCGAAGGAGGACATCGCCAAGGTTGCGAAAAGTGTGCCGAAGCCGCTGATCGTCAACATGGGTCTCGGAATGCGGCCGCGCAAGACCACGCCGCTGATGAGCCCCAAGCAGTTGCAGGACATCGGCGTCGCCGGCGTCAGTTACCCCCGACTGCTGACCACCGCCGCACTGCGCGGCATGATGAATGCGTTGGCGGTGTTCAAGGATGAGGTGGTCGGTCAGAACAAGGTGGTGGACCGCACCGACCTGCAGGTCGGTTTTGAGGAACTCAATGACCTGATGGGTATGAAGTTTCTTGATCAGCTGGAAGAAAAGTACAAAGGCGGCTAGGGATGTGATCCCTCATCCCCGCCCCTTCTCCCCGCGGGAGAAGGGTGATTGCGGGTGCAAACGAACCCAATTCGTTTGCACAGGTGTTGATTGAAGGAGCGCATGATGGGCATGACCATTGCAGAAAAAATCCTGGCGGCCAAGAGCGGGCGCAAGGCCGTAGTGCCGGGCGATGTGGTTACGGTGGATGTCGATACCGTGATCCTGTTCGACAACAACTTCCTGCCGACCAACTGGCGTGACATTCTGAAAGTCGCCGATCCCGAAAAGATTGTCGTCACTTTCGATCACCGCGTGCCGGCGCCGACGCAGCAGGCGGCTGCTGCGCAGGTCACCGGTCGCGCCTTCGTCAAAAAGTTCGGTATCAAGCGCTTCCATGATGTCGGCCACAACCAGGGCATCAGCCACCAGCTGGTAGCCGATTATGGTTATGCCATGCCGGGCTCGGTACTGCTGTGCAGTGACTCGCACACCTGCAGTGCGGGCGTGTTCAATTGTCTGGCGCGCGGCGTCGGCGGTCCCGACATCATTTATGCCGCGATCAAAGGGCAGACCTGGTTTCGCTGCGGTGAAACCGTGCGTTATGAGCTGACCGGCAAACTGCCGACAGCAGTCACTGCCAAGGATGCCTTTCTGCAGATCGCCGGTGTGCATGGTGCGCACGCGACGATGAATGTGGAATACGGCGGACCCGGCGTGGCCTCTCTGTCGATCAATGCGCGCAAGACGCTGACCGCCATGTCGGCGGAACTGTCGGCCGAGTTTGCGACCTTTGAGGCCGACGCCGTGCTGGAAGAGTGGATGCGGGTCCGTAACCCCGCACCCTTCGTTCCCGTGAAGCCCGACGCCGATGCGAAATACCTTGCACTGCGTAAAGTCGACTTATCCGCGCTGGAGCCTCTGGTGGCATTGCCAGACAGCGTGGTCAACAACTCTCAGCCTGTGGGTCAGGCGAAAGGCACGCGTATCGATCAGGCCTATATCGGTTCCTGCGCCAACGGCACTCAGGACGACATTGAACTCGCCGCTCTCGTTGTCAAAGGGCGGCGTGTGGCTTCGGGTGTGCGTTTCATCGTCACCCCAGCTTCTCAAACCGTTTACCGGGACACCGTCGCCAGCGGCGCCATCCAGACGCTGCTCGAAGCCGGTGCAATGATCGCGCCGCCGACCTGCGGTGCCTGCGGCGGTGGCCATATGGGCGTTCTCGGGCCCGATGAAGTCTGCATTACTTCCAGCACGCGCAATTTCAAGGGCCGCATGGGCGATCCGAGTTCACAGGTGTGGATGGCGTCGCCGGCGACCGTGGCGGCATCGGCGCTGACCGGTTTCATCACCGATCCGCGGGAGTTCCTGCAATGAGCGGCCAGATGAAATTCAAGGGGCGGGTGTGGATTGTCGGCGACAACATCAATACCGACCTGATCCTGCCCAACAAGGCTTTTTATCTGACGCATGAAGAGCAGACGCAGTATGTCTTCCATGCCAACCGGCCGGGTTGGGCGCAGCAAGTGCAGAAGGGCGACATCCTGATCGGCGGTCACAACTTTGGTATGGGCTCCAGTCGCGCCGCTGCACGGTCGCTGAAGAATCTGGGATTGGCCTGTCTGATTACCGAATCGCTGAATGGCCTGTTCCTGCGCAACTGCGTGAATTTTGCCTTCCCGGCGCTGGAGTGCCCCGGCGTGCATGCGGCATTCACCGAGGGCGAAGAAGCTGAAGTGGAATTCGAGACGGCGAAGGTGCGCAATCTGGCGCGCGGTACTGCCTTGCGGGGCAAGCCGCTGCCGCCGCAGCTGATGGCGCTGGTGCAGGCCGGCGGTGTCTACCAGTTGCTGGAGCATGAGGGGCTGATTGCCCCCAGAAAATAACTTTTCCTGTGTTGGCAACGGGTGGTGTCAGACCGACCACCAATGCCGTACCAGATGAAAAAAAACCGGCGCGGCAAAACAAACCGATGCAACGCGATCCAGCATGCCGCCCCCTTCGATATTGGCGCCCCAGTCTTTGACGCCGAGGTCGCGTTTCATTGCCGAAAGAACAAGCCCGCCGAAGAATCCCATCAGCGATGTGGCGAGAGACACCCATGCCGCTTCGCTGATTGTGAACGGCGTCATCCATGACAGCAGCGCACCAAGCGTCACCGAGGCGGCAATGCCGCCGATGAAGCCTTCGATTGTTTTGTTGGGTGAAACCTGCGGTGCAATCTGGTGTTTGCCGAAGAGGCGGCTGTAAACGTGGTGCAGGATATCGCCGCTTTGCACGATCAGTACCAGGAATACGATGAGGAACACATTGCGGTGTTCATAACCGGGGATGCGCAGACTGAGAAGCGCCGGGATATGCGAAATGCAGAACACCGTGACCATCAACCCCCACTGGATCGTGCCGCTGCGTTCCATGAAATTGCGGGTGTCGGATTTGACCGCTGACAGGATCGGAAGGAACAGGAATGCATAGACCGGTATGAAGACTTCTTGAAAACCCAGCCATTCCACACCAACCAGGAAATACTGGAAGGGTAGTGCGACAAAAAAAGCCATAACTAGCGCCTGATGATCGCTGCGACGCGTCGGGGCGATAGTGAGGAATTCCCGCAGCGCAGTGAACGATACGAAGGCGAATAGCACCACCACACCGATGCGCCCTGCAATCAGCGCAAATCCGATGGTCACGGTCATCGCCCACCACGCCTGGATGCGCAGATTAATATTGTCGATCAGCGGGTGCGGGCGGCCTTTAGCGCGCACGAGCTTGAGCCATGCTCCCAGCGCGGTAACGCCTGCCAGCAGCAGGAATACGCCCGCTGTGATCAGCAATGTCCCCTGGAAATGCGTCATGACTCAGCTGGGCGTGAGTCGCGCATGGTGGCGAGCAGGGACTTCCGGATGCGTCCCAGGAAGGTTTCCTTGTCTTCGCCGGGCTGCAGTCTGAGTGGTGTTCCAAAACTGATCGAGCAAAGCAGTGGTACCGGCACGATCTCGCCTTTGGGCAGCAGGCCGCCGAGGTTTTCCATCCATACCGGGACGAGATCAATCTGGGGACATTTCTGCGCGAGGTGATAGATGCCGCTTTTGATCGGGAGCAGCTGTTCGTCTGTGGTGTTGCGGGTGCCTTCGGGAAACAGGATCAGCGAGTCGCCGCGTTCCAGTGCCGCTGCCATGATGTCGACCGGTTCGACCGTACTGCCTTCGCGGCTACGTTCAATGACCACGCCATGGAGCACTTCATGAATGATGTAACGGCGCAGCGGGCTGGCGTTCCAGTAGTCGGCGCCCGCTACCGGGCGCGTCATGCGCCGCAACGGCGTGGGCAGTGAAGCCCAGATCAGCGCGAAATCGGCATGGCTGTTGTGATTACCGAAGTAGATACGCTGCACCGGTACGGGTGCACAGCCGAGCCAGCGCGCTTGGGCGCCGGTGATCAGCCGGGTAAAGCGCGTCAGCGCCCAGGAAAAGGCCTCGGGCAAGGGGCGCTGCATGAATTTTGTCGGGTGCATCCTCTCCGGGCATTCCGGTCCGCGGCTTGTTGTGTTTGTCAGAACCTGTTCCGCGATTCGTGCATTGTAGACGAGCGGCGCTGTTTGCGCGGGTTGTCGCCGCTGCGTTGACACCGCCGCTGCGGCATTTGGTATAGTCGCCAGCGCCATTCCGCCCCGGCGGTACTGCCCCGGTTGCGGTCACCATCCATCCATGGAGGAATCATGTCCAAGATCACCCTGCAGCAGGCCAATACCCTGATTGAAAAAGCATTCGCGAAGGCGAAGGAAATGAAAGTGAATCCGCTGGCCGTTGTGGTGCTCGATCCCTCGGGTCATATTGTTGCCGCGCAACGCCAGGACAACGCATCGATGTTCCGCTTTGATGTGGCGCTGGGTAAGGCCTGGGGTGCAGTGGCGATGGGCGCTTCCAGTCGTGCGCTGGCCGGCCGCGCCAAGGAAAACCCCAATTTCATGATTACACTGGCGGCAACAGCGCAGGGCAAGTTCCTGCCGCAGACTGGCGCCGTGCTGATCAAGGATGCCGCCGGCAATATCGTCGGTTCTGCCGGCGCCAGCGGCGGCACTGGTGATGAAGATGAAGCCTGCTGCGCCTACGGTGCCGAACAGGCCGGACTCAAAGCTGTTATTTAATTCATCGGGAACAGACTGAAATCATGGCTGACGCAGAAACCAAGACCAAGGGCGCCATCAAGGGCGGCAACGGCAAGTTCATTTTCCAGATGATGGAGATGGACAAGATTGAGGCAGGCACCGGCTATTCCACCGCGATGGGTCCGGTGATCGAGGGCGAGCGCATGCAATGCACGCTGGTGACCAAGGAAAAAGGTACCGGCTCGCGCCCGCATCTGCATCCCAATGAACAGTGGAATTACATTGTGAAGGGCCAGATGCGGGTCAAGGTCGGCGACGGCCCCGAGCAGATCTGCGGCCCCGGCACGCTGCTGTATTTTCCGGCGAACATCGTGCATTACACGATTGCGATGCCCGAAGAGGACGCGATGTTTTTCGCGGTGAAGGATCTGTCGCACGGCATCATCGGCAAGGCGGCTGACGGCACGATGGCCGGCGGTTACTACGATCCCGGCCTCGGCCCGAAAACGGCGTAATTCATGCCTCATATTCCACCGGCACGGCCGGGCATGTCGCTGGCCGAGGTTGATACGCCGGCGCTGATTCTTGATCTCGATGCTTTCGAAGGCAATCTGAAACGCCTGCAGGATTCGATTGCCGGCCGCAAGATCATGCTGCGGCCGCATGCCAAGAGCCATAAGTGCCCGCAGATTGCCTTGCGTCAGATTGCGCTGGGCGCGGTCGGTGTGTGCTGCCAGAAAGTCAGCGAAGCCGAGGCGATGGTTGAGGGCGGCGTGCCCGATGTGCTGGTGGCGAATGAAGTGGTCGGCGCCACCAAGCTGCGTCGTCTGGCCGCTCTGGCGAAACAGGCCAAAGTCACGGTGTGCGCTGACGATGCCGGCAACGTCAAGGACATTGATGCAGCTGCGCGCGAGTTCGGCGTCACCATCGATGTTCTCGTCGAAGTGAATGTTGGTGCCAACCGTTGCGGCGTCGAGCCCGGTGAGCCGGCGCTGAAAATCGCCCAGGCCATCGCGGCCTGCAAAAACCTGCGTTACGCCGGTCTGCAGGCTTATCAGGGCGGCGCTCAGCATATGCGCAAGGTCGAAGAGCGCCGCGCGGCAATTGCTGCGGCCGTAGATGGTGTGCAGCGCACGCTGGCGCTGATCGAAAAAGCCGGCTTGCCCCGCGGCAAGGTCACCGGCGCCGGCACCGGCACTTATCTGTTTGAGGCGGCCAGTTCTGTATATGACGAGCTGCAAGTAGGCTCTTACATTTTCATGGATGCCGATTACGCTAAAAACGACTGGACCGAAAGCGGCATCCCGCGTTTCGAGCACAGCCTGTTCGTGTGGACCACGGTGATGAGTCGCACGCGAGTCGACATGGCCATCGTTGATGCCGGACTCAAGGCGTCGAGTATTGATTCGGGCATGCCGCGGGTCGCGGATTTTCCGCAGGCGGAATTCCTCAAGGCTTCGGATGAGCACGGTGTGATCAAGATGAACGGTTCCGCAGGGTTTGCGCTCGGCGACAAACTCAAGCTGATCCCCGGTCACTGCGATCCGACGGTCAATCTGTACGATCATTTCGTTTGTGTGCGCGGCGGCAAGGTCGAAGCCCTGTGGCCGATCACCGCGCGCGGCGCGCTCTGGTAAACCAAGGAAACATCATGACGACGATCAGAAAGATCGGTTTCATCGGCGTCGGCAATATGGGCAACCCGATGGCGGCGAATCTGCTTAAGGGCGGATTTGAGGTGACGGTGTTTGATGCCCGGGCCGAGACTGCGGCAGCGTTTGTTGCCCAGCACGGCGGCAAGGCTGCTGCATCGCTGGCGGATCTCGCGCGGGATGCGGACGCTATTGTCACCATGCTTCCCGACGACAAGATCGTTCGCAAGGTGATGCTCGATGCCGGCGGTGCGGCAGCAGCAATGACCAAGGGCGCCGTGCTGATCGATATGGGCACCTGTGATCCGACGGGTACGCGTACGACGGCAGAAGCGCTGCAAAAGCTAGGCCTGCACATGGTCGATGCCCCGGTGATGGGTGGCGTGGTCTTCGCCAAGGACGGCACGCTGGACATCATGGCCGGCGGTAGTGACGAACTGGTGGCGCGTTGTACCCCGGTGCTGAAGGCGATGGGTCGCGGTGTGACCCATTGCGGTCCGGTGGGTTCGGCGCATGCGATGAAGGCGTTGGCCAATTACGTCAATGCCTGCGCGCTGATCAATGCCATCGAGGCGCTGACCATCGGCAAGAAATTCGGTCTTGATCCGAAAATGATGGCCGATGCGCTGGTGCCGATGTGCGCCGGACGTAATCACCCGATCGAGAAAAAAGTCATCCCGCAGATTCTTACCCATAAATACGCTACGGGTATGGCGCTCAGCTTCATTGCCAAGGACGTGAAGATTGCGGTTGATATGGCGCATGCTATTGACGCGGCAGTGCCGCTGGGCGAAAAAGTGTCGGAACTGTGGAACGACGCGGCGACCAAGGTCGGCGCTAAAGTCGACCAGACCGAGATCGTGCGTTACTGGGAAGAGGCGACCGGCGTCAAACTTTGACGCCGACGCAGCATCAGCAGCACGCAAAACACCGCTGCGGCTGCCAAAAGGTGCTTCAGCGAATGGCCGCTGATCGCATCTGAACTCATTGCATAGATTTCATGGTCATTGAATTCGGCGACTTTGGACAGTGCATACACGCCGACCCCGTAGACCAGGTAATGCCGCAGCGTGTGGCGCCCGGGAAACGCCGCCACGACGTAGGGGATCGCCAGCAACGGCGCACCCTGAACCCAGAGATAGATCCGCAAGTCGCCGCTGTGCTGCCACCACAACACGCTGGCGGTGCCGGTTAACAGTGCTGCCGCGACCAATGCCGGCTCCCACTGCGCGTCGAGATGTTCGCTGAGCAGTGCGGCGAACAGGCCCATGAATGCCACGGCCATCGGCAGCCGATCCCAGATCAGCGTGCTGTCATCGGGTGAGTCGTGGTAATACGCCGAACCGAAGAACACCAGCGTGACGCCACAGAAAAATACCAGCCACGACCGCCATGCACCGCTGCGGTCGCGCCAGCACATTCTTGCGCCGGCGGCGCCGACCAGCAAAAACAGCAGATTGGAGGCGACGTTGCCGAAGTTCGTGATGCCGAAACCAGTACGGTCGTCGGCGAACAAATGGTAGCCGGGGTCCTGCAGGATCGGACCGTCGTGGAACAGCAGCAGTCCGGCGAGCGGCGCGAATACCAGCAGCCCCAGTGCGGCAATGCGTCCGGCATGCAGCTTTAGTGAATAAGCCATCTGGCATCGTACTACACGCTTGCTGTCAGAGGGGGGGTCTGCCGTAATGTTCCCCGCCGTAAGTATTCGCGATTACCATGCGATTTTCGATTTCAGGAGGAGATACCGAAATGGCTGCACAAAAAACAAAAGTGGTGCTCGGTACCGCAACCCCCGGCGGCGGTTTCCCCGCCTATGGCTGGCCTTATGCGGAAGTGCTGAATGCAACTGATTCGACGCTGGACATCGAGCCGATCAACACCAAGGGCAGCGGCGAAAACGTCGGGCGCATTGAAGACGGTTCGCTCGACATTGCGCTGGCTACCGGAGAGGTGACTTACGAGGCGGTCAACGGCATCGGCCGCGCGCCGTGCAAGAACATCCGCATCATCAACGCCACCTATTCGCAGGCGGGCATGTTCATGGTGCGCGCCGACAGCCCGTATCAGAGCATCAGCGATCTCGTCGGCAAGACGGTGGTGTGGGGCGCATCGAGCTCGGGTTTTGTCGTGCTGGCGCGTTATGTCTTCGACGGTCTCGGTCTCGACATCAAGAAGGATTTTGATGCGCGGCTGCTGGAAAAGGCCGGCGACGGCCCGCCCATGGTCAACAGCGGCGAAGCGGCGGCGATGTGGGGCGGCGGCGTCGGCTGGCCGCCATTCATGAACATCGCGAAAAATCCCAAAGGCATGCGTTTCATCTCGCCGAGTGCCGATGAAATCAAACGTATCCAGAGTAAACATGTATTCCTGAAACAGACCACGATGCCGGCCGGCAGTTATCCCGGGCAGCAGGGGCCGGTCAATTCGGTGGGGTCCTGGCCTTTTGTGCTGGCACGCGCGTCATTGCCGGATGATGTGGCCTACCGTCTAGCGAAAGCGCTGCATCAGGGGCAGGCTGCACTGACGGTAAAACTCGATCAGGCGGCGGAATCGACGCTGGCCAACACGCTGGCTGCTGCGCCGACCCGTGATCTGATTCACCCCGGGGTGCTGCAGTATATGAAGGAAATTAAGCTGGTCTAGAACGCGTACAGCCGGGCAGGATTGCTGACCAGCACCTGCTCGCGCTGCTTTTCATCCGGCACCCACTGCAACAGAAGGTCGCAGAGATCGCCGTCATTGGGCATTGCGCCTTTCATCATGACGTGTGGCCAGTCAGTACCCCAGATTACGCGTTCTGCATTGGCTTTCAACAGCGCGTGCGCAAACGGTACGGTATCGGCGTGCGGCATCGGCTGCCCGGAAATGCGGTAAGGGCCGGTCAGTTTGACCCAGGCCTTGCCGGCCTGCATCAGGCGCAGCAGGGCCTTGAAGCCGGGCGCATCAATGCCCAGCGACGTTTTCATATAGCCGAGATGGCCCAGCACAATGGGCACCGGAAAATCGGCGAAGCTGCGATCGAGATCTGGGAATTCATCGGCATGCATCAGGAATTCCACATGCCAGCCCATCGGTGCGATGCGTGCGGCCAGCGGACGCAGCATGTCCATCGGCAGCGAGCCGGGCTTGCGGTCCTTGACGTCGACGATGTTGACGCGCACACCACGCACGCCGAGCGCATGCATGACTTTCAGTTCGGCATCGCTGATCGAAGGATCGACCACCGCAACGCCGCGCAGACGCTGCGGATCGGCTTTCATCGCGTCGAGCATCGCGGTGTTGTCAGTGCCGTAGACGCTGGGCTGGATCAACACCGCACGGGTGACGCCCAGCGTGTCGAGCATGTGCCGGTAATCTTTGGCTACGCAGTCGGGCGGCGTATAAACACGTGCCGATGAATAGTCGTATTGCGCAGCAGGGCCGAGCACATGCGCGTGCGTGTCGCAGGCCAGCGCCGGCATTTTCAGCTTCGGCGCCTGCGGCTTGAAGTCCGGCGCCGCGCACAGCGGCGCGGCGGCGGTCGGCGTATTGACGGACATTTATAGGTAATTGATTTTATTGAATTATTTTATGCGGCTTTGAGCCCGGGCATCTGGAAGCCGATGGCTTTCAGTTCAGCAGCCAGTGAAGCGCGTTGTTCCGCATTCAGTTCCACCAGCGGCGGACGCACGGTGCACCACTGATCGTCGCCGCTGTACTGGGCGATGCCGGCCTTCAGTGCCGCGATCATCAGATACTTGCTGTTGCCGAAAGTGCCGCGCACGACATCGAGCGCTTTCTGCTGGGCTTCGGCGTCGGCGTTTTTCCATTCACGGAACAGCTTGTCGATCGGGCCCGGATTGACGTTGGCCGTAGCCGAGATGCAGCCGGCGCCGCCGTTCTGCATATTGGCGAGCAGGAAGGATTCGCTGCCTGCGAAAACATCAAAACCGCTTTTGGCGAAGGCGTCGAGGAAAGTTTTGGTGTTTTTCCAGTCGCCCGAGCTGTCTTTCATACCAGCGATCGCTGTCGGGTATTTTTTCAGCA
>CANHZX010000072.1 GCA_947465215.1 Betaproteobacteria bacterium | reverse complement strand
GTGGTACCCGGCAACGAAGGCCGTCTCGCCCAGTTCCTGCTGCAAAAGGAAATCGATGCCGCCGTCATCCGTTCGGTGACCATCGCTCAGATGAGCGACGACATCAAGCTGACCTACCTCGGCAGCGTCGTCGACGACTGGAAAAAGCTGACCAAGGTCAATGCCGCGCCGATCCTCGCAGTGACCATCGTGCACAGCGACTATGCCGCCAAGAATGCGGAAGCTGTCGCCAAGTTCATCGTCGCCATGCGTAAGACGCTGGAATACGGCTCAAAAAACAAGGATCGTGTTGCCGAAATCCTGCAGAAGGCCGCTAACATGAATGCCATCGATGCCAAAGCCTATGCCGCGCAGTGGGACGGCGCCTATATGGCCAGCTTTGAAGCTTCGGATGTCGCTTCTCTCAAACGCATGCAGGAAATCGTCAAAGCTGCCGGCGCCGCGAAAAACGATCCGCCCGAAGCCGCTTTCCTGACTGCGCCGTACCAGCGCGCCAAGCAGATCAAGTAAACCGCTGCGCGATGTCGATCAAAAGACTGCATCTGCACATCGAGAACGCACGCAAGAAGGCGAGCATCTTTCACACCCTGCCCGCACACTGGGCAGCCGCCTGCACCCGCCATCGCGCGCTGGCGCGGCGTATCGATGTCAGCTTCGGCTGGGATGGCGATGTACTAGAAACTGCACTGACCAATGCCGACCTGCTGATCGGTGTGCCCGCGAACCGCGAAAACCTCGCGGCCCGGGCGCCGCGCCTTAAATGGATACACGCCACCTCGGCAGGCATCGACGGTGTGCTGCCGCTGGACTGGCTGCCCCGAGGCATGCTGTTCACCAACAACAGCGGCGCGCACGGACACAAGACCGAGCAGTACATGGTCATGGCCTACAACCTGCTCAACTCGCGCATGCCGGCGATCATGGCCAACCAGCACCAAAACCGCTGGGAAGCGCTGTTCTCGCCGAGCATCACCGGCAAAACCGCCGTAATCATCGGCCTTGGTGACCTCGGCGAAGCCGCTGCACGTGCCGCGAAAAAAATCGGTCTCAAAGTCATCGGCGTACGGCGCAGCGCACAGAAAAACCGATATGCCGACAAGGTGGTGAGCTACAAACAGCTCGACAGGATGCTGCCGCTCGCCGATTTTGTCGTGCTCGCTGTTCCGCTAACCGCGGAAACGCGCGGCCTGCTCAACGGCAAGCGCATGGACCTGATGAAACCCACCGCCGGCTTGATCAATATTGCACGTGGTCCTGTCGCCGACTATCGCGCACTGGAAACCCGGCTGCGCCGCGGCAAACTCGGCGGCGCCATCCTCGACGTGGTGGATCCCGAGCCGTTGCCCGCTGACGCCTCGCTGTGGACCACGCCCAACCTGATCATCACGCCGCATATCTCCTGCGACGACGGCGAACACTACATCGATATTTCACTCGACCTCTGGTTCGAGAATCTGGAACGTTTCCTTTCCGGCAAGCCGCTGAAACGGCGCATTGACCCGAAGCTGGGTTACTGAGCGATGACCGCTGCAGACCGGATCGCCGCATCACAGCCGCCGTCTGCCGGCAAACTCAATATCGACCACATCGCGCATTTTGTGCCGTATATCGATGCTGCGAGTTCGGCCTTGGAACTGGCCGGCTTCACGCTGACGCCGTTCTCGGCGCAATCACATCGCCTGGAACCGGGCGGCCCCCTGGTACCGGCAGGAAGCGGCAACCGCTGCGTGATGCTGCGTGATGGTTATCTGGAATTCCTCACACCGACTGCCGACACACCGATTGCGAATCAACTGCGCACGGCCATCCAGCGTTACACGGGCGTCCACCTGATCGCCTTCGGCAGTGCCGACGCGGATGGCGACCATGCACGCCTGGATAAAAACGGCTTCACGCCGCTTCCGACCGTCGCGTTGCAACGCCAGATCGGCACCGAACAGGGTGAAGAAACCGCGCGCTTCTCGGTCGTGCGCGTGCCGCCCGGCACGATGGCCGAAGGCCGCATCCAGTATTGCCAGCAGCACACGCCGCAATGGCTGTGGCAAGCCCGCTGGACTGCACATGCCAATGGCGCGCGCGGCCTCGCTGCAGTAATTATCTGCGTTGCCGATCCGCAGGAAGCCGCGCAGCGTTATGCCCGCTTCACCGGACTGCTTGCGCAACCGGGTAACGATCAGTGGCGCATCAACACCCAGCGCGGCGCCCTGCTGTTCGTGACGGCAGAACAGTTGCAACGCTCACTGGGCGTCAGCGCCCCGGCGCTGCCGTGGATTGCCGGGTATGTGCTGACGACTGATGACCTCGCGCTGACCCGCAACCGGCTCAAGGCCGGACACTGCAACAGCCGCGAACTCGACGCCGCACACCTGTTGCTGGAATTACCCAATGCCTTGGGCGGACTGGTGATCTTCCAGCCGGCGGGCGCAGCACTGCCATCGCTGACATAATTCATAAATAATTGTTTTTATTGAGAAAATAATGAAATTCTCGGAAACCGTCGATGTCGTCGTGCTGGGTTTCGGTCTAGGTGGCGGCATCGCCGCGCTGAATGCTGCGCAGGCTGGTGCCAAAACGCTGCTGCTCGAAAAATCCACGGTGCCCGGCGGACTGTCGATCTGCTCTTACGGTGCTGTACGCAGTGCACACGATCCCGAGCAGGCCTTTGCCTATCTGCAGACAACCAACGGCGGACGCACGCCGGATGACGTCGTGCGCGCATTGGCCAACGGCATGTGCGAACTGGAATCGTATGTACGCGAACTGGCGGCCATCAACGATGCCCGAGTCATCACGTCGGTCGAGGAAAACGAAGAGCGTGCGAAGGCCGGCGACCCCTACCGCCGGCAGATCCGCGGCAACTATCCGCTGCCCGGCACCAACACCTTCTATCACACGTCGGTCGTCGACGTGCCCGGCTTTGACGCGCGCAAGGACTATCCCTGGGCCAACGGTGCGCCGAACGGTCCGAAACTATTCAAGGTGGTTCACGACAACGTCATCGCCGCCGGTGTCGACATCCGCCTCGGTGTCGGTGCGCAGCGCCTGATCACCGATCCGTCGACTCGCGAAGTCATCGGCGTCACCGTTATGCAAAACGGCGAGGAACGTCATATCGCCGCGCGTCGAGGCGTAGTTATTGCCACCGGCGGCTTCGAAGGCAATACCGAAATGAAGGCGCAGTTCCTCGAAACACATCCGGTGTTCAATGCTGCCGCACGCCATAACACCGGAGACGGTATCCGCATGGCGCAGGATCTGGGCGCGGCCTTGTGGCATATGTGGCACATCCACGGCGCCTACGGTTTCCGCCATACCGATCCCGCTTATCCCTACGGCATCCGCGCCAAGCGCTTCCCCGACTGGTTTCCCGGCGACGCCGACAAGGTCAATCTGAAAATGGCGTGGATCCTGCTCGATCACAGCGGCCAGCGCTTCATGTCCGAATACCAGCCCTACACCCAGGACACCGGTGTGCGTTCGCTGGTGCATTTCGATCCGATCACGCAAAAGGCCTCGCGCAACCCGGCCTATATGATCTGCGATGACATCGGCCGCCAGATGTATCCGCTGGGCAAGGCCACCTCCAACGACGAGGGCCTGCGCTACGACTGGAGCGACAACAATCAGAAGGAAGTCGAAAACGGCATCATCAAAAGCGCCGACACGCTCGGCGAACTCGCGAAAAAACTGGGGCTGGATGCAAGCGCCGTGAAAACTGCCGTCGCGCGCTGGAACGCGCTGTGTGCCGCAGGTAAAGATACTGATTTCGAACGCCCTGCCGGCAGCATGATGCCCATCGTCAAGCCGCCGTTCTACGGTTCAACGATGTGGGCGGTGATCTCCAATACCCAGGGCGGCCCGGTACATGATGCGCAGTCGCGCATCATCGACGTCTACGGCAAACCGATTCCGCGGCTCTATGCCGCCGGTGAATGCGGGAGTTCCTTCGGTCACCTCTATCTATCCGGAGGCAATATTGCCGAATGCGTAGTGACCGGCCGCATTGCCGGACGCGGCGCTGCGGCGCAGAACTAACCGTAAGCTTCGGCTACAGATCGGCCTTGATACCGGCCGTCTTGACGATCTTGGCGTATTTGCCTATATCGGATTTGATCGTCGCGGTGAACTGCTCGGGACTGCCGCCGATCGGCTCATAACCCAGTGCGCCCAGGCGCTGAATCACATCGGGCGACTTCAGACTGGCGGCAATCGCTGTGTTCAGCCGCGTCACCACCGGCTTCGGTATGCCTTCCGGCGCCACAACGCCGAACCACGGTGAAATGTCGTAGCCGGGCAAACCGGATTCCGCGATAGTCGGAATATCCGGTGATGAAACCACCCGCCTTGCACTGGTAACCCCTACGGCGCGCAATTTACCCACAGCCGCATGCGGTTTAATCAGGGCCAGGTCGGCAAACATCATCTCAATTTGACCGCTGACAACATCGGTCAGCGCCGGCGCCGTACCTTTATAAGGCACATGCAGGATGACGGTTTTGGCCATGGAATTAAACAATTCAGCCGCCAGACTGGACATGCTGCCCATCCCGGAAGATCCGTAGCTGAGGAAACCCGCTTTTTTAGCGGCAATCGGTATCAGCTCCTTCACCGTCTTTGCCGGCACTGTGGGATTGAGCGCGACGGCGTAAGGCACCAGTGCCACATTGATCACCGGCGTGAAATCACGGATCGGATCGTAAGTCAGTTTTTCATAAAGACTGGGAGCAACCGCGAGATTACTGGTGCCACCCATTGCGATGCCATAACCGTCCTTGGGCAGTCGCGCCGCGGCTTCAAGGCCGATCGTTCCTCCCGCGCCACCGCGGTTTTCCACGATGACCTGCTGGCCCCACTGCTCGGTCAGCTTTTGTCCGACCAGACGGCCAAGAATGTCATTGGGTCCGCCGGGCGCGAAAGGCACGATCAGCTTCATCGGTCTGTTCGGAAATGGCTGGGTCTGTGCTTGCGCCAGACTGTTGGAAGCCTGCAGCATGATTGAAATACCAAGACAGAACGACGGTGCAAATGATTTCATGAAATACCTCTGATTAAAATTTTCATCATTGTAAAAGCAAGCATCGTGCCCATCCTTCGTGCAAGCTGATCGCGATGAAACGGAGAAAGTGCATTCACATCGTGCATGCACTCTCGAAACCGCCCTAAGAGGGTGCAGTTCCAGATGGTCCCGTTGTACAGGACAACAGCATTAGCAACGCGGCTCGAGGTTACGATGCGCAGACCAGACGTACCACAGGCCAATGGCCGCAGGCACCGAAAGCAGCGCAAAGGTCAGCGTGTAATCACCGGTCAGCAGGAATACATTGGCGCAGGCGATCGGGCCGATGGCCTTTCCGGTGTTGACATAGACCAGCGCCCCGCCGGTGAGCGGACTGATCTGCTCTCGCGGTGCGATGCGGGCGATCTCAGCGAGGAAGGCACCGTTCCAGCCACTGGCGGTGGAGCCCATCACAAAAAACAGCGCGCAGGCCCCCGCCATCGGCCACTCCGGCGTCAATGCAATGCACAGCAGCGAAGAAGCCACCATCACCACACCGAGGATCACCATTGACGCAAAGGCATTACCCAGGCGATCCGCCATCCAGCCCCAGAAAATGCGCCCGGCCACACCGCCGACCTGCGCTGCCGTCAGAACGAATCCCGCAGCAATAAGATCCCAGCCCAGCGCCTCATTGAACAGGATCACGGTGAACGTGGATATGCCAAACTGCACGACGACGAAACAACCACCGCTGATCGACAGTCCGCGCAAGGCGGGGTGACGCCAGATCGCCACGACGCCGCTGAAGGGATTGCCGCCGATGGGAGCCTTGGGGTCACGGTCGACATCCCAATAAGGACGCGCACGCCCCATGATCAATACCAGAATGAACAACGCCATTGAATTACCGGCAATCGCCCATTGCCATCCGAAATGCACCGCCACCGCCGGCGTAATCAGCGCGGCGCCGATACCGCCAAGTGGAACGCCGGTCTGCTTCAGCGAAAAAATCAGGTTGCGCTTGTCAGCCGGCGTGTACCGCAGCAGAAGGTTCGATGCCGACGGCGTCAGCGAGCCGTAGCCGAGGCCCAGGGCAACCGATGCCAGAAAAAAGCAGGCGACATGCGGCAGAATCGCAATCAGCCCGCCGAGGGCTACCAGCGACAGCCCGATCTGCTGCATGCGCGTAGAGCCCCAGCGGTTGTTGAATTTGCTGCCGAAGGCGAGTGACACAATCATCGCGCAGGCCAGCATGCTGATCTGGTAGCCGACCAGCGCCGAGGAAATGCCGTAGGTCTGCGCCACCTTAGGTGCGACCGCGGGAATCATCGTCGTGCCCATCGTGCCAATGCTCTGCCCTGCGAGCAGAACACTCATCAGGAAGACGAAGGACGGCTGCCCTTTGGCTTCAGCCGGCGTATCCGCGCTCACCGCGCGCCCGGCTGCGGAACTGTCCACAGATGAATGGTCGATGACCAGGAGCCGCTGATGTCATACTTTTCGTTCAGCTCGATGCTGACGCTGCGGTCCGGCCGCCAGTTACCGAAATCGAAGTCATGAGACACGATCCGCGTCCCTGGCTTCAGCTCGCGCAGCAGCTTGGCACGAAGCTCATTCATCATCGCCGGCAGCAGGTAAAGGGTCACCACGGTGGCTTCCGAAATGTCGGCCTTGAGCACGTCACCTTCAACGAAGCGCACCTTCTGCTCCAGTCCGAGTTTCCGCGCATTGTTGTTGCTGCGATCGACCATTTCACGGTCGATGTCATAACCACGACCGCTTGCGCCGTGTTTCTGTGCCGCGGTGATGACAATGCGACCGTCGCCGGAGCCGAGATCGATGACATAGTCACGGCCGGTCACGCCGGCCATGCGCAGCATTTCATCGACCACCTGCGGCGGCGTCGGCACATACGGCCCACCGCTCAGCGGTGCATCTGCAGCCTGCGCCGCAGTGACAACGCCGAAGAGTGCGACCACGCCGCAGAGGCGCCTTAAAGTTACTTTAAAATCAAATACCTGCATCTAATCTATATTCTCGTCCAGACCTACACTGGAACGCCAGTCCTTGCTCTTGAAGATCAGTGGCTTCAGCGCCAGCCCCAGCAGCACCAACCCCAGCACCAGCATCGTCACCGCGATCGGCCGCTGCAGGAAGATCATGTAGTCACCGCCGCTCATCGCCAATGACTGACGCAGCGACAGTTCCAGCATCGGCCCGAGTACCAGGCCCAGCGCCACCGGCGCGAGATCGAATCCGAATTTGCGCAATATATAACCGACGCCGCCCATCACCAGCATGATCCATACATCCATCGTGCTGTTGCTGACTGAATAACAGCCAAGGATGCAGAACGCGAGAATGCAGGGATACAGATAGGCATAGGGGATCCGCAGCAGGTTCACGAACAGGCCGACCATCGGCAGGTTCAGCACCAGCAGCACCACGTTGCCGACATACATGCTCGCGACAAAGCCCCAGAACAGATCGGGCTGCTGCTGGATCAGCATCGGGCCCGGCAGAATGCCGTGCACCATGATCGCCGCCAGCATTACCGCCGTGACCGGACCGGTCGGAATGCCCAGCGCGAGCATCGGCACAAAAGCGCCGGTGGCCGCGGCATTATTCGCCGACTCCGGACCAGCAACGCCTTCGATGGCGCCATTACCGAAACGCTCCGGGTGTTTCGACAGCCGGCGCTCGATGCCATACGAAACAAACGAAGAAATGATGTGTGCTGAACCCGGAATGATGCCGATCAGGAAACCCAGCACGCTGCCGCGCATGATCGGACCGACGGACAGTTTGAGGTCGGCCTTCGTCGGCACCAGCTGACGCAACGTCGGCTGCTGGACCTTTGGCGGATCCGCCTGCCCCGCCGTCAGCAGGATCTCCGAAATACCGAACAGACCAACTGCCACCGGCACGATGCCGACGCCGTCGCCCAGTTCAACAATGTCGAAACTGAAACGCGTGTAACCGCTCATCACATCGATGCCGATCATGCCCAGCAGCAATCCGAGCACCGCCATGGCAAGCGTCTTCAGCATCGAACCGCCGCTCATATAGGCCAACACGAACAGGCCCATCAGCAGCAGCGCCGTATATTCCGGTGGACCGAAACGCAGCGCAAAGGACGCCAGCGTCGGCGCCATCAGCATCAGTCCGATCACGCCCAGCGTACCGGCAACGAAGGAACCAATGGCGGCAATAGCCAGCGCCGGACCCGCGCGCCCCTGCTGGGTCATCGCATAACCGTCGACACATGTCATCACCGAAGCCGCTTCACCGGGAATGCGCATCAGGATCGACGTCGTCGAGCCGCCATACATCGCACCGTAATAAACACCGGCCAACAGCACGATGGCAATGATCGGATTAAGACCGAAGGTCGCCGGCAGCAACAGGCTGATCCCGGCCAGCGGCCCGAGTCCCGGCATCATGCCGACCAGCGTGCCGATGATGCAGCCGAAAAAGGCATACATCAGGACCTGCGGTTGGAAAGCCACCGAAAAGCCCATCATCAGACTGTTGAAGGTTTCAATCATCAGAAAGCCCAGGGTCCGACGGGCAGCGGCACTTTGAGCAGTGTGCCGATGACATAAAACGAAGCGACGCTGAAACCGGCGGAGACCAGTACCACCGCCAGCGGATGTTTGCGTTCGATGACGCCGAGGAAAAACACCAGGAAGGCCGCCGTGGTCAGCCGGTAGCCGATGCGCTCCAGCGCAAACGTCGCCGCCACGCAGGCCACCATGATGATCAGCGCGCGCGTGGCTTCCGGCCATTCAGTTTCAGCCATGGACTGCGACCGTGCCCCCATGACCGCCACCAGCAGGCCGATGCCCCCGAGGGTGCAGGCCAACAGTAGCGGAACATATCCAGGCCCCGGATCGGCCAGCGTGCCGACAGGAAATTCCCGGTTGAACCAGATCACCACCAGAGCGATGGCGATCAGCACAACGCCCGAAATCTGGTCGCTGCGCAAACCGCCCTTCATCTCAACATTCCCCTCGTTCGCACCGGTCATGAATTACTGTCCCACCTTGCCGACGACCTTGACGACCGCGGCCAAACGCCTGGCGTCTGCATCCCAGTATTTGGCGAACTCGGGGGCATCGAGGTATTTGACAGGTGAATTGACCTTGGCCATCTGGTCCTTGAACTCGGCGTCACTCACCGCCTTGCGCACCCCGTCACGCAGCGCCTTGACCACCGGCTCGGGTGTGGCGACCGGCACAAACATGCCGGCCCAGATGTAGTACTCGATGTCGTAGCCCTGCTCCTTGAAGGTCGGCACATCCTTGTAATTCGGATGCCGCTCGCCGCCCCAGCTGACGATGGTGCGCAGCTTGCCGGCATTGACGTGCGAAGTGATCGCCGCGGGACCGCCGGCGGTCATCGTCACATGGCCACCGAGCAGCTGGGTGATGGCCGGTCCGCCGCCGGTGGTCGGCACATGGCGCATTTTCAGCTGCGCCGCGTGCAGGAACATTTCCATCGGCATGTGCAGCGCGCCGTAAACCCCGGAAGACGAATAGGACAACTCACCCGGCTGCTTGCGCGACAGTGCAATGATGTCCTTGACCGTTTTCACCGGCAGCGAAGGATGTACCACGAGGATCACCGGATCCGCGGAAATCAGCGCAATCGGTGCCAGCTGATCCAGCGTATAGGCAGGCTTGCGGTTAAACAGCTTGTCGGCCTCGGGAATGACCGAGATGCTCGACAGCGCCATCAGTACGGTATAACCGTCAGGCCGTGCATTGGCCACTGCGGCATTGCCGACCGCGCCGCCGGCGCCCGGACGGTTCGACACCGTCACAGGCTGCTTGAACACTTTTTCCAGCGCAATCGCAGTAGGACGACCGGTGACGTCGGCAACGCCCCCCGGCGGGAAAGGCACCACCATCGAGATCGCACGGCTCGGAAAGGTTTCCTGGGCCTGCGCAGCAAACGCTGCCGCTGCCGCCATCAATGCGAACACGCTGTGTTTTACGATGCTTTTCATATTGTCCTCCTCCACGTCATTGAAGCTGCAACGGATCAGGCGGCCACAACACGATTGACCAGACGTCCGACCCCTTTGATTTCACAAATCACTTCGTCTCCTGGCTGCAGATAACCTGAAGCCGTGGCAACATCCTTGCGCATCGGCTTTTTGCCGCCGAGCTCCGCATCGCTGCCCCAGGCGGTTCCGCCCGGCGTTCCGGTAGAAATGATCACCCCGGGCTGCAGCGTGACAAAGGTCGAGAAGAACTCCACCAGTTGCGCACAGGTCCAGATCATCTTGCCGGTGGTGTTGCTCTGGCGCAGTTCGCCGTTGACATAAGTGCGCAGATCCAGTGTCTGCGGATCGCTGATTTCGTCGGCAGTGACAATCGCAGGACCGATCGGTGCACAGGTATCGAAATTTTTACCGGGTCCGAGGTTGTAGACCGAAGAACCGTCGGGACGCAGCGAGACCTGACGGTCGCGCGCGGTAACGTCGTTCATCACCGAATAACCGTAGATATGTTCATGCGCGCGTGCCGCCGGAATATGCCGGCCGGGCTTGCCGATGACAATCAGCATTTCGGTTTCATAATCGAGCTTCTTCGTCACCTGCTCGTCGCGCACGATATTGTCGCCGGGACCGATGACACCCAGCCCGGTCTTCAGGAAAAACTCCGGATCCTTGCGTGTAACTTCGGGCTTCTCTTCGCGGTGGTCCCAGTAATTCTCGCCGCTGCACAGGATCAGCGACGGCGCGATCGGTGCACGCAGCCGGGTTTTGGCCAGCGAGGTGCGCGCGGCAGCCGTCGCCGCTTTCACCGCGGCACTGGCTGCGGCGAGTCCGGCATCCCCCGCCGCTATCAGCAGGGTCATGTCGGAAAAAGCCGCCAGTATGCCCGGTGCGGTTCCGTTGGGCGCTGCATCCAGCAGATCCACCACATCATCACCGGCCAGCGCGCCCAAGCGCAGCGCGCCGTTGCGTTCATAACGGACGAATTGCATCAGGACACCGGATTTTCGAGGGTACCGATCGGCTCGATCGTGATGGCGACATGGTCGCCGGGTTTGAGGTATTTCGGCGGATTAAAACCGATGCCGACACCAGCGCAGGTGCCGGTGGCGATCAGGTCGCCTGGTTCCAGGGTCATTACCCGCGACAGGTCTTCGATCAGACGCGGGATGTCGAAAATCAGCTGGCTGACGAAAGCATTCTGACGGATCTCGCCGTTGACCTTGGTGATCAGCTTCAACTGGGTGACGTCCTTGATCTCGTCGGACGTCACGATGCACGGGCCCATCGGACAGAAGCCATCGAGACTCTTGCCGAGAAACCACTGCTTGTGGCGGTTCTGCAGCGTACGGGCCGTCACGTCGTTGATGATGGTGTAGCCGTAGACGTGTTTGTAGGCGTCCTTCTGCGGGATATTGCGTCCGCCTTCGCCGATGACCAAGGTCAGCTCGCCTTCGTAATCGACGGAATTGGTGTAGTCGTTGGCGCTGGGGATCGGTTCGCCCTGCGCAATCACCGAGTTCGGCCATTTGGTGAACATGATGGGGACGTCGGGAATCGCATCCTTACCGGCGCTGGCATCAAAACCGCTGTTATGGAATTCCTTGGCGTGGTCATGGTAATTCTTCCCGACGCAGAGAATGTTTTTTGCAGGACGCGGAAACGGCGCAAGCAGTTTGACGCTGCCGGCAGGAATGCGGCCCTCACCGCTTTTGACCGCCTTGCGCGCACGCGAAAGGCCTTTTTTTCCCAGCGCGACAAAGGCAGTCATTTCCTTCGGTAGCCGGGTCGATGCCGACAGGTCGACAATCGTGCCGGATTCCTGGTCGTGCACGCCGATGCGTGCGCCCTGGGCATCAGAAAAAGTAACCAGACGCATTCAGTTCACTCCTCATTGAATAATAAAAAGCGCCGCCTCTGGCAGCGCATCAATACCAAATCCTGATCAGTCCGGCTTGGCGCCAGAAACCTTGACCACGTGCGCCCACTTGGCGATGTCCTGGTTCAGGTATTTCTCGAATTCGCTCACCGACATCACCAGCGCCTCGGCACCCTGCTTTTCCCAGTTCGCCGCCGTGTCGGCGCGGGTGGTGACCTTGGTGATTTCGCCGTTCAGCCGATCGAGAATGGGCCGCGGCGTCAGCGCCGGTGCCATCACGCCCAGCCAGATCGTCGCTTCGTAACCCTTAACGCCAGCCTCCGATACTGTCGGCAGTTCCGGAGTGACTTTGGAACGCTTCAGGCCGGTCGTCGCCAGCGCCCGCACCTTGCCGGCACGCGCATGCGTAGTCATTGTGGTCACCGCATCGAACATCATCTCGACCTGACCGCTCAACACACTGGTGCGCGCCTCGCCACTGCCCTTGTGGGGCACATGCACGATATCGGCCTTGATCAGCGATTTGAAGTATTCGCCGGCCATGTGGTATGGCGTGCCGTTACCCGACGATGCGTAGTTCAGGCCCTTGTCCTTGGCTTTCGCGAGTTTGACCAGTTCGCCGACACTGCGCACCGGCAACGACGGATGCACGACCAGAATCAGGTCGGAATAATTGATCGGCGCCACCGGCGCGAAGTCCTTCATCAGCGTGAAGGGCTTTTTCGGAATCAGCGATTCGTTGACGGTGTGGGTGTTCGACATCAGCAGCAGCGTATAGCCGTCAGCGGGCGACTTGGCCGCGACATCAGTACCGATGATGGAGCCTGCTCCGGGCCGGTTCTCGACGATCACGTTCTGCCCCAGGGGCTGCTGCAGTTGCTGCGCGAGAAAACGGGCGTAAAGGTCAGCCGGGCCGCCGGCACCGAAGGGAACAACAATACGCACCGGTTTCACCGGATAATTCTGGGCCAACGCCTGGCCGGCGACAGCCGCCATCACGGTAAACGCAACGCCGCGCAATGCCAATTGCAGGACACGCATTGTGATCTCCTCACGGGATTTAAATGAACCTAGACTGCGCTCGCTGCGGCGGGGCCGGCGGCGCAAATTGTTCCGCATATTGTAACCCACAGCGCTGCCGGCAGACCTCCGCCAGGGCTGCTGAATCAAGCGTTTTTTGCAGCTGCCGCAGCAGTGCCGCCGGCCTGTTCTGCTAGACTCAAAACCAACTGCCTCCGCAGGGAATTACGCCATGAATTCAAACGATAACCGCAGCCCCCGCTCATTCCGCAAAAAGTCCTGAAACCGATGAACAGCCTCCTGCAGCGGACGGTCGACCGTCTG
>CANHZX010000071.1 GCA_947465215.1 Betaproteobacteria bacterium | reverse complement strand
TGGACAGTCGCCGGTGAAGTCGCCGGACAGGCCGGCAACAACCACCCCACGGCGACTCCCACTGGCACCTACAAGACCAAGGACGGCTATATCAACATCGCCTGCTCCGGCCAGCTCTTCGAACGCCTATGCAAAGCCGTCGGTCTGCCCGACGTGCCGAAGAATCCCGATTATTCCAATTCCAAGATCCGCTCCAAAAACCGCGATGCGCTGAACAAGATAATTGCCGCACAGATCGAAACCCGAACCTCAGCGGAATGGATTGAATCGCTGAACAAGGCTGGAGTACCCTGCGGTCCGATCTACAAGATGAATGAAGTTTTTGCCGATCCCCAGGTGCAGCACCTGGGACTGGCCGCGCCGGTGCAGCACTACCAGCTGGGCGACATCAAGGTCGTGCGCAACGGCATCAACTTCTCAAAGACACCGTTTGCTGTGCGTAAGGCAGCACCGGACAAGGGCGCAGAAACTGATGAAGTTCTGAAGGAGTATGGCTATACCGATGCTGAAATCGACAAACTCAAAGCTGGCGGCATCACGGCGGCAAGCCAGTAATACCATTCAGCACCGACATTCGACTTATTGAAGGTTTAACCGAATCACGGGATAGGGCAACCACGGTTCCGGGGGCTCAAAGCACCTCGCATTACCGCAGGAACCTTGGCAGCAAAATGCCTCGTGGTTGGTCAGTGCAGCGCCTTCGCCTTCAATTGGTCGAGGGTTATGTAACCCTTTTTCTCGGTATCAATGCTGTTGAAACCTTGGGCAACCCGCGGCATGCCCGCCTTGGCCTCCTCCAGAGTCAGTTTCCCGTCGCCATTCTTGTCCGCCGACTTGAATCGGCTTTCGATTTCGGCTGCATCAGCAGCAAAAGCAACGCCTGCACACAAAAACAGAATTACCGCTGTTACTTGAACAAATGGCTTCATATTTTCCCTAATAAAATTTTCCTTGCCCAAAAATGCCGGTCAAGGCTCGCATATTGACAACCGGTCGAAGCTGGTTTTCGGGACTCACAAGTCATCAAAAGACTTATCAATCTCCTAAGACTGTAGATTACTTTGGCGCTTAACATAAATTAATATTGAAATATTTCATTGTTCTTATCATAGAAAAATATTTTCCATTCAGTAATTTACTAAAAGTTTCGCCATCAAAGTAACGAATGGGATGTCATTGCAATCGACCACGTTAATCCCGCCTGATCCATTTCACAGTCTTTCAGTCACCCAATGCACAGCCTGAAACATCGACGAATCCCCGGGCTTGGCATCTTGAACGCCGATACCTCGCACCGAAGTTTTAATCTGAAATCAGGCTCAGTATTCGCCTGGCAAGCTTTAAAAAGGCTGCCTGCCCCACTTAGCCTTGTCGTACTGGCGGCATGCACCAACCTGGGGCCCGATTACCAGCAGCCCGCAACCAGCCTCCAAACCACATGGTCAACAGCTGATTCAGCACAATATTCTGCTGGCGGCCAGATCAGCGATGACGAATTCTGGTCCAGCTTTAACGATAAAACTCTCCTTGAGTTGTTGCGCCACGCGCAACGGAAAAGCCCAACCCTGAAATCGGCAGCATTGCAAGTCGATGCCGCCAGAGAAACCATCCGCATTAATGCTGCACCACAGCTACCCAGTGTCACTGCAACGGGTTCGCGCAACTTTAACCAGCCTGATGCCGCATCAAAACAAAGGAACGTTAACGACGGCTCATTCACTGATCAGTTTCTGGGGCAAATATCCTGGGAAGTGGATTTTTGGGGGAAATATCGCCGCGGGGAGCAGGCAGACCAGGCCTCTCTTGAGTCGAGCAAAGCTGCACTCGAGTCATCACTGGTATCGCTGAAAGCAAGTGTCGCAAATGCCTATATCAACGCCCGGATTTACGCCAATCGCATTCAGGTGGCCAATGCCAACTTGCGCGAGCAAGCTGAGAATATGCGCATCGCTGAGGCACGCTACAGACTGGGTGCCAGCTCTGAAATAGATTGGCGACAGGCGCAAACACAGTTCGAACAAACGCAGTCCCAAATACCGGCATTACGCTCCAGTCTGGAACAGAGCCAAAATGCGCTCAGTGTTCTCATTGGTGAAACACCGGATTATTTTGCCAAACATTACAGCGCCTCACTGGCAGCTGATTTACCCAAAATTCCAGCTGTTTTGCCCCTCGGGGTCCCGGCCGACTTGCTGCGCCGAAGGCCGGATGTCCGTCAGGCAGAGTTCATTGCGATATCGCAGTCGGCGCGTATCGGGCAAGCAGAAGCCGCTCTTTATCCATCGTTTTCCCTGAGCGGATCAATCGGCTTTCAAACCATGCCTGACGGCAGGGATCTCTTCAGCTGGGACAGCCGGACCATCAACTATGGGGCTGGCTTTAGTTTCCCGCTTTTTGATCGCGGCGCCCTGTTACGAAAGGTAAAAGTTCAAGACATTAGTTTTCAGCAAGCGGTACTGGCTTACCAGAACCAGGTTCTCACCGCACAACAAAATGTGGAAGATGCCTTGAGCAGTTTTTTCAACAGCAAAGCACAACTCGACGCATTGGGACGCGGCTACACAGCTGCCAAACGCAGCACCGATTTGTCGTTACGACGATATCTAAATGGTCTGACTGATTTCACTACTGTGACCAACGCACAGCAATCACAGTTGCAAACTTCCGACTCTTTAGTCCAGGCGCAGTCCAGTGTTCTGCTGGCCGCCATTAGCGCATACCGTTCAGTGGGGGGCGGCTGGACGCCATCCACACCTGAAGCGACATTGAATCCTACAGCCCGTGTTTTACAGGACAGCACAAACCCATGATGCCGACACGTTTTAAATATTCTCGTTTTTTAGTTCTCGTCCTGTTAAGCGCGTTCTGCCTCTCAGCTTGCAAACCCAAGCCCCAAAACCCATCAACGGATCTGGTCACAGTAACCACACTCACCCTCCAGAATCGCATGGTGGCAAATCGAATTGATCTGGATGGAACGGTTGCGCCTGTACAACAGGTGAATGTAACGGCACGAGTCGCCGGGAAATTAAAACATATCGGTTTCAAGGATGGAGATTCGGTCAAAGCCGGGCAACTGCTTTTTTCAATCGAACCCGATTCCTACATTGAACAGGTCAAGCTCAATCAGGCCCGTTTGGATCAAGCCAAAAAGGATTATGAACGGCAACTTCAACTCTCTAAAGAAAATGCCACCTCGGTATCCAATGTAGAGTCCGATCTTTCCAATTTACAGCAAGCTGAAGCCAACCTCAAACTTGCACAAATCAACCTCGCCTATACCGAAGAGCGTGCCCCATTTGATGGCGTGATGAGCAAGAGGCTGGTGGATGTCGGCAATTATGTTGGCGCAGCCCCCGGCGGCACGGTACTGGGAACACTTGTCCAGATCGCACCCGCCTATGTAAATGCAGCGGTCAGCGAGAGAGATGCACTGCGCATCCGCGAGAAATTTGTCAAGCAGGGCCAATCTACCAAAAGAAAATTGGACGGCACCCCTGTATCGGCGCGCCTGCAGGGTGAGGCAAATGCCTCCGAAACTGGAATACTAGATTTTGTTGATCATTTGGTTGGCAGCACCTCGGGTACGATTGCCGTGCGCGGCAAGTTCCCGAATAAGGACTATCGTCTTTTCCCCGGACTGTATGTTCAGCTCAGCGTACAACTGGGGCCAGATCGCCCTGCCCTGGCGCTTCCACGCGACCTGGTGCTTTCGGATCAGCAAGGCGATTACGTATTCGTAGTTGGGGAAGACAGCCGGGCAAAACGTCACAACATTCGCACTGCCGATCTCCCAGGAAATCTCAAGGAGGTATTGAGCGGCCTCTCTGCGGGTGAGAAGGTTGTTTCAATCGGCTATAACAAACTTAGTGACGGCCAGGTCGTCAAGCCCCATTCAGATAACACTGTTACACCCAAAAATACTGAAAAAGCCGCTGCATCACCAACGACTGGGAGCAGGTAGCCCGTGATCGCAAAATTCTTCATTGACCGCCCGGTCCTGGCCAATGTACTGGCCCTTTTGATTTTGTTGTTGGGCGCGGTTGCAGCAATGGGGTTGCCGGTTTCGCAATACCCACAACTCACGCCACCGACCATCCAGGTTAGCGCCAGCTACCCCGGCGCAAACGCAAAGACGGTCCAAGAGGTCGTAGGTCGAGCCATTGAGCAGCAGGTCAACGGTGTGGCTGGAATGCTGTACATGCAGTCCAATGCCTCCAACGACGGACGCTACGTCCTTACCGTAAGCTTTAATGTAGGCACCAACACCGATCAGGCCCAAGTCGCCGTACAGAACAGGGTTGCAATTGCAGTCCCCCTTCTGCCAAGCGCGGTACAGCAGCAAGGGGTTGTCACAAAAACCAAGTCGACTGCGATTTTGCAGATGATCACGCTAAGTTCAGATGATCCCAATCACGACTCTCTTTTTCTAAGCAACTTCGCCAGCCTGCAGTTACGCGATCGGCTGATGCGTATCCCCGGGGTGGCGGATGTCAATGTCTTTGGCGTAGGCCAGTACGCCATGCGCGTTTGGCTGAATGCCTCGCAAATGCGGCAGCGCAGCCTTGTTCCCAGTCAAGTTATCAGCGTCCTTTCCCAACAAAACCAACGCATCAGTGCAGGTCAGATTGGTGCACCTCCCGCTGCTGAAGGCCAGGATTTACAACTAACGGTGACGGTTGACAGCCCCCTGACAAGCCCCAGGGATTTTGGCGATCTGATCGTGAACACCGCATCCGATGGCACTATTGTCCGCTTGCGTGATGTTGCACATATTGAGTTGGGTAGCCAAAGCTACACTCAGGAGTTCCGATATGATGGCAAGCCCTCAGGCGGCATAGCCATTTACCAGTTACCAGACGCCAATGCCCTTGACACTGCGAAGGCGGTTTCTGATGAATTAACCAAAGCGGCCGCCAGCTTTCCCAAGGGCATGCGCCATGACATTGCCCTTGACACCACAGTATTTGTAAAAGCATCGATCGACGAAGTCTATTCCACCCTGTTCGAGGCTGGAATCCTTGTGCTGATTGTGATCTTGGTTTTCCTGCAGGACTGGAGGGCTACGCTCGTACCCGCCACCACGGTCCCGATCACTATCGTCGGAGCCTTTGCCTTCATGGCACTTCTCGGCTTCAGCATTAATTTGCTGACTCTTTTTGCGATCGTGCTTTGCATCGGCATTGTTGTGGATGACGCTATCGTCGTGGTTGAGGGTGTGGCGCAGCGAATGTCATCAGAAAAACCAGCCCGGCAGGCCGCCACCGAGGCAATGAGCGAACTGATGGGACCGATTATCGGCATCACGCTGGTATTGACCGCGGTATTTCTTCCGGCAGCCTTCATTCCTGGAATTACCGGCCAGATGTATCGCCAATTTGCGCTCGTCATTGCGGCAACAGCCATTCTGTCAGGCATCAATGCCATAACGCTCAAACCCACACAGTCCGCTCAATACTTGCGGATGCCCGACACCTCGCGCCCGCCCAATGCGTTTTCAAGAGGATTTAACGCGACTTTTGCGAAGGCGGAAAATAGCTATATTCGCATCATTGAAAAGCTGATTCGGCACAAGAAAAGCAGTGCCCTGATTGCTGCATTGCTGATAGGTGCGGCAGGATACGGCTTCCTCACCATTCCCACCGCCTTTATTCCTACGGAAGACCAGGGCTATGTGATGGTAGCCGTTCAGTTACCCGACGGCGCCTCGTTAGAACGCACTACCGTTGCATTGAACAAGGTGGTTCAAGTGGCACGCGCAACGCCTGGGGTGGCACATGCAATCGCTATTAGCGGCATTTCACCAGTTGACGGCAATGCCTCTTTATCCAATGCTGGCCTGGTTTATTTGGTTCTTGACGATTGGTCAAAACGGAACAGTTCTCCAGACCAGGGTCTGCTGAATATTTACCAAAAACTGACCAGAGGCCTTGCTGAAATTCCAGAAGCCAGCAGCCGTGTACTCGTACCTCCGCCGATTAATGGCCTGGGTCTGTCAGGCGGCTTTCAGATGCAATTGCTGCTCACAGACGGAAGTGCGGATTATGGAAAACTCAGCGCTGCCGCCGACACTGTCGTAGCAGCGGCCAGTGCTGATCCGCGCATTCAATTAGCGTTTACAACCTTGCGGGTATCAGTTCCTCAAATAAAACTGGAGTTGAACCGCCCACGTGCCGAGACCCTGGGTGTCTCGGTAGGCGATGCTTATAGTGCAATTCAGACCTATCTGGGCTCGTCATACGTTAACCAGTTTTCGAAATTCGGACAAAACTATTCGGTCTATGTGCAGGCTGACGCCAGTAACCGCCGCGACCTGCAAACAATCGGTCAGCTTACAGTGCGCAGCAAATCCGGAGATATGGTTCCGCTGAGCGCTTTTGCCGAGCTTATACCGACCTTCGGCCCGGCAGTGGCCTCTCAATACAACCTTTATCCCACAGCACCCATCCTGGGCGCTTCTGTAGCGGGCGTGAGTTCGGGGGATGCGCTGAAAATTCTCGAGAAAATTGCCGAAGAGAAATTACCGCCGGGCGTTACCTACGCATGGACCGGAATGTCTTATCAGGAAAAACTCGTAGGAGGCACTGTAGGATTGGTATTTGCTCTCGCCATATTGCTGGTGTATTTCGTCCTTGCCGGACAATACGAATCCTGGCTTGCACCAGTGCCCGTACTTCTCGCCGTACCGCTATCACTGGTAGGTACGGTTTCGGTTCTAATGGCAGTGCATCTGCCCAACAATATTTATGTGCAGATTGGTCTGGTACTTTTAATTGCACTGTCTGCGAAAAATGCAATTTTGATCGTCGAAGTTGCACGCGAATTACACCATCAGGGTATGGACATCATCAACGCGGCACTCGAAGCCTCCAGAAGGCGATTTAGACCGATTTTGATGACCTCATTTGCCTTCATCCTCGGTGTGGTTCCGCTTATTACATCATCCGGAGCCGGCGCTGCAGCAAGAAAATCCATCGGTATTACAGTGTTTTCCGGAATGCTGGCATCCACCATACTGGCTGTTACCTTGGTACCGGTCTTCTATGTATTGGTAGCGCAGTGGCAGGCGCGTATGTCCGGCGGAATCAAAAAATCAGCAGCCCGTTGATTATTGGCTGCCCGCCCTGCCCTCCCGAGAAAAAGGTAAACGCCGCAGTTTATATGCTCAGATCAGCAGCGAAGATACTTCGCAATCGTTGAGATTATTTTTATTATTTGCAGCGAAGCACTATCAGGGCATCCACCGCCACCACGCCGCGCCCTTCCGGCCGCACCAGCACCGGATTAATATCCAGTTCGGCGATACGTTCGCGCTGTTCCCAGGCCAGCCGTGAGACCGTCGCCAGCAGTGTGGCCAGCGCCTGCACATCCCGCGGCTTCTGACCGCGCTGCCCCTTGAACAGATCGGCCGCGCGTAACTCCTGAATCATCTGATGCGCCGTTGCTTCGCCGAAGGGCGCCAGGCGATAAGTCATGTCCTTCAGCGTTTCGGCGTAAACGCCGCCAAGCCCGAAGGCGACTACCGGCCCGAAGACCGGATCATTGATGACGCCGACAATGGTTTCGAGGCCGTCAGTCACCATCGGCGACACCAGGAATCCCTGTAACTTGGCGCGTGGCGCGGCAGCGCTCATGTCATCGAGCATCGCCGAACTTGCCGCAGCCAGTTCAGCCGGTGTGCGCAGGTTCAGCACGACCCCGCCGATATCGCTCTTGTGGGCAATGTCGATCGAGACAATTTTCAGCGCCGCGGGAAACCGGCAGGCCTGCGCCAGATGCGCGGAGATCGGTGCCGGCGGAAACAGAATATCGTCGCTGACGGGAACGCCACAGGCCTTGAGCAACAGCTTCGCCGCATGCTCGTTCATCATGCCCGACCAGTCGTCGAGTACATTGACGGGGATCGCCGGGCCGGTGACCGCCTCGGGCTGGCGCTGCTTCGCGTCATGGAAATCCGCAAGCACCTGCATCGATCGCGCGAGGCGCTTGACCGACCGCGTAACGGGAATCCCCGCCTGCTTCAGGATCGCGAACATCTCCACGGCGTTTTCCTGAGGCGCGGCGGCAAACGCCAGCAGGGGTTTGTCGCTGCGCGTGGCGGCGTTGGCCATGGCCTGCGCCATCATGACACCGTTGCCGGCCGATACTGTGGCGAACAGCATGCCGAATTGATGAATACCGGGGTCGGCGAGAATCGCGTCAATGGCGCGTTCCAGCTTGCCGGCATTCTTGTCGCCGAGAAAACCGGCGGCAAAGTCCACCGGGTTGTCGAGGGATGCCACGCTGGGCAGATTCTCGCGCAGCACGCCCATCGTTTCCGCCGTCAGTGGCGCCAGCGTCAGGCCATAGGCATCTGCAGCATCTGAAAACACCACTGCCGAGCCGCCCGAGCCGCCCATCACCGCGACATTGCGGCCGGATGCTGTCGGCTGGCCCAGCAGCGCCTGAACGAAATCGGCAGCCTCTTCCATGTCAGTCACTTCGATGATGCCGGCGGCCTTGAATGCCGCGCGGTAGATGTCATAGGACCCGGCCATGTTCGCAGTATGCGAAGCCGCCGCACGCAGGCCCTGACGGGTATTGCCCGCCTTCCACACCACCACCGGTTTGCCCGCCTGCCGCGCACGCTCCGCTGCCGCAACAAATGCGCGGCCATCGCCGACGCCTTCGATATAGGCAAGGATGACTTTGGTTTCCGGATCATCAACAAAGGCGTTGATCAGCTCCGGCGCCGAGATGTCGGCTTCGTTGCCGCTGGTGACGACATAACGGAAGCCGATGCCGGCGTCGTGACAGCGGAACACCAGGCTGTTGCCGAAGCCGCCGCTCTGCAATACAGCTGAGACGTTGCCCTTGTTCAAATAAGGCGGCCGCGACAGGCTGCCGAACGCTGAAAATGCAGCCGCATGGATGTTTACCATGCCCAGACAGTTGGGACCGATCAGGCGGACGTTGAATTTTTTTGCATTCTCCAGAAGGCTGCGTTCCAGCGCCTGCCCCGCTTCTCCGCCCTCGCGGAATCCGCCGCCGAGCACCACGGCAAAGCGCACGCCGTTGCTGCCGCAATCGGCCACCACCTGCGGCACATGAGCCGCCGGCAAGGCAATCACGGCGACATCGCAGGGCTGCGGGACGTCCTTGATCGACGCATAACAGCGCAAACCGTTGAGTTCCTGATACTTAGGATTCACCGGGTAAATGCCGCCGGCGTAGCTGCGCTCCTGCAGGGCCTGCACGCATTGTGCGCCGGGACGTCCGGCCTCCTCGGAGGCTCCGACCACGGCAATGCCGCGCGGGTTCAGCAGATGCTCAAGGGTGCTCATCGGATAAAGCCGCGATCAGTACGCGGTTGCGCCAGAAGCCTTGATGATCTTCGACCACTTGGCGAGTTCGCTCTTGATGAACTTCTCGAACTCTTCCTGCGAACTGCCGACCACATCCGCGCCGATTGAAGAGAGATGTTGCCGTGTTTGGGGATGCTGCACGGCCTGAACAATTGCGACGTTGAGCACTTTCAAGGTGGGTTTCGGCGTCTTCGAAGGCGCGCAGATGCCGTGCCAGGTCAATACTTCAAAACCCGGCACGCCGGATTCTGAAATCGTCGGCACCTCCGGAACCAGCGGCGAACGCGCCTGCGTGGAAATACCAATGGCGCGCATTTTCCCGCCTTTCACGAAGGGCATCGCAATCGCTACCGCGTTGAACATGGTCTGCAGTCGGCCACTGATCAGGTCAATGGAGGCCGGGGCACTGCCCTTGTACGGGATGTGAACCATTTCAATGCCGGCCATGGTTTTGAACAGTTCTCCGGCGAGGTGCGAGGTGCTGCCGGTACCTGCAGAGCCGTAGTTCATGCTGCCCGGCTTGCTCTTTGCTTCGGCAATCAGCTCCTTAACCGTCTTTACTGGCGATGACGGGCTGACCAGCAGCAGATAGGGAATAGTCACTACAAGCGAAATCCCGGCGAAGTCTTTCACGCTGTCGTAAGGCAACTTATCCATCAACCCGGGATTAATCGCCATCGCACCGGTACTGCACAGCAGCGTGGTGTAACCATCCGGAGCCGCCTTGGCCACCATATCAGCGCCGACCACACCACCCGCACCGGCGCGGTTGTCGATCACCATCGACTGGCCGAAGGTTTCGGTCAGTCTCTGTGCAATCGCGCGACCGACGATGTCGGTCGGCCCACCCGGCGCAAACGGCACTACCATGCGCAGCGGCTTGTCGGGAAAACCCGCCGCCGTAGCGCCGCAGGAAAAGACTGATGTCAGGATCAGGGCTGCGGCTTTGGCGACACACGCACGGGATTTCATAAGCATTTGTTTTTATTACTGATATTCAATCATTCCGCCGGCAGCGATGGTCTTCAATGACTCCACCACTTTCTTGTCGACGAGGATGCCTTCCTGGCGCCGGCGTTCACGCTCACGATAGGCGCGCTCCGACGGGATGCGGATTTCATCAACGCCCGGTTGCTTCGGCGTGTCCTTGATCTGCTGCACATACTCAGCCATGCGTTTCGGGAACTCGCCCCCGGGCAGCATGATTTCCGGATCAACGACCCAGAAGAAAAAGGCGTAGTCGCGCACATTGCCTTTGGCGAGGTGTGAGCCGGCAAGGATGCCCAACGCCTGAATCGCGAAGGACAGGCCATAACCCTTATGGCCACCGAAGGGCGCGACGCCCCCCTTGAGCACTTTCGAAGCATCGGTGGACGGAAGGCCCTGCTCGTCAAAGCCTACGCCTTCGGGCAGCGGTTCACCAAGGTGGGCGTGCAACATGACCTCACCCCACATGAATGAAGCCGTGCCCATGTCGACCACAACCGGGCCATTGTCCGAGGGGAAACCGAAACAAATCGGGTTGGTGCCGAGCATCGGCTTGGCGGCACCGGGCGGCAGTACGCGCGGCGATGCAGCCGAGGTATGAAAGCCGACCAGTCCGGCATTGACGATCTTCTCGACAAAGTAGGCGTTGCGGCCACTGTAGTAGCTGTCATAAACACCGACAGTCGCCATGCCCGAGGTCTTTGCTTTCTGGATGGCGACTTCTGCAGCGCGGTAGGCTGCAACATAACCGATGTTGTTGCCGCCATCGATCAGCGCAGATACCGGCGTCTCGCGGACGATGCTCACCGGCCGGCGCGTCTGCTTGGTCTTGACGTCGGTGGCGATGGCCAGCACGCGCGGCAGGCCGGCGAAACGATAGCCGCATAGCGAGTTGTCGACGAGCTGGTCGATGGTAATGCGGGCGTCTTCACCGCTGTAACCGACGGCTTCGAGGGCGCGCTGGCCGAGTTCGGTGGCTTCCTCGGGGGTGATGCGGAGGAAATCAGGGTGATCGGCGTCCAGCAAGGCGCTGGCGGCAGACGTTTTCGACATAATGAATCTCTCTTAACTGAAAAAGGTTTTACTGCTGCTGAATGCCGGCGCTCTTGACGATGGTCGCGTAGCGCGGGATCTCGGTTTTCAGCAAGGCACCGAGCTGCTCCGGCGTGCCGTACCAGGGATTGATGCTCTGCGAATCCAGCGTCGCGCGCAGATCCTTGGAATCCAGCGCCTTCTGTGCTTCCGTGCTCAGCTTGTTGATGATCTCGCGCGGCGTATTGGCCGGCGCAAACATCGCGTACCAGATCGACATTTTGAATTCCGGATAACCGGCTTCGGTCGAGGTCGGCACATCCGGCAGGTTGTTCACGCGTTTTTCCGAGAGCACAACAATCGGCCGCACTTTGTTCTGCTTGATCAACGGCAGGATCGACGCCACCGATACAATGGTCTGATCCACTTCTCCGCTGATCGCCGCCACCGTGGCCAGCGTCGCGCCTTTATACGGCACATGGACGACGTTGATTTTCTGCAGGTGCTTCAACAGCTCGTTGGCCAGATGGTTGGTGGTTCCGGCGCCGCCCGAGCCGTAATTGAGCACGCCGGGCTTGGCCTTCGCCATGTCGATGAACTGTTTCAGCGTCTTCACGGGTACCGAGGGATGCACCACCATCACGTTTTCAATCGCGGCCAGACGCGCCACCGGCGCAAAATCCTTGACCGCGTCATAACTGAGTTTTTTGTACAGTGCCGGGCTGATGGCGATCGTCGGTGATGTCACCAATACGGTATAGCCGTCGGCCGGTGAAGTGGCGGCCAATGACAGTGCCAGCGTACCGCCGGCACCGACGCGGTTGTCTGGGAGCATGTTGTAGCCCATCTGCTCGCCCATTTTCTGGCCGATGAAGCGACCCACCAGATCGCTGGGAGCACCCGCCGGAAACGGCAGGATCATACGGATGGGTTTGCTCGGGTAGGCCTGCGCCAGCGCACCGGCGCTGAACGCGGCGCTGGACAGCGCGATTACCGCACCCAGTGCGGCCTGACGGTTGAATGTAAACATGAATCTTCTCCTTCGATGAATTTCAGGGCTGAAGGCTTGGGGCCAATCAGCTGTCCCGGCCGGCGACCAGCAGCGCGTCGACCACTTTTGCACCCTTGGCCAGCACGGTCAACGGGTTAACGTCCAGTTCGCGGATCGCATCGCCATGGTCGTGGGCCAGCCATGACAGCCGCACGATGCAGTCCACCAGTGCTTCGATATCCGCAGGCGCCATGCCGCGCACGCCTTCGAGGATCTTGTAACTACGTAATTCGCCGAGCATTTCACGGGCGGTCGGCGCGTCCACCGGCGGCACCCTGAAGGTGATGTCGCGCATGACCTCGACATAAATGCCGCCGAAGCCCACCGCCACCAGCGGCCCGAATACCGGGTCGCGGACGATGCCCAGCATCATCTCGGTGCCGCGCGGCACCATCTCCTGCACCAGCACGCCGGCGATCTTGGCATCGGCTTTGTAACGCTTTGCTGCGGCCAGCACTTCGTCATACGCCTGGCGCACCGCTGCTTCACCGCTGACGTTGAGGCAGATCGCCCCGGCTTCGGTCTTATGAGCAATGTCTTCGGATTCGATTTTCAGCGCCACCGGGCCGTTGATGCCGCGGGCATGGGCTGCCGCCTCATCCGCAGTGGTCGCCAGCAGCTCCTTCGGTACCGGCAGGCCGTATTGCGCCAGCAGCTGCTTGGCTTCGCGTTCGGTCAGCGTGCGATTGCCGGCGGCGGCGAGTGTTTTACCGACGGCCGTGTGATCAATACCCTGCGGCCGCAGCGGCTTGCCCTGCTTCTGGCGAGCCTCGAGAAATTCGCGGTAGCCGATCGCCGTACGCACATAACGCAGCGTATC